>JBEIOQ010000154.1:0-1718 GCA_040377495.1 Halobacteriovoraceae bacterium
AACAAGATTAAGGGAGCTGTTGGTTATTTTGATCAAGTAGAAGGTAGTGACAAAAGGAAAAGAATAACCACGTCTATCGGTGGTAGTATGACTGATAAGAGTTCCTTTGGTATCAATTATAAATACACCAAAGAAAATACACCGACAGAAAATGCAGGAGCAGGCTTTGATTATCATTCATTTTCACTAGGGATGATGCATTTTGTTTCGCCTCAACTCAGTATTGGGGCCATCCTAGATGACCCTACGAAATCGAAGGCACATTTAACTAAAGGTTCAGTGGGTCTTCAATATGTTGCTTTTGATTTTGCAACCTTGATTGCAGATATTGGCTCAGACTATAATAAAAGCGTTGCCGACAACATGTTCTACAGAAGTGCTGTTCAATTCAAATTAATTGCTGATTTATATGTCCGTGGTGGGGTGTTTTCCGACAAAAAGAATCAGGAAAAAGGAACCGGCTGGGGAGCAGGTTGGGTGGGACCTAAACTGGCCATAGAATTTGGAATGAAGTTTACCAAAGCCATCGGAGATCCGTCATATTCATTACTTAAAGGTGAACGTTACCGAGAAATGGGAATATCGTTAGCCTATCAGTTTTAAGAAAATTTCCTGAAAAAAACTAAAGATTGATCACCATTTTACCGATACTTAACGTTGAGAGAGTAATAATTCAACCTCAACAGGATATCGGTTATGGTTAAAAAGAATCTCCACCTAGCGACTTATAGTCTTCTATTTTCGCTCATTAGTGGATCAAGTATGGCCCAAGACAATTGGGATTTTCAGGGAGTACTAGCAGAACAAAATTCTTCTAGTGGATCTGATAATTCTTCTGTTACGAATGTCGATTCAGGTGATGAATTAAAGCCGGTGAATGTTAATGCTGTTTCATCTTGCGGAATTACCAAAGAAAATCAAAACACACTTCCTCTTAGTTATCTTAAAAAACTTGCTGGTCCGGGAGACTTTTTTACTGTTAAAGAAGTTCCAGGAACAAATAAAGTTTCGATTACTTCATCTAAAATGATTTCTGAATGTAATGACATGATTGAGCCAGCGATCGATATGTCTTCATCCGATCCTGTTCGTTATTTTGTAAAAGTTAATCTTAAGGGCGGTAAAAAAGCCTCTGACTTTGTTGCCTGTATTAATGAAAAAGCAATGGTGGAGGGAAAACCAAATCCTAAAGCTTCGATTGGTACTATCTCTTTAGATTTCTCCTTTGAAAAATCAGGTGAACTATCTTTTGTTTCTCACGGACCTTTGGCCAGTAATGCTCCAGAAATTAGAGGTTGTAATTACATTGAGCCTATTTCTAAATCCAAACTACAACTTCTAACCGTTAATGATCGCGACAAGAAACTTCGTGAAAATGATGTTACAGGTATTTGTAATAAAGCAGAGAGCTACCGAGACATTTCTGATGAAACAATTTCAAAATACCAAGAATATAAGGCAATCTTAGAAAGTATTCGTAACGAACTTCTGTTAGAAGAAGTAAAAAAGTTAGCGAAGGCCATTCAAACAGGTGACGATCTTTCGGGATTAGATTTTTCTGTCATCGCAGATTTTAAAAAGTATGTGATTGATCCCTTGCTAGAAGAGATTAAATTGACTTACCAAGAGTTCCAGGGAGCTCAAGGTGATGCTCGTAAAGCATTGGAAAAAAAATATAAAGAACTTAAAACAAAACTGGCTTCATTTGGAAAATCACC
>JBEIOQ010000096.1:0-9576 GCA_040377495.1 Halobacteriovoraceae bacterium
TCATAACCAGCGCCCACCAAATGGATATCAAAACCATCACTAGAAGCTGTTAACCCACCTTTTTTATCTTCAAAAACCAAATAGGCGCCTTTTTTCAAGATAACTGTTTCATCTTTGGCAACCCCTTCAAGCTCTCTACCCCAAGAATCTCCATTGATCGCTACATAAACATTCTTCAGTTTAAGAGTTGATTTCTCTTTATTGATTTTTTTGATTTTACAAACCATGGTAGGCTTATAAAGGTCTTTCCCCTTCCCTTCATTCCATTGATTTTGTTCAGCTTCGGTCATGGCTGCTTCAAAAACGATTCTTTTCTCTCCAGCGAAAGCTAAAGCAGATGAAAAACAAATAGACAGTAATAATAGTGATTTCATAGATCCTCCTAAAATATTTTACGGTTAACACATTTTAAGAAATATCGAAGTCAATCAGGAAAAAAAATTGTAAGCAACTCAGGAGACAACACAACCTGGAACTTACTTCTTTTATTCCTATTCTATTTCAATGGAAATTATAATGAAAAAATCAAAAACCGAACAAGGAGCCATTATGAAATCATTTATCAGAACTTTTACTTTAACCTTAAGTCTTTTTAGCTTGAATGCATTCGCCGTCGATATCGTAGGATATCTCCCTTTTTTAGATCATGAATATGTCAAATTTGACATTGAAAGATATGACCCAGGAGTCATTTCAATCCCTGCCAATGCTAAGGCCGTCATGCTTAGGGAGAGTTTTGAATTAGAAGGAGTTCTTGAGGGATATATTTATCCACGTTGTTTTCTACTACCGAAAACTGTTTCCAATAAAATTCAATCTATTCATCCCAGTGACTTTGAAGGAGTTTTTATTCCAGGAATGGAAGCTTCCGTGAAGCATTCAGCTTGGTATACATTAACTCCAAAGCTTCCTCATAAAAAAATTAAAAAGATTCAGTGTGGTGTACACTCATATGCCATGAATCCATCATTGGATTATATATCGGATCGCATTGCAGGTAAGCTTGATGTCCTGGTTCCATACTCAGAAGAATAAATTTCATCGGTGGCATTAAGAGCTAAGGAACGCGCTTAACTGCCACCTCCATTCCACCACGTCCATCACGAATGACAGCGACCACAGTGAGAGTTCCTTTTTCACCCGGCTTAAAGCGAGTCACTTCTCCTCGTTTGGTAACCGGGAGGCTTAGCTCACCATCACTGATATACCAAGCTATATTCAACTGTTCAGTAAGATTGGTAATCTCACCTCCAGCAGATTGAAATTGGTAGCTCTCTTCCGTCGAAGTCGTGGAAAGACTCAAATCCCCTTCGCCTGGATAACTAGTAAAAGCATTTCCATTAAAAAGAATCGTGCCTAAGGTAGGGTTGGTGTTTTTGGTTGTTCTCGTCGTTACGGTTAAGCGTTTAAAAGTTCGAATCGCTTGCCCATCAGGAGTACTCACTCGAATAGTTACCAAATAATTGACTCCGTTGAATTGATCAGCCGTCGATCTTCCTAAGAGAACAGTATTGGGAATGGTCACGTTAAAACTCGGCATGGCCCCGGTTCTTCCAGACACACTCGCAGTATTTAAAGTAATATTGGCAATACTCGTATTACGGTCAGCAACGTTCTCACAGCTGGCCTCTTTACCGTATGAAACACCGGGATCAGAGCAAGTTTCAATCACTCCTGTCACCGTTTGAGCAAACTCCACATCACTCACATAAACCGTCACCACGGCAGTATCACCCGGATCAAATTCTGCTTGAGTAAGAGCTCCATTTTTCCCTGCAGTCACCGCCAAAACACGTAAACTTTGTAGTTTGAACGCCTTTTTAAAAGTATCTTCTCCGCACGAGTTAAGTAAAAAGATGGTGATTAACAAACATAAAGTTTTCATTAAAATTCTCCTCTAAACCCAAACGTCGGTAAAATTGGCAGCCCTGTGGTTGCCTGCGTTTGTGAATAGTCGTAGGAATAATTGATTTGTTGTTCATTCTTATGGTTCGTGGCATTTTGAATATCGAGATAAGCAAATAATAGCCACTTATCAAATACAAACTTACGGTCCACACGTAGATCCAATTGTATAAAGTCATTCAAACGAGTGGAATAAATAGGTCCTCGAATAGGAATATAGACGTTATTATCGGCATCGTAGGTCGCACCACTCACTGGCGTGTAAGGATTCCCCGTGACGTAGCGAAAGCGGGTCGAATATGTCCACTTTCCTCTTTCATAAGCACCAATCAAATTCACGTTATGAGTTTGATCATACTGAGAAGAATGGCGAGATACGCCTGGTTCTTCTCTTGTACTTTTTAAAATGGTATAAGCTAAAGTTAGTGTGTAGTCATGATAGTGATACTTCACTTGATTTTCCAAACCATAAATACGGCCTTCACCAGCGTTACTATAGTTTTCGGCAGTAAGCGAACCATTACGGGAAACCAGCTTAGAAGATGGAATAATTAAATCATCTAACTTCTTATAAAACACTCCACTATTCCATAAAAATCCATCAGAGCTTCCTCCTTTAAAATCTTTACTAAAACCTGTGCTCACATGAATTGCTTTAGGAGGCTTAATATCTTCATTACCAAAATTTTTATCTGACTCTTGTGGTTGAGCTGGCTGGTAGTAAAGTCCTGAAGCTAAACGTAAATTAAGACTCTCAGACAATGCGTATCGAACGTTTCCTCTAGGAGAAACTAAGTTATCTTTTGTTTTCTCAAAAGTTTCTAAACGAAGATTAGGAGAAAAAGTCCATTTCGATTCTTCACTTGGTTTAATTTCATTGCGGATGTAAGCAGCATACAAACCATGATTTGACTCAATTTTTGTCACGGCCCTAGAACCAGATGAAAAAGGATCACTCACGCCACCATTATTATACACTTTTGGTAAATTCACTTCGACTTCGTTCCACGAAGACTGAGTATCTATTCCCGTAAAAAACTTATAACGAGGTGAAACTTCTCTACGGTATTCTGCTCTAGTGGTAATTCTCTTGGCCTTAATATCCAAATATTGATTATTCAAACGAACAATGATTCGGTCCATACCGGTGGCCACAGAAGTATCAAGGCTTGATTTGGCATCAAAGTCGTGAACAAAACGAGGGATTAAACGAAAGAACTCAGTACGGTTATAGAAATCCCCGCGCAAATTGGGGTCATTACTCACTGGCTTACTTATCAAAAACTTCATTTCATCTTGAGAACCTAACACATCAAACTTAAAACGATTATTTTCATTAATCTTATATTCATAAATACCTGTCACATCAGAAAAAGTAGGTGCCACGGTAAAATTAAAACCTTCTTCATCTTCTAGCACTTTGGCCAAGACTGTTCCGATATAACTCTTTCTTGCGGCAAAGAGAAAAGATTGTTTGCTGTTTATTGGGCCTTCTACCATCGCTCCTGAATTAAAAATATCCAGATAAGCCAGACCGTGGAGCCGATCTGTTTTTGGACTTCGGGTATTAAGACCTACCAAACCACCAATGGCACGCCCATATTCCGGCCCATAACCAGCGGAAAGATAATCGACAGACTCAACTGCATTAGGCATCACCACCGAAGATAAACCACCAAAGTGAAACACCAGAGGAATTTGATGTTGGTTCACCATATAACCCGTATCATCAGGGGCTGAACCTTGGATCACAATCTGAGCACCTTGAGTTTGCGCCACACCGGTTAAATTTTGCACGGCCTTCACCGGATCATAACCAGCTCCTGGCATCATGAGAAAATCTTCTTGAGTCAGAGTTTGTGTAGCATCGTCACGTTTTTTCGCTTTAGAAGTCACCGTTGTTTCGTAAATTTTATAAGCAATTTTTTCCAGATAAATTTGAGAGATGGGATTGGCAGTATTATCTGTTTGTTCGTATTTAATATAACCAGATTGATTAACCACCCATTGAAACTCTCCCTCGGGGACATCATTTATCACAAATTTTCCGTCCACATCCGTCAGCGCCGACAGTTTGTGCGGGAGAACAAAAACTTTCACGTCAGAAAGTTTTTTTCGTGTTCCCTTTTCAATGAGTTGTCCTTCTAAAGTCTTCGCTTCGACAGACAACATTCCGGTTAATAATAAAATGAACCACATGAGTTATTTCTCCAATACAAACAAGATGGCATAACGAATTTTCACTGCCACTGATGCTTGATCAATACGAGCTGGTTTAAAAACAAATTTATAAATGGATTCGAGGGCAGCTTCATTAAGACCAAATCCCGGTCCAGAAATTAATTTCGCCCAACGAACTTTTCCATTTTGATCGACGATAATGTCCAGTACGACGGGGCCTTCAATATTTTTCTCTTTGGCGAGTTTAGGATATGGAGTCCGAAATTCAGATAAAACTTTGGGCATTTCACTTACCAAGTACTCTTCTGCAGGCACAGGAACGTCGGCGGGAACAAAATCAGGATCATCTTTGCCTAATGTTTTGTTATCATTTTCCTTTGCAATGGTATTTCCTTGCTTAACTTCAACGGCCCCTTCAGCGTTACCAGTTAAGGCTTTACGATTTAAACCAAAAACTTCGTTCACCGGCTTGACAGGGGCAGGGGCCACTACTGGATTAATGGCAGGCTTTACCTTTTTATCCGTTGGATTCTCAATCACTTTAAGATTTTCGAGTGGAATTTCTTCCTTCTTTTCTAGAACTGTAAAATCCACCTTCTCATAAATGGTGGTGGAACTTTTGTTTAAATAAAGCACAGCAAAGGTGGCACAAAAAATAATGTGAATAAAAAGAGAAGTCTTTAACGAACGGCTAAAATGAGAGACCATATTTTTAAGGATTCGGTACTTTTTCTACTTGAAAAGCAAAATCATCAACTCCAGCAGATTTCAGCACATCAATCACTTTAATGACTGCACCATGCTCAGATTTTAAATCGGCAGAAATTAAGGCCTGCGCTTTTTCATGTTTATTTTTTGCATTAAGAGCTTCTAGTTTAAGTTGTTCATCGGTGACGAGTGTTCCGTTCAGCAATACTTGTCCATTGGCCAGAATACTTATACCCAGAGTTTGAATATTTTTACTTTCACCTGTACTGGTTTTAGGTAGTTTGACTTCCAGTACTTGTTTTACCATCACAGGTGCAGCCACCATGAAGATAACTAGTAATACAAGGACTACATCGACAAAAGGAGTGATGTTGATATCAGAAAAACCATCGAGATTATCGGGATCAAAAGATGAACCTGCCACGGGCTAGCCCTTGTGAGCAAGATAGTAATCTTTAATCGACTCACCATCAATTAAAAGACTTCTAAGCTTACGTGAATAGATATTGAAAGCAATAACCGCGGGGATGGCGACAAATAAACCTACCGCAGTTAAAATCAAAGCTTCAGCTAGAGAGTACATGACTTGATTCATATCCCCCTTCCCTTGTGAAAGTTGACCAAAGGAAACAATGATTCCCATGATGGTACCTAGAAGACCAATAAAAGGAGTGGTCGAACCAAGCGTACCTAATACCGGTAAACCTTTTTCTAATTTTCTTTTTTCCAGCAATACAAAACTATTCACCAGTTTTTCTACAGACTCGTTGTCTTTTCCTTCAACTGCATTTTTTAAAACAGCGGCACGGAAACCAACTTTATTTTGCAAGCTTGTTTTTAATTGTTGAGAGTTTTTGGCTTCTGCGTGAATAAGTTTTTTCAGATCATCCAACGAATCCTGGTTTTCAAGATTTTGAAAGAACTTCTTTCGCTCTAAAATAATGGCAATCGACCATACAGAAAGACAAACAAGAAGGAGAAGAATAATTCGAGCTAGCCACTCGATGGCAATAATCCAAATTGGCATGGAGGAATGGTAGTCAAGGGGCGATAGAGGTGTCAATGGTTAGGCATGAACAAATGTTGATCAAAAATGATTTTAAACGCGTTAGGAATGGCCATGGAAATTCACTCTTCTCATTCGAGATGGGGAGAATTTCCACGGTCTAATAACGTCGAATTAAACCGACTAAAATTCCTTTAATTTGAAAATCAACATCGAGAACCTGTATAGGCTTCATTGAGCTGTTAGCAGGATGCAGTTCAATGGTTGAAGCTTTTTTGTAATAACGCTTAACTGTGGCTTCATGGTCTAACGTCGCGACAACAGTTTCGCCGTTATTCGCTGTATTTTGTTTTTTAATAATAATCACATCTCCGTCTAAAATTCCATCTTCAATCATGGATTTTCCGGAGACAGTAAGAGCGAAATAGGTCCCCTGACGAATCATCGTTTTAGGCACTGGAATAGTCTCTGATCCCTCTACTACTTCTATAGGAATCCCTGCAGCCACTTTTCCTAACAAAGGAATTTCTACCGATGGTTCTGGTTGATCAGCAGGGACTAAACCTCTCACCGCATTCGGATCATTTTTTAAATAGCCCCCATTCACCAGGTACTTAATGTAATCTTGCACCGAGCCCAATGACTTAAAACCAAAGTATTCTTTAATTTCGATTTGTGTTGGCGACACACTGTGTTCATCTATGTAGGCACAGATATAATCGAAAACTTCTTTTTGTTTGCGTGTAAGCATACTTTCCTCTTACAAATAGCATATCCGTAAGATTTCCGTAGGTCAAATATTATTTTGGGGAGATTTTAAAAAGGGGTAGAAACTGGTCCTACCCCTCTGAAGATTTGAATTTAGAATTGGCTTTCAGGAATCGTTTCGATTTCTTCTAGCTTTAAACTTTTTACTAAAACACCTTTAAGTAAAAGGTCCATTTTCAGCACTTTTCCAAGGGCGTTGATCTTAAGGCTTAAACCATCAACTTCTAATTTATTATCATAGTAAACAATCCATTTACTACCATCGACGGCTTTACGTGTAAGGTTCATTTTTACTCGTTTAAACATTCTCTGTAATAAAGAAGCACGAAATTTTAATTGTAGTGGATACAAGTCTACTTTTTTAACAGCATCATATTTTGGTGTTTCAAATTTGACTTTCACTAAATCAGTATCAATCACACCATCTAGTTTATCTTTTCCAATCAAAACGCCTTCTCCATCTGCAGGATCGAACCCGTCTTGTTCTTTTCCACCTTCGGCATAAATGAATTCTGCGATTTTTTGCATTGGCTCACTATCTGCAACACGGTTAAAATTCACATCATGTGAAAGAAGAACTTCTCCCATATGATTTCCACCATAAATTTCTGGTAATTCAATTTTTAGGTTCATCGCTTTTTCTTTTAAGAAGGCATGAGCATTAAGTCCTAGAGAAAGAATCATCAGCGCTAAAATTTTTTTCACAACACTATCCTCGAATAAAGTTTAGGGCCTGCTCTTCACTCCAGTACATTCCTGAAGGAGCAAATTGGGTGAACCCAACATGGCCGCCGTAGTGTTGGTAATCGTACTTAATGAATCGTGTATTTAAAAGAGGAAAACACTCATCTCCTAAAATTGGGTCATCAAAACTGGAAAGGACTAAACTAGGTGTAGACACATTGGGTAGAAAATAAAGCGCTGAATTTTTTTTCCAATAGTCCTCCGCTCCCGTAAAACCACCAAGAGGAGCAGTTACTAATTCATCGAAATCATGAAAATCTTTGATCTTTTTTAGAATCGAAGTTGGGATGGGATAGTTCGGATTCCGTTTTACTTTCCTTCTTACTTTTTCTTTCAAAGTCATGAGAAAGTTATGAGTATAAATAAGATTGCTCTTTTTCTGTAAAACTTCTGCACAGGCCTTCAAACTTAGAGGGGCCGAGATAGCGACTCCCTTATGAATCAACTTGGCCTTGGGATAGATATCCCCTTCCCCTAGATACTTCATGGTGAGATTTCCCCCCATGCTGAAACCGATTAAATTAATTTCCTGGTAGCCTAGAGCAAAAGCATGTTCGACTACACTATTGAGATCAACTGTCATCCCACTATGATAGAAATGATCTTTTAAGTTGAGTTCCCCACTGCAACTGCGACAGTTCCATGCCAAGACATCATATCCGGCTTGAAAAAAAGTCTGGGCCATTCCTCTAATGTATTTCCCCTGGCTAGATCCTTCCAGACCATGACTTAAAATAATTAATTTTAAACTGTTTTGTTTTAACCAATCTAAATCTAAAAAATCAGCATCGTGAGTATAAATTCTTTCTCGTTTAAAAGGCAGTTTTGGCACTCGACGAAAGAGCGCAGGGTAAATCGTTGCCCAATGAGAATGATGAAAACCAAGAGGTGGTTTATACATCTTTAAACTCTAAATTTTTTAGCTTCGGTATAAGGAGGAACATAGAGACGACCACGATGAGAGTCATGGTTCCGCCAAACAAAACCGAAGGAACAGTTCCCAATAACTTTGCTGCCACTCCTGACTCAAAAGCCCCAATTTCATTAGAAGAGCTAATAAAAACGGAATTCACTGAGGAAACACGCCCCTTCATATGATGTGGCGTCAGTGTTTGCATAATGGTGGAACGAATCACCACGCTCACATTATCTAAAGCGCCACTCAAGAAAAGAAATAAAACAGATAAAACAAAATTACGGGAAAAAGCAAAACCAATCATACACAATCCGAAAAGAGCGACACTGGCAAAAAGTTTAAGCCCTGACTTATGTACTGGTGGGAAACGAGTGAGGAAAATCGCCATGAGCAAAGCGCCGACGGAAGGAGCTGCACGCAAAATCCCTAGTCCTTGGGGACCTGTATGCAATATCTCTTCCGCGAAAATCGGTAGCAACGCCGTCGCTCCTCCGAAAAGAACAGCCAGCATATCCAAGCTCATTGCACCTAAAATACGAGTGTCGTTAAAAACAAATTGTAATCCCTCTTTGATACTTAAAAAAACGGAATCCTTATGCAGCTCAGGTGCCTTCCATTCATACTTAATCAGAGCAATCGCAAAGAAAGAAACAAAAAGAAGACAAGCAGAGAATAGATAACTGTGAGCATAACCTAACCAGTGGAGCATGAATCCTGCACTACCCGCACCTAACATAATAGCAATTTGCCACAAGCTCGCACTCCAAGCTGACGAATTCACATATTGCTCACGAGGAACCGTTTCACTCATCAGACCGAAAGCTGCAGGACCAAGAAAGCCACGGGCAAGTCCCGTAACAGCAATAGAGGCATAAAGATAAACAGGACCAAAATCTCGGCTAAAAAATGATAAACCTAAAGTATCCAGAAATAAAACGGCAATACATATTAAAACAATTCTTTTGCGATTAAAAATATCTGCCAGGTGACCACCAAACAATGTCACTGAAATATTAGGAATAACTTCTGCTAGCCCCATTAAACCTAAGGCCAGGGGATCTTTGGTGTATTCATAAATCTGCCAACCCGCAAGAACAGATTCTAACTGCAAAGCAATGGTGAGAAAAAAACGATAAGTAATAAACAATCTGAAAGATGGATATTTGAGAGCACTATATGGATCGTTGGATGTTGACATGTTTACCTATAATTTTATGACGATTAAGGTTTGGCTATCGCCAAAAACTCCCCAGGTTGTAATCCTTCCAATGTTATCTCTCCAATAGCAACTCGGACAAGTCTTAAAGTAGGAAAACCGACCGCGGCAGTCATTCGCCTCACCTGCCGA
>JBEIOQ010000132.1:0-4665 GCA_040377495.1 Halobacteriovoraceae bacterium
ATCTGAGAATTGTTTCCGTCAGAGTGGAGTTGAATCGTTTTCCATGTAGCTTCTGAGCGACCTCCATTATTGGGACTTTGAATGGTGAGCTTACATTGAGCATCCATATCAAATCCAGCAAAACTGGAAAGTGAAGTTAGCGTAGCTAAAAACAAAATACCTTTTTTCATAAAAACCCCTTGTGGTTAAAAATGGTAGCGCCATCTTAATTAACAACAGGGGAGTATTAGGTGAAAAAATTGTGACCTTGTCTTTTTTACTTACGCAATTTTCTTAAAGCTTACTTGATAATTATCATTAACCGGTGCTTCAACCTTTTTTGCTGTCTTAGGTTTTGCCCAAATTTTGTAACCAACAATAAAAAAGATAATCACAAAAAAGCTGATAACGTGACCAACTTCAATTTGCAGAGATGTTAATGCTGGTTGATTATTACGTACCTGGATAAGTTTTTGTCCTGCTGGGACAATTGACGATTCTTGAGACATTTTTGACCTCACTGTTTGGATCATAATGCCAAGAATTAGAAAAAATTTCAGCTCAAAATTTATTGATATTAATCAGGGGAAATTAACTGATATAGATCAGTTTTTTATCATCTAAGTATCAGGGATCATCAGGTTTATCACACTTACGATAGAGCATGATACCGAACTCTTCAAAGTCGATGTCGAGACAAACGGGGTTACCAGGATTAGCAAATTCATACACCTCTTCGGCGATGTAACCACAGTCGCTATTGTCGAGATAAAAATCGAAATTAAGTTCTTCTTTGGCATCAGAGCGAGAGTAGAGGTAATTAAAAAGATTACGGCAATCTAGTTTGACGTAGGTTTTTTCGACGGGACTTTTTAAATAAAATACACCGTGTTCATCAGTGAAATCTAAACCTGTTAAAACCAGCCGTGTTGTGGCCGACGCCTCAACAGAAAGGGCCAAACCTAGAAGCAGAGTTTTTAAATGGTTATTTTTCATGCCTAGCTTCTCGATCTTTTCTGAAGGGGACTTGACAGGGAAAAATTTGCCCTCAACTTAAGTATAGAATGCTGTTCGTAAATGGAGGAAATTATGAATCAATTTGACAAAGTTACTATGGGATCGCTGGAGATTGCTCAAGCACAGGCCCTCAAAATGAAACATACTGAATTAGTTCCATTACATTTATTTTATGGACTTTTAGCGAATCCCAGTTCATTTAGCTCGCGCAATTTAAAACAATACAAATCCATTGTCGAAGGAGATTTAAAAAAACTTCCCGTGAGCGGAACCGCGATTACGATCGATCAACTTAAAGCTACTCCTAAATTTTCTGAGTGGATTACGTTGGCTTCTTCTCATGCTATTCAGGCTGGAAAAAAAGAAATTGCAGAAGCGGATTTAATTCGTTTTTTACCACAAATTCTTCCGGAACTTAATATTGATTACAATCTTTTGAATCAGAACATGGGAACAGAGGAAAGTGAAATTCCTAGTTTCTTGGTGAACTTGAATGAACTAGCGGAACAGGGGAAGCTTGATCCTGTGATTGGCCGTACGGCTGAAATTCGTGCAGTGATGGAGATCCTAGGACGCCGTGGAAAAAATAATCCTGTCCTCGTCGGTGAAGCCGGAGTGGGGAAAACAGCGATCGTAGAAGGCTTGGCGGAAGCGATTGTGAAAGGTGGCGTACCAGATGTGCTTAAAGGTAAAACTGTTTACTCCATGGATATGGGGTCCCTCATGGCCGGCACAAAATACCGTGGTGATTTTGAAGAGCGAATTCAAAATCTGTTGAAGTTCGTGAAAAACTCCAATGGCGAAATTATTTTATTTATCGATGAAATTCATCAACTCGTCGGCGCTGGTAAAACAGATGGCGCTATGGATGCGGCTAATCTTTTAAAACCAGCCTTAGCGCGCGGGGAACTACACTGTATTGGGGCGACAACACAAGACGAATTTCAAAAATATATTTTAGGGGATGCTGCCCTTGAGAGACGTTTCCGACAAGTTCGTGTCGACGAACCATCGAAAGAAGATGCCATTGAAATTATGATGGGAGTGAGAGAAAAATTAGAAATTCACCATGGGATCAAAATTTCGGATGAAGCTATTTATAGTTCGGTTACTTTATCTGATCAGTATTTAACGGATAAACATCTTCCTGATAAATCCATAGACTTGGTGGACGAAGCTGCATCAGCGCTCAAGCTTTCGGCTGAAGCGATGCCAACTCATTTGGCTGAATTAGAAGCTGATATTCGCGCCAAGATGATTTTGGCCAAAGTTGAAAAGGACAATAAAGAAATTTTACAAGAAGTCGAAGTGCTAAAAAAAGAATTTGATGCAGGAAAAAGGGATTGGGAAAAAGAAGTACTAACGCTTAAAAAAGTTTCCGAAATTAAAAATCAATTGGATCGTTTGAAGTTTGATCTAGAGGTGGCTCAACGTAGTCAAAACTATGATGAAGCTTCTAAGATTAAATATTCATTAATTCCAGCTAAAGAAAAAGAATTGGCTACTCATGGACATGATTGGATCTTAAAGCCAAAACATATTGCTAGTATCATTGCTAGACAAACAGGGATTCCTGTGGAGAAAATTTTAAAGACCAAACAAGATAATATTTTAGGTCTTGAAAAATTTCTCAAAACAAAAGTTTATGGTCAGACAAATCCGCTTCATGAGATTGCAGAAACATTAATTGCCTCTCACGCAGGTTTATCTGCTGAGAATCGTCCTCTCGGTTCTTTCTTATTACTGGGACCAACGGGAGTAGGGAAAACAGAAACCGCCAAAGCGCTTGCGGCATATTTATTTGAAACAGAAGAAGCGATGATCAGAATTGATATGTCTGAGTTTTCTGAAAAACATTCAGTGGCAAAACTGATTGGAGCCCCTGCAGGCTATGTCGGTTATGATGATGGTGGGGTGTTGACTGAAGCTGTAAGAAGACGACCTTACAGTGTGATTTTGTTTGATGAGATTGAAAAAGCGCACCACGATTTTTCTGATATCTTGCTCCAGATTTTGGATGATGGCCGTTTAACAGATAATAAAGGTCGTACTATTAATTTTAAAAATACGATCATCTTGATGACTTCAAACTCGAAGTCGCCGAGTATCGATTTTAAACCTGAGGTATTAGGAAGAATCGATGGTATGCTTCACTATCAAGCATTAGATCGTTCTGTGATGCATGAATTGGTGGGCAAGCAGTTAGCATATCTTAATGAACGTCTTAAATCTAAAAATTTGAGCCTTACATTGGATGATAGTGCCCTGAAAGTTTTAAGTGAATTAGGCTACAGTGAAACCTATGGTGCTAGACCTTTAAATGCCACTTTTAACCGTCTTGTGGTCAGACCCTTATCTCATGAGTTGCTGGCAGGGAATCTGAAGGATGGAGCAATGAGAGCGTCATGGAATGGCGACAAAATAAATTTTTCTTTAGAAAAGTAACCGATGAAATACTTCGGCTAAACAAGTGTTGAAAAATTCTTAGACTACTTTAAGCTTATGAATGACACTTTGTTTAGCCGAGGGTTTTATGTCAAAGACGATTAAGATTGAAAAAGATACTTATCTCATGCGTGAAGGTGAAGAGTCCAATAACATGTATTGGTTGCAAACTGGAACCATGGTCGTAACTCGTCGTCGTAACACTGAAGAAGTGATCCTTGGCCATATCTATTCCGGAGAACTAGTCGGAGAATTATCTTTTCTCGATCAAGAAGTTCGTTCTGCTTCTGTAAAAGCTTTATCTGAATGTGAATTAATTGAAATTCCTCATGAAATGTACAACAAAATTTTTGATGGTCAGCCGAAGTGGTTTCAGATTTTGGTGAAAACTTTGTGTGAGCGTTTAAGAAAAGCGAACGCCCGCATCAAAATTTAAATTCTAGATTTAAAGACTAAAACCAAATAGGAAGGATCTCCATGATTCTTTCCTTTTCTTCTTCCGTAAAATCATTTTCATCAATCGATAGGTGAGTCAGCTCTGACATTTCGAAGATGCACTCAGGTAATTTTTCAAAGTGATTGTGATCGAGATTAAGACGGCGTAGCTCAGGCATTTGACTTAAGCTTTGCGGCAGTGATTTGAGATTGTTTTCATTGAGTATGAGTGTTTCTAATTGTTGCAGTTTTTCAATTTTAGGAGTGATATATTCTAAATCGTTTCCTTTAAGGTTAAGAATCTTCAAACTTTCGAGTTCGAAAATTACTTCTGGAATGTTGCCTAGATGAAGATTGGTGAGCTTGAGTGTTTGAAGATATTTGAACTTAGTGCATACGTTAAGAAAATCATTCAATTCTTCCTTGGGTACGCTGAGATCATAAACTTCATTAGGCTTGAGTAAGGCCTTTTGAAGACAATTGAAAGAATGCTCTATCATAAACACCTCATGGTTTATTCTAGGGGACATTCTAATTTTAATCGATTTCTTGAAAATCTCCTAATGGCCAAGCTTAATAGGCGGATTTATGAGAGAGAATAGCTGTTTACTAAGTTTTCTTTAGTACACTTTCTTTTCTGGTATTCCCAGGAAGTAGAGGATAGACGTCATTGGCCCATGGCTCATGTGATGTCCTGCTTTTTTTCTGACGATTTCTTTAGCGTGAAAAGCAATGCCTAAGCCCGCTTTGGCCAGCATCGGAAGGTCGTTCGCACCATCTCCAACTGCG
>JBEIOQ010000012.1:0-30089 GCA_040377495.1 Halobacteriovoraceae bacterium
CTGCTGATATTCTGCTTTTTTGCCAATTTCAGATCTAAGATTATCATCCTCTTGAGGAGAATTATTCTTGAACTGACTTGCAATATGCTGAGCCTTTTTATTGGCTTGCTCTTGGGCAATAAACTGCGACTTCATATAGTCAAGTCGACTATTGAGCTGCTTAATCTCATCGTCTTTACGTTTTACTTTTTCGGCGAGAATCGCTTCCGTGTATGTCTGAGTTCCACCCTTAATAACAGTTTGAGTTTCTGGAACTTGTTCCATTCCTTTTACGATGAGAGATTTAATCTCACCTTTATCGGCCCCCATTTTATCAGCAATAATGGTGGTTAATTGCTCGATCTTTTGGTCCGCGTTTGGATCGCCTGAGCCTTTAATACGTATAATTTCATCTGAAATTAGCTCTGAAACATGCTGTTTAACAAGGATAGCTTGTTCTTTAGGATCGGGGGTCCCTTTAATGATCGTGCGCATGTTATCAGCAAGTTCATCCATCTTACCTTTAACACGAATGATATCGTCATTCTCCTCTACGGTCCCTTTGACAACAGTGACAGCTTCAGTTAAATTTTCTTTAGTGCCCTTTATCAGAGTGTTTTCATTCTCAGCTTCAGTATTATCTTTTACTATTTGTGTACTGCTATTTTTTTCCTCATCTGATCCACTTATGGTCGTAGCAGTGTCATCTTCTGCAAATCTACCGCCTACCTTCGTTGTCTTTTCAAATATTTTTTGAGTCGCTCCGCCAATCGTCGTAACCTCATCTAATCCCTCATAGGACTTGGCTTCATCTTCCTTTTCCTTCTTTGGTTCTTTTTCTTCAGAAATCTTATTTACAAAATTCGAAGCAATATTAGTTAGCGCTTCGCCATTTTTCTCCTCAATCGCCTTCCTCGTGACTTCTTTTTCTTGCATTTTTAGACTAATGCCAGGGAGTGGCTTAGCAGTTAGTGCAATCTCTTTCTCTTGAGGTATATCACCAACTTCAGCAAGCTCAACCTTCTCTTCCGCTTCTAAAATAATTTGTTTAGCCTGTTTTACATTACAAAATGTAAACTGTGTTTCGATCTTCTCTCCCTCAGCTCGTTTGGTCCAAACCGCGGTTAAAATGACCGCATTAGCCTTTTCCATATAACTGATATCAAAACTATGGGCCAGTTTAAAATTTTCTTTCAAAATATAATGAAGAGGGTTGTTGGTGTTACTTGTGCCAAAAGAGTCCAAGACATACTCTAAAAAAAAGTTTTTAACTGTGGCCACAATTTGAATAGCAAAATGTTTGCTACTTTGAGCATATTCAATATCAAAAGGGAGTTCTGCAATACCCGATTGATTTAAATACGATAAATAATAAATGGAGTTATAAATAACTCCTCGAATAGCAACATTGTTATAATCTTGGTCAAATGCATCAGCAGCAATAATATCCGAGTAATACCCAGATCGGTTATGGTTAGCAATTTTAAGGTTCTTATACTTTAAAAAGTTACCACCAAAAGTTTCATCCATATGTAGAGAGATTTCATCAGAAAAAAGTCGTTTTAAGAATATTTGTCCAATACGATCAACAAAATAGTCTGTTTTTAGTACGGCCTTACCACCTGCTGCTAAAAACTCTTTCATGTTTTGAACTGGAGTAAAAGAAATAATTCCAATTCTTTTTTCTTCTGTTTCATAAAGATTCTTAATGGTACGCCAATCTTCTCTATGGTCATCCACTAAAATGTACTGAATTGCATCCTGAGTGGAATAGGTCTCAGGCGTTTTGAAAGCGAACCCTTTCAACTTGAAAAAGTTTTCCACTGCCGGCTGTAAGCCAGATTGTAATAACACAAGAATATTATTTTTTTCTTGGTTCTTACTCATGCGGCGCTACTCGCCTCCTTTAGGTGTTCCATTTTATTCATCATTTTCGTTACCAATCGCTTGATAGGAAGATTGCTTTGAATATTTTTAATATTATTTTCAAATAATTTCTTAAACCATCCACTGCCGTCTTTTTCTCTAAACTTTAAATTCTCATTAGGAATTAAATGATCCGCGAAGATTGGAATAGTATGAAGTGATCTTAGTTCTGCGCCACGAAGTTGATAAGGAAAACCTGTTCCATTTTCTAACTCATGGTGAAATGCAATTAAACGAATCATACTTTTCGAATAAAATGCCTTGTGACACTCAGCTTGTGTTTTATGAACAGAAAGCTCCGTGTGTAGTTTAAATTTGGTTACTTCATTTCGATTGATCGCTGATTTCTTAATATAGCTAAGTCCAGTTCCAGGGGCAGTTCTTTCAGTTTCAATCGCTTGCCCAACAACGTAACTAAAATCGACATCCATCAAACCATAATCCATAAGAAAACATGCATGGTAGATATCAGAAAGCATTTCAAAGTCGTTTACATCTTCACATAGTGCCGTAATTACCCCCATCGTTCCAAGAAGCAAAGAACGAGTAAAAGCTACGTGACTTATGGCCTTAATTTGACTCACTGTATGTTCTTCCAAACGATAAAAAGTATTATTCATGGCGAGAACTAAATCCAATACAGAACCTTCATTAAATCCATGCCAATAGATATTCGCAAAATGCGTTAAGATTTTATTTTTAGCTTTATCTCTTTCCCAATCATGTTTGGCCTCTTTGATACTTAAAAACAAATTCATCAACTGATTTACATTATCCTGCTTCACAATTTTTAAAATAAAAAATGATCGCATTCCACGGTTTTGATATTTTTCGACAAACTCTTGTTCAACAACATCACCGGGATTGAGTAAAAGAAATGGCTTATGTGTTTCTTGCGAAAGATAAAAAATAAAACCTGGACTAATATTAAATTTCAAAAGATCATCGAACTTGATAATTTCAAGTTCATCTCTTGATACTGAACGACCTAATCCGCGTAATTGAAAAGTTTCTGACACTGGCTTCTCCTCTAATATTTATCGGCATTTAGAGGGTTTCCATTTAAAATTTATTGAATTTTCTGAATCTAAAAAAAGCTCGCAGCTCAAGTATTTTCAGAGAGAGAAAAGAGCTGATTTTTGAAGCAAGTAACTACCCGTAATTTAGCATTAGCAAAGCAATTTAATCTTCTAAGCATAGAAACCTGAACACCAACAAGGTCAGTGTTCAGGGAAGTATTTTGATAAGGTATTAAACGTGAGAAGTAGCGTAGGCTTTAGGATCACCCTTAGGAATCGCTGCCAGAAGAGTTTTTGTGTATTCTTGTTGAGGGTTACGATAGATTTCGTTAGCTTTCCCCATCTCCACAATTTGACCTTTATTCATAACCGCAACGTCATCAGCAATGAAATTCACCACTCCAAGATCGTGCGAAATGAAAATATAAGTTAAACCAAACTCTTGTTGTAGGTCTAGAAGAAGATTTAAAACCTGTGCTTGAATGGAAACATCTAGTGCAGAAACAGATTCATCACAAACGACAAATTCAGGCTTCAGCATTAGTGCTCGCGCAATACAAATACGTTGTCTTTGCCCACCTGAAAACTCGTGTGGATAACGATTCATATGAGCAACTTTCAATTCAACTTTTTCTACTAATTGCTTGGCCATATCTAAGCGTTCAGCACGATTAGCGCCCACTTTGTGGATCACTAGCGGTTCCATTAAAATATCGGCCACCGTCATACGTGGATTTAATGACGAATAAGGATCTTGGAAAATAATCTGCATTTTCTTACGAAGCAATCTTAATTCTTCACCATAAACGTGAGTCATATCTTTGCCATCGTAAATAATTTGTCCCGCAGTTGGCTCAATTAAACGCAGGATAGAGCGCCCCAGAGTGGTTTTTCCACATCCTGACTCTCCTACTAATCCGAAAGTTTTACCTTTCTGAATTTTGAAACTTACATTATTGACCGCTTTAAAATGATCTACGGTTTTACCGAAGAAGCCACCTTTAATTGGAAAACTTGTCTCAAGATTTTTCACTTCTAATAAAATTTTTGTATCTGGCTTAGGAGCTGAGTCTTTATCGAAAACTTGAAGTCTTTCAGGTTTTACAATTAACTCTTTCCCGTCTTCAGTCATATAATCGCTCACCGTTAGCAGGCGCTTCGGATTGGCCCCTAGCTTCGGACGGCAAGAAATAAGACCTTTAGTATAAGGGTGAGTTGCATTCTTAAAGATTGTATTCGCGTGATTCTTTTCCACTAAATTTGAACGATACATTACGACCACATCATCGGCTAAATCGCCGATCACACCAAGATCGTGAGTAATAAACATAATACTCATTTTATATTGTTCTTGAAGATTCAACATAAGATCCAATACTTGCTTCTGAATCGTTACATCCAGAGCAGTAGTCGGTTCATCAGCAATAAGAAGTTTTGGATCACAGGCAATCGCCATAGCTATCATCACACGTTGTTTTTGACCACCTGACATCTCGTGAGGATATTTATAAGCACTTCTGGCAGGATTAGGGATCCCTACTTGATTCATCAGTTCAACTGTTTTTTCCCAAGCTTCTTTACGCCCTAAACCTTTATGCAAACGTAAGACTTCTGCAATTTGGTCACCTACCGTAAAAACAGGGTTCAACGATGTCATTGGTTCTTGAAAAATCATCGTGATTTTATCACCACGCATCTTTCTAAGCTTATCTTCTGGCATGGCCAATAGGTCTTGACCTTCAAACCAAATTTCTCCTTGAGGAATTTGCGCTGCAGGTTTTTGTAACAACCCCATTATCGCCAAAGAAGTTACTGATTTTCCAGAACCAGACTCTCCTACGATACCGACTGTTTTCCCCGCAGGAATGTCGAAAGAAATATTATTAACAGCGCGGACAACACCTTCTGCGGTTTGAAAATCCACAGTCAGGTTTCTTACTGATAAAAGAGGATTTGATGTCGTCATTCTTATTTACCTTTTAATTTTGGATCTAATGCATCTCTTAGGGCATCCCCTAAGATGTTAAACGCTAATACAATAAAGAACATCGCCATAGTCGCGCCTGCAAGCTGCCACCATACATCTCGAGCTAATTCTAATTTAGAGTCATCAATCATGGTTCCCCAAGATGGCTTATCTTGAACACCAAGCCCTAAGAACGACAGAATCACTTCTGTTTTAATGGCAGTTTGAAACTGTAGAGAAGTATTAATAATAATTATGTGGTTAACGTTCGGAAGAATATGAAGAAACAATTTTCTGAAATGCCCGCCACCAATAGCTCCTGCTGCTTGGACATATTCGCGTTCTTTATGCTTCATCACCTCTCCACGAATTAATCGAGCGAGTGAAACCCATGAGGTTAAACCGAGAGCAATATAAACAGAAGTAATTCCCTTCCCTAAAATGAAAGTAAAAGAAATTAAAAGCATGATCGATGGAATAGAAGAGAACGTTGTATAAAACCACACCACAATTTCATCTACAATACCACCATAATAACCAGCAATGGCTCCCAGAAAAACCCCGATAGGAATTGCAATTAGAGATGCCACTAGTCCTACTGACATCGCAACTTGAGTTCCAACGATAATTTTCTTGAACACATCGCGACCAAAGATGTCCGTCCCCATCCAGAAATCACCGTTCGGTGCTGTATAAGAAGGGCCAACTTCTTTCGCCCAATCGCTGGCAATAATTCCAAGAGAAACTAAAACCGCAACCAAAGAATAAAGCACTACGACAGCCAAAGAAGCCAAAGCCACTTTATCTTTCGCTAAACGGAAGAAAGCATCTTTCCATAAAGATTTATTAGGAGCTTTTGTCACTACAGGCGGAGCTGATTGTGTTTGCGCTAAAGTTGTCATTATTTAAGCCTCACACGTGGATCCACGACAGTATAAAGAATATCTGTCAGTAGACTGAAGATAATATAAGCTACGGCAGATAGTACAGCCATCGCCTTAATCACAGGAAAATCTGATGAGTTAAGAGCATTGAGAGTAATCCCACCGAGACCAGGAATACTAAAAAAACTTTCTAAAAGTAGAGCTCCCAGGATCAAGAAAGGAAGCTGAATAATAACGTAAGTGATAATAGGGATCATGGCATTTTTAAGCACATGCTTAAATAAAATAACCAATTCACTTAATCCCTTGGCACGAGCAGTACGAACATAGTCTTGATAAATTTCATCTAAGATCACTGTTCTATAAAAGCGAACATCAGGACCTACTGATAAGACAATATCAATAATAATTGGAAGAAGAATAAAAGGGATCATCTCAGGAAAACCAAATTCGTATCCAGAAATCTCAAACCATCCAAACTTGAACGCGAGAATTTTCTGAAAGAAAAGAATGTAGGCCATGGATGAAATACTCTGCCCAGCGATACAGCAGAAACGTACAACAATATCAATTTTACCACCCCGATAGTATGAGGCGACCAATGAAATAATCACTGACATAATTGTCGCAATAAAAAATGCTGGCAAAGTAATACTTAAAGAAGGCCCTGCTCCTTTAATGATCATCTGAGAAATTTCTTGCTTAGTTGCCCAAGATCTCCCGAAATCAAAAGTAAAAGCAGACTTCACAATATCAAAGTACTGCGCGTACAGAGGTTTATCTAAACCTAACTGGTGGTGAAGTTCAGCAATCTGTTCCACCGTCGCGTGCCTTCCAAGAAGCAGGGGAGTTGGATCCCCTGCGACTATATTGAAAAGAATAAAGATCAAAAATGTTACCCCAAGTATAACTGGGATAATGTAGAGAGTTCGTCTTAAAAGATAGACGTAAATATTCATATCTTACAACTTTTTAGAATTTTCCGTTTTAATGTTCGTATCTACATCAAGGTATTTTTCTAGACCGTGAGTAAATTCAGTTAACTTAAAGTTTTTAAGCCAGTTATGTTTTACAACAAAGCTTGTACGGTGAAGACCGAAGATCCAAGGAACTTGGTCTGCTGCCATTTTATAAGCTTGTTCATAAAGAGCGGTTCTCTCTGGCGAATCTTGCATAACTGAAGCTTTAGCAAAAATTTTATCGAATTCTGCATTACAGTAGTTCGAAGAGTTTGAACCTGGAGCTTTGTTCGGACAGTATAAAAGTTGTAGAAAGTTTTCTGCATCTGGATAATCAGCTCCCCATGCAATACCAAACAACATAGTTGATTTGTTGTTTGTTTTCTTTACTAGTTCTGGCCATGTGTTAGAAACAACTTCGACTTTAATACCAATCGCTTCCATTCCCTTGGCAAAGAATTCGCCCATCTGACGAGATACAGTGTTTGAAGTTGTATCGTAAGTCATTTTGGGAAGACCTTTACCACCTGGATAACCAGCTTCAGCTAAAAGTTTTTTAGCTTCTTCTAGGTTATATTGTCTCCATGGGTTTTTGAAATCTTTAACAAAACCAGCGATACCTGGAGGAACAACTGATTGAGCAGAAAGACCTGTTCCGTTATAGAATAGTTCATTTCCTTTCACTTCATCATAAGCCAGAGACATTGCTCTTCTTAATTTCAAGTTGTCTTTGAAAAGCTTGTTATCATGGTTGAAGGCAATATAAGTCACATCAAGTTGAGGCGCCCAAACCAAAGACATACCTTTATCTGCTAAATCTTTAGAAATCGTTTTATCTGCCTGAACGACACTTGAGAAGTTATCTTTTGGAATAGCAGCGTAATCAACAGAACCTTTTTGCAGATTTAACCAACGTGGTTGATCTTCTACCATAATTTGAACAACAACTTTATCCACAAACGGGATTTTTTTCCCAGCATTTTCTAATAGACCATTAGCTTTATCTGATTCTTCACCTTCAGAAGGATAAAACTTTTCTCTGAATTTCGGATTACGAAGATAAGTAATCGTATTGCTTTGGTCATACTCTTTAAGCATAAAAGCAGCAGTACCAACTGGATGATTCAAGAACTCTTTTCCAAAATGCTCTACCGCTTCACGTGCAACCACTACAGTAAATGGCATTGCAAGCGAGTAAAGGAATTGAGGGAAAGGTTTTGAAAGTGTAATTTCCAATGTGTTCGCATCAACAGCTTTAAGACCATCGATTTCATCATCGTAATTTACAGCAGCTGCGTTTTCATATTTTTTACGCCATTCATTCAAGCCTTTTATCTTGCCATCAAATAACCACCAACCAGTTGATTGAAGTTTTGGATCGGCCAGACGCTTAAATGAATAAACGAAATCTTTTGCCACTAACTCTCTGCCAGTTCCACCAGGGAAAGCTGGGCTGTCGTGAAACATAACACCTTTTAAAATTTTGAAAGTGTAAGTTAAACCGTCTGCTGAAACTGAAGGCATAGCTTCCGCTAGGTTTGGTTGAAGCACATACGGACGCTTTAAATAGTGATACTCCAGCAGACCCTCATACACGCGTGTAGTTTCGTTTCCGGCATATAAATCAGCTGCAAAAGCTGGATCATAACCTGAGAACTTCGCTGGCGTTACTAGATTTAAAACTTTTTCACTTGTATTTTTCTTTTTTGTACAAGCAGTGAATCCCCCCATCAGGGCGAACAAACACACAACACTTAACCACTTCTTCATTCAGCACTCTCCATTGTTAGACAAAAAGAACTAATTTATTGACCCTAGTTTATAGAATAATTTATGCAACCTTTCACTGGTTTTATTGTTTAAATTATCTTACATCACATGAACGGACTAAAAACTCTAATCCGGCCTTAATTTCTTGTTCCTTCCCTAAGTCTTTTTCTACGACGCTAAAGGACATACGTTCGAAGTACTTTTCATTCTCAAGATCTAATATCATAACCACCATTTTTGATTCGCCAAAAGGTAGATAAAAGTGATTCTTCTTGTGTTTAAACTCAAAGCGAACTTCTTGCGAAGAACTATTAGAAAAGTTTAACTGACAACGTCCGCTGTTAAGTTCGGTGTCAGATTGACCCCAGCACTGATAATTTTTTAAATTCGAAGATTTATTTTGTACAAACAAAATCCATTCTAGAAAGCTTACGATACCTTGATAGTAAGCTTGGGATTCACCTGACTGAAATTTTTCAGGATCCATTTTAGCAACAATGGATCCATCAATAACTAAATTTTCATCAGGAAATCTAGACCAATTGAGAATTAAAGTTTCTTCACCATGCAAAGGAATATCGAAACCAATTCCCCACTCTTTTTCTGCTACTTTTAAATGTGAACTATAACCAACAAAATTCTTTCCATCTGCATACTGAATTTTAGCTTTCCCTTCGGAACTAAGGCAAACCTTGTTTAAGCTATTTTGAACCACAGCTTCCATTTCTTTGGAGGATTGAATGATGGGGGTTTTGCTCGCACAAGATAATAATAAAAGTAAAAAAATTAGGCGCAATAAAATCATATTAATTCTGAAAAAAAGTTAGTCGCACTATACTAACTTTTTTTCAGAATTTATAAAGCATTTTCAGTCTTATTTTTGTCCTGCTGGAAGTCGTAGATTTTCAAGATTGCTAAGACTTTTATAGATATCTTCGCGTTCATGCTCGTACTTGCAGTTTTTAAGCGCTTCCATGTAATAGTTTTTAGCTTCAACATAGCGGTTCATTGACTCATAGATCTGGGCCAAATGCTTAGTTATCACTGGGTCATCAGCCACTAAACGCTTTGCTTCCTTAATTTCCTTAAGCGCCTTATCTATTTGCCCTACTTTGAAATAATACCATCCTAATGAGTCGCGAATAAAACCATCTTTAGGACTAATTTTCACTGCCTTTGAGATGTATTCGTGAGCTTTCGACATATCGTCACCTCTTTCCACCATGGTGTAACCAAGGAAATTAAGGGCCTGAGCATTATTAGGATTACGTGTAATCATGGTCGAGATAAGCCCTAACGTTGATTCAAAACGTTTTTCTTTCTCGTACAATGACGCTAAATAAAAACGATGGTTATCGTCAAAACCTTTTTCTTCCATAACAGCTTCCATTGTCTCAATTGCTTCGGCGTATTTTTGTACATTCTCAAAGAATGAAGCTTTCACAATAGAAAATTCCAGTTTAGCCGTAGGTAATTCTTTAACTTTGTTTTCAATGAAATTTACAAAAAGATCAGCTTTTTCTTGGTATTTTTGCATACCTTTACTGCTTTTCTCTTCTACCGCTTCCTGGCTCATAATTTGAGCAATCTGCAGACTAGAATCTTGATAAAGAACACTAGAACTTGGTACACGTCCAAAATAATTCATTGCCTCTTTATAATCTTGAGTCTCCTGGCTAATTGCCCCCAAATAATAGAGGATTCGGTCAGAAGTCTCATTATAAGTCAGAACATCTTTAAAGACATTTTTAGCTTTAGCAAAACTCTTAAGATCAGAATAAATAATTCCTAACTTTACTTTTAAATTTAGATTGTCTGGTTCAATCTCTGCTAATTTCTCAGCGAAAGGTAAAACTTCAGTTTGCTTTTCTAATGTAAAATAGACCTGCACTAGACGCCCTAGAATCATTTTGTCGTCAGGATTCTCTTTAAGATATTGTTTGTAACTTAAAATGGCCTTTTCAGCTTCGCCTTTTTCTTCATGAATTAAGCCAACAGCTAAAGTTGCCTGAGTAAATTCAGGATCTAGCTTTTGGGCACGAGCAAAGTTCGAGTAAGCTCCATTGATATCGCCCTTGTCTAAGTATGTTTTCCCCTTATAGTAGGCAAACACTCCTTTATTATCCTTGCTGGCTTTTTCACATCTATCTAGAACTGCAATCGCTTTAGTGAATGATTTCTCACCTGAGAAAGCTTTCGCCAAAAAAACACAGGCATCTTGAGAATCACGATGGTGCTTTAAGATATCGTTGTAAATAGATTTTGCTGAATCCACTTTATTGAGCGCAGTGTAGATTCCTGCTAAGATAAGCGCGACTTTCTCTTCTTTCCCTTTTGAAAGTGAGTATACTTGCTCCAGAACTTTTCCTGCTTCTTCAATCTCACCAGTTCGAATCAGAGTAATCGCATATTTATTTTTCACAAAAGTTTCGTTGGGTCTTAGCTCTAGAAGAAATTTATAAAGGATAGAAGCGGTTTGGTAATCACCATAAGATTGTGCACTACTAGCTTTTAAGAAAAAATCTGTCGCCAAAAATTCTTCAGCTTTAGCTCCCTGATTTTTAGCTTGTCTTACTAATTTATCCAAATTTTTCATCACCTCTTCACGTGAGATATTTTTGTCTTGGGCCAAAACTTCTGCCGGTTTTTTTGGCTTGGCACCTGAACACGCAGTTACGATGAATGTAATTGTGAGTAAAAGAGGGAGTGTTTTCATGAATCTTTTCCTTGATTCCCTAGGCTTCATGCCGGTGGATCTATAAGACTTATCGGTGAAACACTGCCCAAATTTTAGACAAATTCTTCATCTTTTTTGACTAAACAATAACTAGTTGCATCATTTTGAAGACAAAAGTGCTCCTGTAATATCAATAAGTTGAGTATATTGGTACGTCTATCGGACCTGTAATTGTTTCAAAGAAAGGTTAAATTTAGCCTTTGCTCAAAATTAGTAGACTCTGCGGGTTGACAGGGGGGGAAAGGCTTTAGTATCTATGCCCCGAGCTTAAACAAAGCGAAGCATTAACAGACTTTACCACTCATACCAGAGTGGTAACTCAAAATAGGGGAATAAAATGAAAGAAGTTAGAATCATCAAGCGTTACCAGAACCGCAAGCTTTATGACACTTTCCAGAGCTGCTATGTAACTTTGGAAGAAATTGCGCAAATCATCCGCGAAGGTCATGAAATCCAAGTGATTGACAATAAATCAAAAAATGACATCACTTATATGACTCAAATCCAACTTCTTTTTGATCAAGAAAGAAAATCTCTTAAGCCAGGTAACACTGAACTTCTTAAGAGAGTTATCCGTTCTGAAGAAGGAACTCTTACAAGCTATATCCAAAAATTAGAAACTAGCTTGAACCTTAACTTCGAAACAGCTAACGATGTTAATGACAATTTCAAACCTTTCATGAATAATGAGATGAACAACTCATTTGAAACGACTACTACTCTAAACTAATTTTAGAGACTGTCGTTTCCTTAAAGGGATGGCAGGTCGATGAAAAATAGAAATCTAAAAGTTATGAATATGGCCCTTGCAAGCGTTATGCTTTCAGGGGCTTTTTCTTTTTCTGCGTTTGCCCAAACAAAAGCAGAAACAGTTAAACCTAAAGTAAAAGAATCAAAAACAACACCGAAGGCCGAGACTGTTGAAGTGGAAGAAAATGAGGACAAAGTTGAGAGCCCTAAGCAAGCATCAAGTCCAAGTTCAAGCTCATCTAATGCCGGTTTACTAGGCTTTGGGAACCCTCATGCCCATTCCGTTGGATTTGGTTTAGGCCAGACATTCCTAGCTGGAAAATTTAATGACTACGGTGATAATCGCGTCTCTTATCCGGATCTTTTTTATTCCTATGCTGCTAGTTACTCTTTCGATTTTCTTTTTAATACTCATTACACTGTTCATAAGGCACCTAATCGTGAAACAAAACTCTTGGGTTTTGCTCCAGCGATTAAAGCAAAGCTATTTCAATTTGACGCTTTTGCCCCGTTTGCTCTAGGTGGTTTAGGTTTCTATGCCCCACAATGGTCTGATCACGGAAATGAATCCAAAAGAAAACTCGTCTTTGGTTTCAATTTAGGTATCGGTGGAGATCTTAAACTTAATGATCATTTTGGCATTGGTGTGCTTATGCACTATCACAATCCCTTTGATTCCAAGCAAGATACAGGACCTAAATTAGAAGGTTCATACTTAAAACTCTTGCTAACTGGCATGTATACTTTCTAATGAGTGGAACCCAACTCTATCTGTTTACAGGTAAAGGTGGCGTAGGGAAAACAACGCTCTCGTTAGCCTTTGCCTATCACTTGAAACAACTGGGAAAGGATGTGGAATATGCCACGATTACTTCTTCCAGTTTTAAATCAAACTCCCTCGATAAAGCTGAAAAAGAAGCTCAGAGCAAGCTTTTAAGTGAACTTGGTCTAAGACATTTAGATCTCGAATTAGGTTCCAGCGTCGAAGCCTACATCGCCAAAAAAATGAATTCAAAACTTATTGCTGCTGGCGTGGTGAAAACCCCCTTTTTTAAATCCCTCATCAATATGATTCCAGGATTTAGCTACCTAATTTTTTTAGGTAGAATATTAGAGGAAATCCACGATTCCGGTGATAACAAAATTATTGTTTTCGACTCCCCTGCTTCTGGACACACTTTAACTTTGCTGGAAGCGACTCAAAATTTTCACGATATTTTTAAATCTGGTTCACTCTTCGACGATACCCATCGGATGCTTAAACTTCTGCATAGTCCAAATTTCATGCAGATCAATATCCTCACAATTTTGACGGAAATGTCGTTAAATGAAGGTTTAGAGTTAAAAGACACAGTGAAAAGCTTAGGTTTTAATAATATTCAAATAATTGCCAATAACGCTATGGCTCTAATCCCTCATATCGATGAAGAAAAAAACCTACCTCACTTCATTCAAGCAAAAGTAGAATTAGAGCAAACCCTATTAAATGAGTTTAAAACGAAAATTCAAAATTTCGTCCCTCATGTCCCGCAAACAGAATCAGTTTCCCTTATAAAGGCCCTTGCTCCCTATATGCAAAGTCTAGTAAACTCCTAGAGTCAAAATAATCTATTTTATAGAGTGAAAAATTGGATATAAAACCTAAATCTCTGGAGATTTTCTGCGGGACTGGCGGCGTGGGTAAAACTACACTGGCAACGTCACGTGCTATTTTTTTAGCTTCTCAAGGACAAAAAGTTTTATTAGTTACCATCGATCCTTCTAAACGTTTAAAGCAAGTTTTAAATTTGCATGATGATAAAGCTGGAACTGTTGAAAATGTAACACTTAATCTGGAGGGACAAGAAATCAAACTTAATGCTCTCCTTATGTCGCCAGAAAAAACCATTGAAAGAATGGCAAATGAATCAGGACACCCTGAAGCTCATAAGAATCGCATTGTAAAAATTCTAGCGCGTCCTTATGGTGGGATGAACGAAATCTTGGCCATTATCGAAGTCGAACATCATCTTGAATCAAAAGCGTTTAATGTCATTGTCTTAGACACTCCCCCGGGAGGACATTTCATCGACTTTTTAGATGGGATTAATAAAATTCATTCTTTCTTTGATGCTAGTTTTATCGAAATTTTTCGTTATCTGGGAAAAAAGCTCAAAGGCAAAGAACATCAGTCTTTTAATCTTATTTCCATGGTGGTTTCGAGTGGAGTAAAAAAATTACTTGGATATTTAGAGAAAGTTACAGGGCAAACTTTTATTGACGAATTTTTGGAAGCCATCAGCTGCATCTACAGCATGCGTACTAGTTTTAACAAAGGTGCAGAATTAGAAAAGAAAATCAAAGAACGTCATTTCTCTAATTGGTTTCTTGTCACTGCTGTTGATCATCAAAAATTAACGGAAGCGAAAACGCTTAAGAAACAAGCTGCCCACTACTTTCATAAAGACTCTTATATTATTTTAAATAAATGTACCGAGAAACAATGGGAAGAAAATGAAGTGCTGGGCAAATTAGGGCAGGAATTAAAAGCCTCCATGTTGAAAAGAGAAAAAACACTAAAGGATTCCGTAAAAAATGATTTCAATCAAGTGCTGGAATTTGGAGAAATCCTTCATTTATCACCGTTGACTCAAATAGAAGCACTTTTAAAACAATGGAAAACAGCATGAACTATAAAATAAATGATAAAGACCAATTAGCGGATTTTGTTCTTAATAATTGGATCGTCGTGAACGATTATATTTGTTCAATTTCTAAAGATCTTCCTATCCCTATCTATTCCAGTGTTGATATTCGTGAATCAAAATATAAATACGCGCCTGTGGATCATAATATGTACCCAGCTGGCTTCAATAATGTTTGTAAACTTGATTTAAAAAAATGTAGTGAACAGTTTCATACTGCATTTACACGACTACTTCCGGGTGCCAAGAAGATTGCTATTATTCCGGAGTCCCATACTAAAAATCTTTTTTATCTGGATCACCTCTATCATCTAAAAACGACAGTCGAAAATGGTGGTTTTGAAGTTGCAATTGTTAGCCTAGATGAAAACTTAATGGGTGAACAAGAGGTAATGCATCTTACTTCTCAATCTGGCTTTAATCTTTCTCTCTATAAAGGGAAAATTCAAAACAACCAATTAGTTGCGAATGGAATCGTCTTTGATATTGGTCTTTTAAACCATGATCAATCTAATCCTTTAAATGTTGAGTGGTCTAGTCTAAAGACCATGATTATGCCCACTCCAAAAATTGGTTGGTTTAAACGCCAAAAAATTGAACACTTTAGCTTCTATCAAAAAGTGGCGAATGATTTTGCGAATCATTTTGGAATTAATCCTGATCTGATACAAGCTCGTTTTAAGGCAGTAGAAGGCATTGATTTTGAAACCAAAGAAGGTTTAGAAGAAATCGCTAAGGCCGTAGATAATCTTAAAGAAGGTCTCGCTCCTGAAACACAAATTTTTGTGAAAGCGAGCCAAGGAACCTATGGAATGGGAATTTCCGTAGTGGGTTCGGGACAAGAAATTATCAATATGAATCGAAAGGTTCGTAATAAAATGGATGTAGGTAAAAACAATATCAAATTCACCTCTGTTTTAGTGCAAGAAGGAGTTGAGACGATTGTTAAGTACGATGATATGCCGGCAGAAATTACAATCTATCTGGTGGGAGGAAAAGCACTTGGAGGTTTTATGCGCGCTAACCCTCTACGCTCTACCACTGAGAATTTAAATGCAAAGGGAATGATTTATCAAAAACTTTGTCTTTCAGATATTTGTAAAGAAAATGAACATAAATGTAAGGAAGCGGTGTATTCAGTACTAGCTCGTCTTGCCACAATCGCTGCAGCTTACGAAATTAAGAACGTTTTATAACAAGAAAGGGAAAAGAATGAAACACTTAAACCGAACAGTTCTCGATGTTGTAGGAAATACTCCTATCATCAAATTACAAAAAGTCGCTAAAGATGTCGCTTCAGAAATCTATGTGAAGCTCGAATATATGAACCCAGGAGGATCAGTCAAAGACCGCATTGGTGTTTATATGCTTCAACGTGCTCTCGAAAAAGGACATATCAAACCAGGTCTTTCGACTGTTATTGAAGCGACTTCGGGAAATACAGGAATAGGACTTGCGATGTTCTGCGCCGTCCACGGATTAAAAAGTATCTTTGTTTTAAATGACAAGCAGTCTCAAGAAAAAATTAATAATCTTCGAGCTTTTGGTGCGAAAGTTATTGTGTGTCCAACGAACGTTGACCACGATGACCCTCGCTCATACAATAATGTAGCGATTCGACTTTCACAAAGCATTCCTCACGCCTATTATGTCGACCAATACAATCACCCAGATAATTCTGAAACTCATTACAAGACCACTGGACCTGAAATATTTGAACAAACTAAAGGCGAATTCGATATATTGATGGGTGGTTTGGGAACTGGAGGAACAATTTCAGGCTCGGCTAAATTCCTAAAAGAAAAAATGCCTAAGCTAAAAGTTGTCGCGGTTGATCCGGAGGGTTCAATTCTTGGTCCCTATAAAAAAACTGGCGAAGTGATTCACGGAAAACCTTATATGGTAGAAGGAATCGGCCAGGATTTCTTCCCTAAAAATGTTGATTTCTCTGTCATTGATGATTTTATATCTGTAGGTGATAAAGAATCTTTCCTTATGACTCGACGTCTTCTTTCACAAGAAGGCATCTATTGTGGTGGTTCTTGTGGTACTGCAGTTGTGGGGGCCATCAAATATGCCAAGACCTTAAAAGAGCCTAAAAAAATTCTTGTTATCCTTCCTGATTCTGGAAACCGTTATGGTTCAAAAATCTTTAATGATGATTGGATGAAAGATAAAGGATATTTGGATTCTTCTTTCAATGTTCAAGTGTCAGAAGTTCTTTCAATTTTAGGTAAAAAGAAAGGTGATGTTGTTACCATTACTGAAAATACTACCGTTGCTGAAACGATCAATTTAATGAAAGAAAATGATATTTCTCAATTACCAGTAGTGGCTGGTCCACAAATCATCGGAGTAATCGCTGAAAATCAATTATTACGCCCTCTATTTGACGGACGTCTTGCTGGCACTGATAATATTTCTGTAGCTTATACTAGAAATTTTCAAGTGATCGACATCAATGAAATGTTGGATAAAGTTGCTGAAGCCTTAGTTCGTAAAGAAGTCGTTTTTGTCACAGAAAAAGGAAAAATTATCGATATTTTAACCGATATTGATATTCTTAACTTTATGTCATCACAAGGTAAGTATTAATGAAAAAGAAAATGGGCGTATCAACTAGAGCCATTCACGTTGGCGGACATCCCGACAAAGAAACTGGCGCTATTATGCCGCCAATTTATCAAACCTCTACTTATGTTCAAGCTTCTCCTGGTGTCCATAAGGGTTATGAATACACTAGAACTCATAATCCTACTCGATCACGCTTAGAAGAATGTTTGGCGAGTTTAGAGAATGCGAAACATGCAGTGGTAACTGCTTCTGGTCTTTCGGCCACTATGCTTATCATGCATACTCTTCCTCACAATTCATCTATCCTTTGTGGTGATGATGTTTATGGAGGAACTTACCGTATTTTTAATACTGTGTTCAATAATATGCATAATTATAACTTTATCGATACGACGAATCTTAAGACCGTTGAAGCAGCGATGAAGAAACACAAACCAAAACTGATTTGGCTGGAAACACCGACCAATCCTTTGCTTAAAATTACAGATATAAAAGCGGTTGCAACCTTAGCTAAAAAATATAAATGTCTTGTCGTTGTTGACAATACTTTTATGAGCCCTTATTTCCAAAATCCATTAGATTTAGGCGCAGATTTAGTGATTCACTCCATGACAAAATATCTCAATGGGCACAGTGATGTAGTGGGTGGATGTATTATGTTAAATAGCGATGCTATTCATAAAGATCTTTTCCGCTTACAAAATTCTATTGGACCTGCACAATCACCTTTTGATTCGTGGCTAGTTATTCGTGGTTTAAAAACTCTGGCCGTGCGTATGCGTGAGCATGAGAAAAATGCTATGGCCATTGCCCAATATCTAGAAAAACATCCAAAAGTAGAAAAAGTAGTTTATCCCGGTTTAAAATCGCATCCACAACATGCTATCGCTAAAAAACAAATGCACGGTTTTGGTGGAATGATTACTTTCTTTATTAAAGGTGGTTTAAAAGAATCGAAGAAATTTTTAGAAAACGTAAAATTGTTCTCTCTGGCCGAAAGTTTAGGTGGGGTCGAAAGTCTTATAGAACACCCTGCTATTATGACCCACGCTTCTATTCCCGCCAAGGTTAGAGCTGAGCTCGGAATTAGTGATACCTTAATTCGTCTCTCAGTGGGGATTGAGGACTTGGAAGACCTGAAAGCAGACTTAGACTTCGCTTTCTCTAAGGCCTAGACCTCAATCAAAGCGCTCTTATCCACAGTAATATTGATCATCGTGGCATCATAGTTTAAAAACTCTGATGCCACATTTTTTCTTAATTGAAAGAAAACTTCATTTAATAGATCCGCTTTGTGGGAGTTAAAGCCTCGAGCAATAAACTCAAGGTAACCCTGTCCATCCAGATAATCTAAACAGTTCTTTTTCAAGCCTGCTGAGACTAAGGCCAGCTTTTCTCCTCGTTCCAATTGGAGAGAAAACTTGGCTTTTTCCAGAAAACTTTTATCTACCGGATATTCATTCACGTTGATGGATTTTTTGTTACTGGTGATGAGTGAATTGGTTCCAAAGTTGTAACCTTCAAACTGCATGGTTTTAAGATTCAATACTCCCACTAGAAGTTCTAATTTTAAAATCTTTTTGTTTTTTGTTTCTTGTAAGGTTTTGAAGTTTCCTTGAAGGTCTTTTAGGGCACCTTGGATGGCCTCTAAACTCAATTCCTTCCCTTTCAATTCATTAAAAGTTCCTAAGGTAATAGAAGAGGTTAAATAAGAATTTGAAGAACTTAAAAAGAAGAGAACTTTATTATTTGATTCAAAGAGATCAAAGAACTCTCCACCACTCGCTTCACCAGTTGCAAACTTTGATTCTACTTCCATATTCTTAAAATGCTGAGTGCGTTTAGGCATAAGGTGAGAGTGAATCTTTTTCACTCTTAACATCTCTTTTTCAACTTTAGACAGAATAATATTTAAATCTTCCCCTAACTCTTTCAAGTCTTCCGGTGTAATCAAGTCACTGTCGACATTGATCGCTCTAGATAGTGATTTCTCCATGGGAAGGTTTAGCTCCCGTGGAAGTGATAGATCAAAAACACCGACTACGTTATCTGTGATTAGGTCTTTAAATAAATTTGTATTTAGAGAAGCTCTATCCCTATAAAAATAGGCAACGCCAAAAAATTCTGCCACATTATTTTTGAATTTTTTGAGATCGATCCCTTCTAACGAATGCATATCTATCAGTAAAAACTTGTGAATTGATAATGGCAGCTTGCCACTTAAAAAATCAGCAGTGGCTCCTGTACTTGAGCTATTAAAATAGGGAGCAAGTGCCGGAAAATTCGCTAGTCTAAAGTAGGTTTGAATATCTGAGTTGTTTTCTAGGATAAATAACATAAGTTCCTGTTTTAATAAGATTGTGGAATTTAACTATTATATCCTAAAGTGCAATTTAGAAAATTAAATTTTATTTTTTGAATTTTTAGCCGATGAGGGAATGTCCGAGATATCCTCGGGGGTATTTGGACTTGAGAGTGTGGGCCCAATGAAAAAAAATAATGTCTTTAGCATTCCTAGCCGTGAGTCAGCGACTGCGATCATGGGTCTAGTTAATGTTATTGAAGACATGAAAACCCAAAATAAGAAAATGGTCGAAATGACAGTGAAGGCCATTCTCAATGCTCTTGATCAAAAAGATCACTATACTTTTGGTCACAGTATGCGCGTAGCTTATTTCTCTCTGGTCGTTGGCCAACAACTTGATTTAAATTCTGAAGATATGTATGACCTGGAACTTTCAGCTTTATTCCATGACATTGGAAAAATAGGAATCCCTGATGCGGTTTTAAATAAGCCAGCTCGTTTAGAAGAATCCGAATTCCAAATTATGAAGCAGCACCCAGTGAAGTCTGGGGAAATTCTGATTGGCTTCGAGGGCTTTGAGCAAATTGCTCGTAATGCTCGTCACCACCATGAACGTTTTGATGGACGTGGTTACCCTGATGGACTTAAAGGTGAAGAGATTCCGCTTTATGCACGTATTATTTTAATTGCTGATACTTTTGATGCTATGACTTCAACAAGACCGTATCGCCAAGGCCTTCCATACGAAGTTGCGTTTGAAGAACTAAGACAGTTTGCCGGAACTCAATTCGATGCCAAGCTGGTCGAAATGTTTATCAAGGGAATGACAGAAGAAGAAAAGAAGGCAGAAAATGTTTTCTACCTTCCAATCATGGGAAAAAATTTCGAGAAAAAAGCAGCTTAGTTAGAACTTCTTGCCACCAGAGCCTTCGGCCCAAATCGAATATCCACGAATACCAACAGTTCCATAAAAAGCCGGTTCTGGATCAAATTCTAATTCTTTCGGAACTGAGACAACTTCATCTCTATAGTTCACAGAGTAGCTCCCCTCTTTATATTTAATGAGAGTACCCATACGATTCACCATAAACATCATAACGCTTCTTCCTTGAGCGCGCTCAAAGACAGGGCAAACGTGGCTATTTTCGACCCTGGCGGAAAGGGTTGAACCATCGGCCACATAATCAAATGATGTCAAAGGACATTCTAAAAATTCTTTTTCTCCGTTGGTTTTATTTATCCATTGAAACCCAAGATTAAGACCAGTGAATAGCATTTCTAGTTTGGCCACAGGATTTTCAATCGTCACCAGGTGAGGTTCACTAAGTGAATAATTAATGCTTTTTATCCACTGATTCTCGGTACGAATGCACTGTCCTCCTCTTTCTTCCCATTGCACACATTCTCGATAGCGTTGAATACAGTGCTTTCCGCTACAGGACTCCCACTTTACACACACTTTTTCATAAGGAGCTGTGGCCAAGCAAACATGATTATCCTTAGTGTCTTCAGTTTGCGTGGGCTTTTCTCTCATGGTTAAAAGTATTTTTGAAGGAGTGATATCGACTAAGTCTCCTTCGACGATAGTCAAACCTGTTTCAATTTTACGATTCTTCTTTAGAGGTCCAACACTTTCATCTTTTCCAATCGCCACCACTCTATCAGTAAGTGGTTGAAGGTTGGCAAAAGTAACATAGTTCTGACCGGTCATAGCGGTATCAGACTCATACCACTCCAAAGAAAAGTCATTACGTTCTTTGAATTTGTTATAACTTACCTTTAAGCAGGCAACAAATTTTCCCCCACCACAATCACTCACTTGTTCTGGAGTTACTGGAACAAATGGCTCCATGAATTGATCAATAGCATAACGAATAATACGTTCCATATTCTCATTTACATTCCCTACGACACTTACATTCATCGTTTGTTTCGACAAAATATCTCTCAGGTGAACTTTAACATCTAACTCAGCCCAATAATATTTGGCTTTTAGTTTTGTCTGGATTTCTTCCCATATTAGACTGCGATTAAAAGAAAGTTGTACTCTTGCTTTATTAAAACGAGCTTTCGTTTCATAGATAACACTGACATGGGCAGCATTGTTGTAAATAGCTTTTTCTAAAAAATAACGAGCTTCATTTTTAGGTAACTTTAAATAAGCATGGATGGGTTTAGCGATATCACAATAATCTCCACGTAAGAATTCAGAAGGAGTCGCATCATACTCTTTCGCATTAAAACTAATGATGACTCTTTTGGGACACCCAGGAAGTGGAACAATTTTTTTGTTAGTTTCAGAGTAAAGACCTTCTGGATTTTTAACCTTAATGCTGTCAGGAATTGTAATTTTTTTGAGACCTGATGGATCAGGAACTTCATTCTCTAATCCAGTCACAAGAATAAACGGAAAAGGTATCGTGATAGTACCATCGTTATTGGCATAAGGTGCAGTTCTTCCTCCATCTGTATGTCCGTAAGCCCAAATTTTAGGCGGAATAAAAAGGACTCCTTTATAGTCATCTACATTGTGCATACGAAAAACTTGAGTATTGTAACTAGAGCTGACTGGATAAGGCTGTAGATCTGTTTCCCGATAAGCATTTCTTTCATTCTCTAATTGCTCACGAGGCATTTGGTACTTAATCAAGCGAACATCATTGTACACATCATACTGATTGACCTCCATCGGCCAGCCACTGGAATCCTTCGCAATAATGTTAGAACTTGAACCGACTACTTCTTTAGTTACTGTTGGACCAACTGATTGTTTCCCGCAACCAGTAAGGGTCAATGAAACAAGGGCCATAATAGAAATTATTTTCATAAAACCTCCTTGGGGTTATCAGGAGGTATAGACAATAAAAGATTGTAAATCTTGAGGATTCATCTGCAGGAAGGTCTTTATTTCATTTTTGAAATGGAAAGTGATTATTTACAAAAATCAGTCTGGGCGACAGAGTCGACTTTGATCTTCTGGGCGGTGGCGCAATCTCTATCTGTCGCATAAACAGAAACTTCAAAGCACTCTTTCTTTTTTGAATTAGATTCATTCCACTTACGATTTGACTTACACGTAAGATATTCATCTCGAGCAACGCATGCCCAATGACCATCTTTACAGTTATAGACTAATCCTCGACCAATTCTAGTGTAGTCGGGAGGTGATGTAGACTCTTTATTTTCTTTAGCGACTTCGTCCGATTTTGGTTCCTCTGTATCACTTAAGTTTTTTAATAAATCCGAAGCCAAGTCACTTTCTTTGACAGGTTCAGGTGAAACGTCAGCTGAGCTTGCTTCCCCTGTATTCGTAGTAATAGTTCCTTCTTCACCGCCCGCTGAGGAGTCAGCAGGCACTTCAGCTGCTACTGGAGCTGGTGTTTCTTTAGGCTTAGTCGTTTCTTCCAATTCTATTTTTTCAGCAGCTGTATTAATTGCTTTAACATCGATACTATCAATTGCCATTGGATCATCTGGATCAATTGGATCTTGGGTCGGTTTTACTTCAGGTGCCGGAGTTACTTGAGCAACATCGATATTGTCCACAGGAGCACTACCATCTGCAGCTGGAGTCGCTTCAGGTGTAGCCGCAGGAGTGGTTCCGGCTGTTACTGTATCACGAGGTGTTGCTGTTTCTTCACCTGGTTTTTTTCTTTTTCTTTTGGGCTTAGGTGGAGCAACTGTCTCTTGTGCGACTTCTTCAGAAGCATCTTCACCCATCATCATGTCGTAACCAAAATACAAAACACCCAGCACCACTATAACATGAACAGGAGTGAATTTCGTTTTACCGATGGGGCGAAACAAAACCATTTTTGGTTTTGCTGGAGCTTCCATATCATTAAGATCATTTGCTTCAGTTGCGTCATCGGGAGGCGGGGCTTGAATTCCAATATTTGTTTTATCAGTTGAAGAAACAGCAGCATCAGCTTCTATTGGAGCCTTTTTCTTTAAAAATGGAAGTTGAATTCCTGCCATTTTTTGTTTAATTTTTTCGACAATGGATTCTGCCATTTTCAACCTAATGCAAGTGTATTAAAATATTTTAACCAGTACTGCCCTTTTCACCAAGGTATTTCATGAATAAACCCTTCGAAGAAGGCGTAATAAAATTCAGCCTCAGAGAATACAATTATTGTCCTCCCTTTGTTGAGAGTTTTTATCAAGAATTGGAATCTTGGCGAGTAAAGCTTTTTCAGCTCAAGCTAATTGGGGAATATGAAGATATGCAGGTCGGTTACGGCAATATTTCCTGCAAAAAACATACAACCAGCTTCCTTATCTCAGGTACACAAACGGGCAAATATCCTCACTTAGATGGTAGTCAATATTGTTTGATTGAAGACTGCGACCTAATCAATAATAAAATAAAATGTCGTGGTCCGATAAAACCTTCTAGTGAAGCGCTCACTCACGATGCTATTTATCGCAGTGGCCATTGGATCAACTACGTTTTTCATGTCCACGATCGCAGTATGTGGCAATTCATGATCGATCAAAACTATTCATCCACTCCCGACAATGTCGACTATGGAACAATTGAAATGGCAATTGGTGCCAAAAACTGTATTGGTGAAAAAAGATCAGGAAGTTTTGTAATGAAAGGTCATCAAGACGGAATTATTGCCTGGGGAACAACCGGCGAAGAAGCTTTCGCTCATCTTATTGACATCTATAAATTGGCCATGAAAAATAAATAATTATCTAACTCTTCTTTAGAGTGAGCTGCGACAAAAAAAGTAACAAAATTATGATTTTCAGGAGAGAGTAAAAGAACACCTTTTTTCTTTTCTCGCGAATAGAGAACAGACTCAAAACATTGCTTATATTCAATAAAATTTTTGTATTCTTTTGGACGTTTCATTATAAGAAATTGCCCAACTCCATTTATATCGAGGAATTTTTTTAATTTTAAACTTACCCACCCCATGGTTTTACGATAATTGACTTCAGAGAGATAGTACATCTTAGCAGACTGCTTTTCTTGATAGATAAAAGAATCAACACTGAACCCTTTGGTTGCTCCCAATGAGACATAATAATTCTGAATGCGATTTAACGATTCCAAATAAAAATCTAAATTTACCCCTCGTTCTTCAAGATCTTCAAAAAAGAGATTATGGTCAGCATAAACGACAGTGCCTTTGTAATTCCCCTGTTCATTGCTCAAATTGAAATAACTTTCCATCTTTTTTTCGTCAAGAAAGATATAAGTACCGATATCATAAAGTTTTTTCACCCAAGGCTCAAAAATTAGCGGATTATTTTTCAACTCTTTTTCTGCCCAATTTTTTATTCGATCGTATTCCTTACCCACAAAACGCATAAAACCTTTTCCAGACATGAGATAGGGGTTTTTAAGCACATACATTTCATCATCAAGCAGATTAATCTCGTTTTGATTGGTAATAATTTTAGTCAAAGGATGAGCGAGGTTTTCCTGGAGAGCAAACTGAGTACTGGTTAATTTAGAATTGAGCAGGCGCTCTAGTTTTAGATCATTTAAATCTCCCCACCAATTTTGTTGGTAAGGGGCAGGAGAAGTCGAAATGACTTTTTGTAAACACTCGGTAATATAGTCTAAATACTCTTCGGCATAGATTGTTTTGGTGGAAAGTGGATCCAGCTTGTTTTCCGTCCACCAATAAAGATATTCAAATTGCTTATTAATACTGTCATTTTTTTGATTATGAAATAATTCAAACTCATAATCAAAGTTGGCGCGAATCATAATTCTTTCCAACTTTTTCTTTGAGTTAATCGATAGTCATCCTGAAACTGAATAGCCTTTTGTAGGAAAGATTCATCTATCCCAGCTTCCAAACGAGCTTGATGATTAATAACCATTCCCTTCGAGCGGGCAGGCGTAATAGGCATAGGTAAAAGACTACAATAATAATCCCACAGATCTAGATCTTTCTTAAAACGATTCAAATGATGTACTCCAAAAGCGACGTGGGAAATTTCATCATCTAAAACAATTTGTAAAATATCAGCTGTTTGGTAATCTTCTACAGCTCGAAAAGCATTTTGGTAATAGAGCATAAAATCAAGATTGGCCATTTCAAAGGTTAGGCTCATCATGGCCAAATACGCTTCTGGTGTTTTTAGAGATTGCATTTGACGCCAAAAGAAAGCGTTGACAGGTAAATCACCAAACTCTAAACCAAAGTTTTTCATACGGTGTTGGTACAACTTGAAATGCTTCTGCTCTTCTTTCAGGGTTTGAATAATGCCCTTTTTAAATTTAATCTGATCTTCCGTCTGGTGAGGGAAATAAAGTAGCGCTGCCGCCATCATTTCAATTGCCAGTAATTCGTGATTGGCAAAAAAATGGAGGGCCTTTCCTCTGGATTCTTCTGCTTCAAAGTTTTTAGGAAACTTCCCTCTTTTCTCAGAAAAATCAAATCGAGGATCACGTCCTGGTTTATCGGGGATCACATAATCTTTGCTCTCTCCAAACTCCAATTGTGAGAGATCAGCTAACTTATCTTCTAAGCTAGTTCCTTCAACGATTCTACGACAAGGTTCAAAATAAGAAGCATTCATATTTTAGCGGGAAGGAGACTTTTTCCCTTTGCGAAAGGAAAAGTTTTTGTTCTTTTTACCACCACCTGAAGGTTTTCCACCTGCACGTGGAATGCGATTAGGTCCACCACCTTGGTATTCTTGAGCCTCACCAACTTCAGGCTTACTAGCATTAGGATGAGCTGGTCTAGCAGGAGAATTAGACGGCGACTGAGGACGTCTATTATATTGATCACGTCGAGGACCGCCACCTGAGCGAGATTCACCCGGTCGCTGTCCTTGACCTTGCGGTGGAAAGCGTCTCGGAGCAAAACGTCTTTCTTTAAAACAGTTCTCACATATATTGAATTCAGTCTGAGGAGGAAGATTGACTCCGCAACTTGAACACGAACGAACAGTTCTCTCAGATAAAAGTGTATTCAAACGTTCTGTCGCCAGTGATTTGTTATGTAAAAGTTGCATCTCATTAAATTCAAAATTTTTCTTATCGAAATGTCGAGCTAACCACTGATACAACTCAGTACATTTTATAGCTCCTTCAAGATAATCGATATTATCGGAAATGACGTTAATATCTTCGTTATGAATTGGACTGCTATGAGTATAACTATTTAAGATGTATACATAATATTGCACATGCTCTAGCAAGCCTAAGTTAACTGGGGCACAAGCGAAACCAAAAATTTCAGAAGCACTTAAGGATTTTGTTTTCTCATCGGCTTGCTCTACCATCTCCGCCAGCTCAATCATCTCTTTTAAATCAACACAATAAAAGGGCTTAGTAAAAGTCATGGTGTTAAATAAACGAAGAAATTCAGAGAGACTAAGAATAGGAAGGGAGTGAGATTCAAGCGCTGAATTCACTTTTTTATAAATATCTAAATCAGGCCCCACCATAGAACGAGTTGACTGAGGAAGATCAGCAGCAATGGCATTTCTTAAAATAAGAGGCCCCTCTGCTTCCTTGGATAAACTGGTTACATGACCGATAGGAAAACGACCAAAACGTCCCGCTCGTCCTGCAATTTGTTTAATTTCAGAATTAGTCAGGTGGTATTCTTTATTGTCGATAAATTTAGAAAAAGTAGAAAAGATAATTCGCTGTACAGGTAAATTCATTCCCATCGCAATTGCATCTGTACTTACAATAATATCGGTTTCACCTTGATCAAACTTTCTTGCCTGTTCACGGCGGACTTCAGGAGAGAGCATGCCATAGATAACAGATACTTTGTATCCAAGATTTTCTAAATCTGATTTATATTTCAGTGCATTCCGACGAGAGAATACAATCAAAGCATCTGAACGTTGTAATGACCCCAAACTTAAAGTCATATCCATAACTTTTAATTCAGTTTTTCTCTCATATTTACGAAGTTCTAAGGTATCACCCGTGAGCTGCACAATCTGTTTAACTAAATCTAAAACCGACATATCTCCGCATAGATGAACTTCATCTGCTTTAATGTTCACCAAAGCTCGAGTCCAGGCCCAACCACGTTGTGGATCTGACATCATTTGAATTTCATCGATGACGCAACAATCGAATCTCTCATTCAATTTTGCCATTTCAATCGTGGAAGAAGTATGGGTCGCACCTGGAATCTCAATTACCTCTTCACCCGTCATGAGCGTAGTTTTTACGCCTTTAGTATTCATCGTATCGTAAAGCTCTGAAGCAAGTAATCTCAGAGGAGCAAGATAGCAGCCCTTGCGTGCTTCACAAAGAGCTTCTACTGCATGGTAAGTTTTCCCGGAATTAGTCGGTCCCATATGATAGAAAATTTTTCTTTTAACACTACGAGCTTCCGAGTGCACCCAAAATTGGCCTAAGTACTCCATTAGAATTTGCGCTGAAACGTCTTTTCTTTTTAGTGCCATTACAGTTTGGACTAAACGTTGAAATTCCTTTTGTAGAATTTTTAAAGGTTTCCATAATCCTAGATCCAGCTGCATAAAAAAACGTTCGTATTCTGCATCACCGATTAAATCAGGTTTTAAACTTTGCTCTTCAAGCCAAGATCGAAACTGCGGTTTCAAATTTTCAATGTATTGAATCCCCACATCACTCTTGTGAGAAAATTTCTCTTTAAATAAAGCTTTAATTTCATTATCTAGTTTACTTAAGGATGAGCGCTTCAATTTATAGCGAACTTGATGAAGTTCTTTTTCTAAATTCTTTTTTAATTCAGAAATAATTTCTGAAATATCGACTTTAAGTCCATTAAGTAAGATATGTTCTATTCTTTCGCCGGTGCTTTCAATTTTTTGTACTAACTCTTTATAAGCAAACTCACGAGTTTTCGCTCTAAAGTCCCCAACACATGCATAACATTGGCACTTGAGTTGGGAGGTTTGCAATTTCAAACTAAATTCATTTTTTAATTTGTTTTGAGTTTCATTATGGATCTCAAGTTTGGTTTCTCTCCAAACTTGAAAAGTTGTCGAATAGGATTTTATAAAATCCACATTAAACTGATTTTCCAGATTAATCGGACAAGATTGAGTAATAGGGAAAAAATAATCCTCAAGAAATGCAATCTCTAGAAAAACTTCACGGTTAACCCAATCTCTGATATTGCCAAATTCTTTAATGAACAATTCTTCTAAAGATGGGATTTGATTATAAAAATCAAATTGTTCATTAACCATAGCCTCCATCGTTTCAAGGACGATGCGGGCTTCATCAGTAGTGCGGATAGTGGAATCATCTTCACCATCGGCTAAAACGGATTTGAGGAAGCCCTGTCGGGCTACCTCTAATCCATCATAAATTGTAGGAAAAATTAATTTTAGATCTTCTTTTGACTTGAGCAAAGATTAAGCCTTATTCTTTGGCCATCTCCACCATAAACGCAAGAGCGAGCTTGCTAAATTTAGTTGCGTGAAGGGCACTATTGTTCATTGTGGCCAAGGTATCATTCACTGAGTGAATCTTCCCGTTATATTGTTCCATTTTTGATTCAAATGGAAAAGAAGCGGCATAGCCATTCGCCGTCCAAGAAGCGTGGTCTGAACATCCGTAACCACACTTAGAGTATCCCCAAGGTAGTTTAATATATTTGTCAATTAAAGTCCCTAAGAATTCATTTTGTTTTACGTTGGTATAGTCAGACATTAACCATAAGTCTTGTTGAGAACCTTTGAAGTTCGTCATATCGAGCTGCATAACACCAACAACATTCTTTCCAGCTTTTTTGAAGCTTGCCGCAACCTCTTTAGAACCTAGTAAGCCTACTTCTTCCGCAGCAAAACCCATAAACATAACGGTACGAGCTGGTTTAAAACCATTTTCTACTGCAATACGAATAACTTCAGTGATCGTCGCCATACCTGAAGCATTATCATCAGCTCCTGGAGCGCGCATGTTAGAATCAGTACTTCCCCCGAAACCTCCACTGATAATAGAATCCGCATGCCCACCAATCACCACAACTTCATCAGGAAAGGTTGAGCCTTCGATCGTAGCAATGATAGATGGTTGTTGCCAATTAGCATGCTTATAGAATTCTACCTTAGCATCTGTGCGAGATTTTAAAAGTTCAGTCCAGTAATCTTTAATCCAAGTAGATGAAGCTAAACCATGAGAGCTTTTATAATAACGGTTTTGATAACCTGAAAGCTTATTGATGGTACTTACAATCGTTGCTTCTTTTACTTGTGAAATAAGCTCATTCACAGTTTCTTCTTGATCAACTGTGTACTCAAAAAAGTTTGCTTTTGTTCCACTAAGTGCATTTTTTGAATAACTTTTCGCTTCTGCTTCCGATTCATGCAGCATAAATCCAGGACAACGAATTTTCTCAGCATGCATAAGTGAACTGACGGTAAAAGCCTTAAACGTAGGAATTTTCATCAACGTAACTTTATCGTTACTGCTGATAATTTGAGCATCTTTGCCTAAAGCTTTAGACGTTGAGCTCACCATATCTGAACCAATTGTCATATACGAATAGATTGGGGTTTCAGCTACTGTAAAAGTTGAATAGAGAGCGAGTCCGAGGACGA
>JBEIOQ010000109.1:0-8202 GCA_040377495.1 Halobacteriovoraceae bacterium
ATTCGCGGTATATAGACAAAGAGCGCGCATTCCGCGACTCATAGCACGCATACGTAGAAGATTTCTTTTTACATCGGGGTGGTTCACGATTTCTGTTCCGAATTGAACACGTTCTTTGCAATATTGTTCTGCCATCATGTAGGCCAGGTTAGCTTGCGCTTCGCCTTGTACACCACAGAAAAGTCTCGCTTCATTCATCATGATAAACATGGTGGCCATACCATCAAATTCATCTCCAATCATTTCACCAACACACTCTCCATTCAGTCCAAAAGCTAACTCACAAGTGGCTTGAGCATGTAGTCCCATTTTCTCTTCAATTTTAGTACAAGTAACATTGTTACTAGCTCCTAGAGTTCCATCAGCATTAATGTGGTAACGAGGAACGATGAAAAGAGAAATCCCTTTCGTCCCTGCGGGTGCTCCTGGTGTACGTGCTAGCACTAGGTGAATAATATTTTGATAAAGATCATTTTCACCTGAGGAAATAAAGATCTTCGTTCCGTTGATTTTATATTTACCATTGCCTACTGGATTAGCAGTAGAGCGGAGAGCGCCTACATCTGATCCTGCTCCCGCTTCCGTTAAACACATAGTTCCGCCCCAAGATCCATCCACAATCTTAGCGACGAGTTGTTTTTTCTGAGCATCTGTTCCTTTTTTCAAAATCACATTAAGTGCAGCTTTGGTTAGACCAGGATACATAAACCACGATGTATTAGCAGCTGTACCAAGAGACGTCGCAACGAGAGACACCGCATCTGGCATAGGTGTTCCGCCATATTCTTCAGGTAAACCTAAAGCAAACCAACCATTATCGTAAAAGGCCTTATGCCCTGAATGAAGTGAAGTGGGAACTTTCACACCATCTTTGGTTAACTTCACTCCTTCATGTTCTGATTTTTCTCTGGCCGGAAAAATTTCTTTTTCCATAAAATTGTCGACTTGAGCGACGATATCTTTTAAATCTGCCACACCTAAATCAGTGTGTTTTTCGACGTTTAATACTTCAAATAGATTGAAGTTCACGTCACGTAAATCCGTTTTGTAACGACCCATAAATCATCCTTCATGTTTAAAATAGTCAAAAGACTGTAAATCTTTATTATTATAAAAGAATTTGGGATTTTTTTAAGGAAAACTTAACAAGGAAATAATGAACAAAAAAAAAGGAGAGCAATCTGCTCTCCTTTCTATGTCGTTTGATTAAGATTTTTTAATATGGACCCAATGTACGAGCTTTTTTGGCCACAAAGCTAAAGCTTGAGTTATTTTGTTGCTGATATTTCCCCTGAACTGTCTCTTTAGGGTTTGCAATAAGTGGATAATTCAAGTCAATTGTGTTTGTTACAATATGCATAACTGTTGATCCTGCACAAGTTTCCGCCACCATAAAATCTACAGCTCTTACCGTTGAAGAAATGGATTTTGCACTATTAATAGTTGCACTTACGATTGACTTCGCACCGTTACAGTCACCACCATCAATCATTCCCAAGTCTGGACGGAACATACGATTTAATACTGTTGTTTTGTTAACTACACCAGCATTACTCATCTGAATATTATTAGCATCTGTAAGTTGGATCACCATACCCGTTTTGGGGTAGCCTGAATCCATCGTGTAACTTGAAGTTAAATTCAAATTGTAGTTAAACTGAATCAAGCCATTAAGGATAGAGTAATTACCAGAGTTATTATTGTTGTTCGCGGTGTACTGTCTTTCTACTACTTGATTTGAGATGGCTATGATTTGATTCATATTCATCGCATTGACTTGATTGTAGAGATTAGTTACATCCTGAGAAATTCCAGAGCCAGAAATCGGGCTTGAGCTGACACTAGAAGCTACTCCGCCATCGCCTCCACCTGTTTTGCTATTCTTCCCACAAGCTGAAACTAAAGCGAGTACCGCGAGTAATCCCAAAGTTGAAGTTGATAGTTTCTTTTTCATATTTTCCTCACAAATAAACTTACACCATTTATCTGATCGGGTATTTTCAAAATAACTTTAGTCTTTTATTGAAATGTTCTAACTGTCTAAAAATTAAACAAAAAGGGGACAGTTTTCACTGCCCCCTTCTTAATGTATCGTCTAAAAACAGATTATTGCTTTTTGATTTTGAAGAATTTACCAAAAGTTTTTTTCACTTTATAGTTATTATCTGCATTCAATTCATAGTTAAGATTGTAACCATTGGAACGAATCTTAAGGTCGAAAAGTTCGTCTTGACCAGCTTCAATTTTTTCAGCTTTCTTAAAGTTAAGTTTGATATTCTTCGTTCTTGTAACTAGAATTTGTTCATACTTCACGCAAACTGTTTGAGCACACATTCCACAACCATTGGGATATGGATATGGATACGGGTATGGGTTTGGATAAGGGTATGGACGTGGAGGGCGTGGGTATCCATAACCACCATTGCATCCACATGGGTAGTACTGAATTTCAGTTTTAGCACAAATTGTTTGTGGCTCTTTTACTTGGAGTAAAAGTTCAACTTTAGCAGCAGTTTTTTCAGTTCTAACTAAAGTGTAGTCACCATTGTTTTGGATGTTGATGATATCGCGAATATCGCCAAGATCACCTAAAGCTGCTTGAGAACCATTAAGCTCTACTTCTTTAGGAGCAGCAAAAGCGCTCACAGCAAAAGCAGAAACAAGAACAAACGAAAGTAAACGAATGAGTTTCATGTTCTTCTCCTTATATAAAAGAAACAAAATGAATAAGATCGAGTATAGGTTAAACTAGCACTAGGTTAAACAGAGTGACAACCCAAGTGTCTCAACCCATAGTAAAAAATACAATCTAAACACTACCTGATTTCGATAGCTTATCTACATGAATGATTCTTTTAATGATCAAGCACGCCTGCTTTTTTTCCGATAGTCCTTTATGCAGAACTCTCTCTCATTATTAATTATTTTTGGACTTCTCTTTTTTATCTCTACCGAGGTGAAGGCCAACAGCAAAAGACTGACTGGTCTTTGTCAGGACACTTTTCCTCTTAATCTGCATCAAAAAAAAATAACTGATCTTCCCTATGCTAATCGTGTCGTAATTCTGGAAGAGAAAAAAGAAGAAACAAAAGTCGTAAGTTTTCACCAAGGAAATCTAGTACTCGGCTGGGTTTCGAGTAATGCCATCTCAAACATAGTGACTCCTTGCTTAATTTCGAGTGAAAAAAGTTATATCAATGATTTGGAATTTACCCTCAAACTGATTTCCGATCTTGGTTTCAATCAAGCGATAGAGTTTAAGTCCATCTATGAAAAAACCAAACTTGCTTATCAAAGCAGCAAGAAGAAAATTCATCAATACTGGAAAGATCTCGAGCTTTACCATCAAACACATCTTATTCTCAAAGAAAAGAATGCCATCAAAAAACTGGCCACCATTCAACAACTCATATTTGATGTTCTGAATCCAGATAATATTAAAAATAAAACACTTTTTATCCCTCTCAGTCTTCCTTGGTTAAATAGTCACCCAAAACTCAAACTTTATTATGAAACTCAATGGGAATCCAAATTTGATAACCATTTATCAGGAAGCTCAGGTGAAGGAGTCAGTAATTATGGCCCCGACTCGCAATTCCATGAACTGATCGACCATTATTTAAAGTTAAAAACTTTTTTGCAAAAAGAAGTTCCAAGCTTGCTGCAGACACCAGAAGGACTATGGTTGGCAACAATGACCAAAGAAAAGTTTTATGAATACTCTCGCTTTATTTTTACTCATGAACAAACTTGGAACCAAAATGGACAAAATCTATGGGCTGACTATATTCCGATTGATCAAAGTTTGGGCTTACTGAGTTCAGATTATCATCTTAGCGTTCTCATTCATGAAGTGAATGTGAACTCTAGCAATTATTTACCTTTCGATACCCACGATACAAAAGAGAACGTTACTTTAGTTTTAAAAGAAGTTCAGTCCAAAGGTTTGGATGCACTTAATGCTCCCGATAAAACCAAAAGTCTATTTGCTCTAAATCCATCGTTAACACTTTTTACGATTGTCCATCATCTAAAATTTTTACAAACATTGGGTAAGAAATGACCAGACCAAAATTTATTGCAAACTACAAAGATCATATCGAAGAAGATAATTCTCATTATCGTGGCAGTGATGAAAAACTGAGTATTGGTTGTGCTATTGGGAAAATTTTAGGTTTAGAGAAAATTGGAATTCATATTGAAACTCTCCTACCAGGGAGACGAACTTCTTGGCCGCACGCTGAAAGCGCTGAAGAAGAATTTGCCTTTATCATAGAAGGGCATCCAGAAGTCTGGATCGATGGAGTAACGCACAAACTTAACCCAGGTGATTTTGTGGCTTTCCCCTCTGGAACAGGAATTGCTCATACTTTTCTCAATAACACTGAGACAAATTGTGTTTTATTAGTGGGCGGCGAAAAATCTAAACCTGAAAACAAGATTTTTTATCCTATGCACCCCAAGAGAAACGCTGAGATGAAGGAACAAAATCGTTTATGGGAAAATAAACCTGAACATATATTAGGCCCCCATGACGGAAAACCTGATCTTCTTCGCAAGCTTGAAAATTCCTGAGACACTTTCTAGTTTCTTCCTTTATAATAAAGACATATTACCTAAGGAAGGAGATTTTATGCGTAATTTTACACAATGGATGGATGAATACGGCGTTAGCCATAAAAATCCTACCAATCAAATGATTCACAAAATTTGTGTCCCTCTAATTATGTTAACCGTAATTGGTTTTCTTTGGTCTATCCCTACCCCAGAAATTTTTACAACAGTTCCCTATTTAAACTGGGCCACACTTTTTACGGTGTCATGTTTGGCTTTTTATTTGAGCCTCAATTTTATGATGTTTGTGGGAATGTTAATCCAAGCAACGATTATGTTTTGGATATGTACCAAACTCGAGCAAATGGGAATTTTACTTACTTTCTCCACAGTTGTTTTTGTCCTTGCTTGGATGGCCCAATTTTATGGTCACAAAATAGAAGGAAAGAAACCTTCTTTCATGCAAGATCTAGTGTTTCTTTTAATTGGACCACTTTGGGTTATGCGTTTTTTCTATAAAAAGATTGGAATGAATATCTAGAACTGATAATTGTTACCTCGACCCAGAAGATGGATTTGCATATTTTGGGTCTGGTAATTTCCTTGAGTTGAAATCGTCACATCTGCCTTTCTTGCATCAAAAACCATCACTGAACTTTCACCAATCACAGAAAATGACTCATCGGCCTTCACTACGATCGCAGTTGCCTCATCAATCCCAATCCCTACCAACTTAGGACGATCGAGAACTGCACTCATTAATCGATTTTGACGAGATCGCTTGATAAAATGTTGATCGATGATCATTTTCGTCACAAAGCCGAAACCATTCGTCACCTCCACCATATTTGGCCTAACACCATCAAACTCTGTGTAAGGCTTCATCGGACTTCCGGTCAGCATCACTTCACTCATAATGGCAGTTCCAGCACTAGTTCCCGCGAAATGAAGAGAACCTTTCAGATCCTTCATGAGTTTTAGAGCAACACTATCTTTAAAAGCTTTTTGTAATCGATTCTGGTCACCACCGGAGAAAAAAATAACTCCCGCTTCGCTAATTTGTTTTAAACATTCTTCTTTATCCACATCACTGTTTGAACAGAGAAAACCTTGAACATTATCAGCATTTAGTTTTTCTAATTCGCCTTTCATGGTTTCCACCATTTCGTCTGGAATTTCACTAGCAAGTGGAACGATCACGATCGGTTTATGATTCGCTAATTCGATGATCTTCGTTAAAATTTCCGATGTTCTTTTTCCACCACCAATTAAAACTAAATCAGCTTTGGCAGTTAGAGAAAAGAGAAGAAAAAATAAAGTAATAATTTTCATTTTATTTTAATGGGGCCACAAGGCCTGAGGTACGGTAAACCTTATCTAAAGTTTTCGCAGCTCTCTCTTTCGCGCGATAAGCTCCCTCTTTCATTAATTGATCCAAATGATCTCTGTTCTTCATCAGATCATCGTATTTTTCACGCACTGGTTTTAATGTATCTACCACAATTTGCGCCAAATCGACTTTGAGGTGACCGTAAAGTTTTCCTTCATAGTCTTTTTCAATTTCAGCATAGGTTTTATTCGCCAACACCGAATAAATCGTCATCAAATTAGAAAGCCCTGGCTTATTTTCAACATCAAAGCGAATCACCGTATCTGAATCTGTCGCAGCACCTTTGATTTTCTTTTCAATTTTTTTGGCATCATCAATGATCGAGACAAAGTTTTTCTCATTTTCATCTGATTTACTCATTTTCTTCGTCGGATCTTGTAGCGACATAATTCGAGCACCCATCTTGCTGATGTAAGGTTCTGGCATTTTAAAAACACCTTCCCCGTAGCGATTGGTAAAAAAACCTACGATATCGCGACATAGCTCAAGATGTTGTTTTTGGTCTTCACCAACTGGCACCATGTCCGCTTGATAAAGCAAAATATCTGCCGCCATCAAAATCGGGTAAGTAAAAAGACCAGCATTGATGTTCTTTTCATGTTTCTCAGACTTTTCTTTAAACTGAGTCATGCGGTTTAGATAACCCATGGGAGTTAAGCAAGTCAAAATCCAAGCGAGCTCAGTGTGTTCATGCACGTGAGATTGAACGAAGATGACATTCTTCTTGGGATCTAGACCAAGGGCCAAGTATTGAGCAAAAAAACTATAAGTTCTTTCTTTTAAAATTTTTGGATCTTGCTGTACTGTAAGCGCGTGAAGATCAGCGAGAAAATATAAACAATCGTAATCTTCTTGAAGTTTTTTCCAGTTATTAATTGCGCCTATATAATTTCCGAGAGTCAAATCTCCCGTCACTGTACTTCCACTTAGAATCGTTTTTTTGTTACTCATAGCAAAACCCTTTAGACCCTAGAACAATACTTTAGAGGGTCTAAACTAGGCAAGATCTAAGACCGAAAAATGATGAATTTAATGTAATTATTTAGGTAAAAGCATGGCGTTTGAGACCTTAGAACCAACTAGAAGATCGTAAACACCCCAATCTTTAGCAAATAGAATTTGATTTCCGAAGCGGACCTCGGTGGAGTTATTGGCAAACTTAAGGACACGCACTATTCCTTGAGCATCCGTTTGAAAAGCTTCCAGGACCCCCTTCACCACCACGCCTGATGGATATTGAAGAGTGACCATCTGACCTTCGAGAATCCCCTTAGAATGCCAATCTTTCTTTGTAAAAAGACTAATATCATCAGCAAAAGGACTTCCCACTGGCATACCAAAACCTTGAGCATGTTGAGCAAAACCCTGGCCTTTTAATTGTTTCCAGCTTCCTGACTTAGCACCCGAAACCATTAGGCGTGTTTGTGAATTAAAACCAAGATAAGCGGGCGTATTATCCAGACCAAAAAAAACATTGGCGAGAGTTCCTTCTGCGGCTGTTCCATTACTGAAAATAACAAAGCGAGAACCTTGGGCCTGGGCCTGATTGAGAGATTCTCCTAAAATATTTTTCTGTGGAACTTGATTGAGATTAAAGACAACTTGTTCTTCATTTATCGCAGGCAAAAAAGCTTCGTGCACGAAATGCTCATCACAAGTCCATGCTTGTGAAGACAAAAGAGCGACGAAAATTACTAGCGATAGTTTAGAAAGCATAAAACCTCGAGCATAATTAGTATCGGACTAAAATGCTCAAAGCTTTAGAAATTAAGGCCTAATATTCTTCCATTAAAGGGTTGGCTTGAGCCACTTCTTCAGTAGTTAGGTTCTCTGCAAGATTTTCATCTTGAGGTAAGCTTGCTTCCTCAGCGACTTCAACTGCTTGAGGCATTCCCTGTTCTAGGTACTGGCTTTCTTCTGCAGATGTGTACTCTAGCTCCTCTTGTTGGCGAGCTTTCTCTTCTTCTGCCAGCATCTGAAACTCCTCTGGTGACACCTCTATCGAGTTCTCAAGGAGCATTTTGGCCTTCGCTTTGGTCAGTTTGGGACTCAGGGCCAAGACATTGAAAGATAGTGCCATGGTTACAAGAAACAATACTTTAAATCTTACCTTCATCATAAAACACCTCCATGGGTTTAAGTTCTCAGTGTTCTACAATGCAAGGGTTAGACCAAGTGTTTAGGGTTTTTAGCCATTGCCGACGGCCCCACCGCCACTACTGATAAATGTTTTCAAGCGTTTTCTCCTTCTTCGTTTG
>JBEIOQ010000136.1:0-3912 GCA_040377495.1 Halobacteriovoraceae bacterium
CTCGCCGCTAATGTAAATTCCTTCGACTTCAAGTGTTTCTTCATTGATCACAGGGGCTCCGGCTGCACCACCGTAAGTATCTAAGTTAGTGACAAAATATTTTTCCGGTTGATTTGAAACAACTGTGCCATTATCGCTGATTTTCAGTGGTAAGCCTAAACTTGTTCCAATGGTAAATAGTTTGGCATTGTTATCGATGGTATCTTTTCTTCTAAACTTAAGTGGAAGTCGTCCAATAATCTCACGATCAACACGAATGACAGCATAGTCTTCTTTGGTTGATGGATCATAAGCACGAGCAACAATTTGTTTACAAGTGTAAACCTGGTCTTGTTTAAATTTAACTGCAGAATCATTTGTGCTTTGAAGTTTGTAATCAAAAATCCAAGAGTAGAGTTTACAGTCATCCATGTTCTGTACGCACTGGCCAGAAGTGACCAACAAATCTTTGTCCACCATAAATCCAGAACAGCGCATGGCTGAGATCTGATGAGAAAAACGTTCTTTTTCACAAATTCCAAAATTGACTAATTTTTGTCCTAAAACGGTTTGAAAACCAGACTCACTCGTAGGAACAATTTTTTTTGTTTCAATCTGAGCTGCAACTGCAGAACCCATTTGTTTCAAAGTCATGAGTGGGTGTTCGTTGAGATCGAGACGGTTGTCTTCACCATAGATCACAGACATATTCGCAAAGGCAGTAAGAGTTGTTGTAAAACTCAAAAGAGCAAGACCACAAACTCTGAAAATTTTCATTTAGTACTCCTTACGCGGGGATCAAATTACTGTGATTATATTCTTTATTCTACACCATATTTATTCAAGCGACATTTTCTTACTTTTTGCCTAGTTCCCATCTTAACCAAATCTTAATAGAATACTATCCATGACTCAAAAGTTTATGTGGCGCCATATTTCTATAGTTTTATTTAGCGTAGGTTTATTAATTTACCTTTTTATGGGGCCAATCATAACTCAAGATCCTCTGTATCACTTGTTTGCAGACTCAAGGGTTATATTTGGCATACCAAATTTTTTTGATGTCTTATCTAATCTGCCCTTTGCTCTGCTTGGTGGAGCAGGAGCAATGTTTCTGATTCAAACCAATAAGATTATTGAAAACAAGAATTCATGGTTGACGTTTTTCGTTGGTGTCATTCTTGTTGCACCTGGATCTGCCTATTATCACTGGGCCCCCGACAATGCTCGTTTAGTCTGGGATAGATTACCTATGACTATTGGTTTTATGGGGTTATTTGTGGCCCTAATTTCTGAGTATATTGATCGACGATTAGAACGAACATTACCAATATTTATTATTCTTGGTTTTGCGAGTGTTATCGTTTGGCATGTTACTAGCGATTTACGTTTGTACTATTGGGTGCAAATGGCGCCACTTTTTTCAATACCTCTCATCATGATTATCTATCCTTCTCGATATACAGGTAGACAATGGCTTTTATTAGCATTCATGAGTTACATTCTTGCTAAAATTGTCGAATTTCGTGATCCCCAAATTTTTGCCCTCACTTCTCACACATTAAGCGGTCATACGCTTAAACATCTGGCCGCTAGCTTGGCGCCTCTTTTCATCATGAAAATGCTACAAAATCGTGTCCCTAAACCCTTGAATTAAGACATGTATTCAACAGAATCGTAAAGTCTGACCAGAAAAGTCCGATAAGCTGTCGATTACATCCTTTTTCGTAGGAGTACGATATGCGTTTGCCTGGAATTTCACGTTTGCTGGTTTTGAGCTTAGTCTTACAAGCTTGTAGTTCACCTATCACGAATGAGAAACCAATCTCTCGAACCCCATCAAGTGTGATGCATAATCACCATGATCCGATTGGATTTGCGGAATTTCCCTACACCTCACCGAAAGCGCGTGTTTATAAATACAAAGGTCTCTTAAAAGCTCCGCCAGCAAGATATATTGCAACCAAAGTAGCAGAAGCAGGTCTTGCCATTTTTATTAAACGTTTACCGCTTGAAAAAGATGTCGAAAAAAGAGTTTTAAAAAGATTACACTCAGATCAATTCTCTAAAGATTTTGTTCCATTCTTAATGGCGATTCTGGATTTATACTCAGCCGGTAAAAAAGTGAAGAAACAGGATTTTCACCGTCACATCACCAAAAACATCCCAGATAAAAATGCAATTCCTGGTTTAGAGCACACTCTATTTAAATATAAAGAAGTGAAAGAAAAGAAAGAGAAAGAAGAAGATTCTGGAGAGAAAGACGAATCAAGCACAGGGAAAATGATTGCTTTAGCAATTACTTTATTTGATACCATCATTCTTTCTGATCCAAATTTCTCTTTAAAAGAACCTCCAAAAAGATCAGGAGAGCTAGTAAGTAAAGCAGCTCCTTTAATTAAAGGTATTCTTGATATCGTGCTAAAAGGAATGGAGCCTGGTGGAGATACTTATGAAGCAGTTCATGCTATTGCCTCAGAGCCAGCACGTGTCCTAGCAGCTTCGGCCAGCTTAGTGGACGCGATTCACTTATACGCTTATAAAAACTACCAAATGTTTGCTGGTCGTTACGCTCATAAAGAAAAAATGAGAGCTTGGTATGAAGACAAACTAGAATCAGACGAAGACTCGATTGTGGAATATTTAAAATCGTCAGAAAATAAAAAGTATGGTCTCCACGTAATGGTGGACGGTCTACAAGGGGCCTTGATGGAATCACTTTCCATGGGGAACCCCAATAGTCCTTTCTTGGCTCAGTTGAACTATGATCATAAGCATACAGAAAATTTCCGTCCAAAATCAGTGGAGCATAAAACTCTTCCTGACTTTAAAGTCGATTTTTTTGAATATTTCATGGGACGTAATGCGAATTTTAATCATCCACATTACCTACCGTTTTTCAAAAAGCTTTATATGGAACAATCCAACGGAATTGTTCGTCAGGGTATTTCAACCACTCCGACGATCAGTATTCGTAACATTCCCATGATTCAAACAGGTGCACCGGCAGCAGGTCCAGGCTCAACTGGACTTCCGAACTTCCACTTTGTGAACCGTCATGAAGATCGTGCATATTATTTCTTCGGGAACGATTCGATCCTTCTAGACCAATTAACCAGCAAAGCAGGAATGAAAACTATTCCTCAACGTTTACCTCATCTGAACACACTCAACTGTATGGCGACTTATGAAGCCGGATCAGACTGGAGTATCGATCCGCTCTTCAACTTAATCTTAGGTGAAGGTGCACGTGACTTTGGTGAATTACTTTGTGTTAGCGAATTAGAGAACCGTATTAAAAATGAAGAAAAGGCGAGAAACCTACGTGCGAAATATTTAAAATTCATTGAAAAAGGCAAAGATAGAGAAAGAAAGAAAGGAAAAATCCTAGAAGCATTAGCTTTGTTAGAGAATGAAACATTTCCAGAATATGTTGGTTTCTATTCTCCTTGGACGGACCACTTTTCTCACTTTAAAGGACCATTCTCCGATGAGATTATTTCTCCAACAGGTGAAATTAACCGTCTGGATTATTGGTTAGGCCGTTTAACTGATCTTTATAAAAAAGCTGGAGTTTATGATCAGACTCTTTTCGTAATGGCAGGTGACCACGGTCTGTCTCCAGTAAAATTCTTATTGAATCCAGAAGTGGCGATCTTCGGTACCATGAAAAAAGAAGGTATCGAAATCAAGATGAACAAAATTTCTTCGGATGAAGGGGAAGGTCCTAAACTTAGTGACCACGTGAACCCTCCAAGTCAACGTGGATATGACGTTATCATTGCTTCTACAGCAGGTGGTAACTACATGTTGGACTTCTTTGTCGGTCAAGGTGAAGAGTTCAAACGTCAACCAGTGTACAGTGAATTAATTTCTTATAAACTTCTCAATGGCAAAAAAGTGAACATGGTAGAAGAATCATTGAATCGTTTA
>JBEIOQ010000017.1:0-26316 GCA_040377495.1 Halobacteriovoraceae bacterium
AAGCACTGATCGTTCCGTCACTTCTTTCATCGTAAGGATATCATGCTGAATCGTTCTTAGCACTCTTGAGTTCGCATCAAAGTTAATCGGTGATAGATTGTGAGATGCTTGCAACATCTTATCTGAAATTCGAATCAGTGTTGGCCAGCGGTTGTCGTTGACAAACATTCCAAACTTAGAGATTTTTTCTTTAAGCACCTGAATCAAACCACTAGTGGAAGGATAAGTCGTCAATTTAGTTACAGACTCCTTCACCATTGCACTTTTTTCTTTCAATTCAATATCAAGTTTTGAAGCTTTTTTAATTTGTGCCACTTGAGATATATTTTTTTCTAGATTTTCTAGATTTTCTAGAGCACCAGCTATGTTATTACGAAGCACATCGTTTTTAATTTGATCAACGTTGTTTGTTTGTGAAAGTTCACGTGCAAGGGCCATAGATTCATAAACTTGCGCATCTGAATCATCATTCATCATTCCATTTTTCCAGAAGGAGTATGTGAAATAACTAACGAGTGTGAGTAAAATAAAGCTTGAAAAGTAAAAATAAAACTTAATTACTCGCGATTGTTTAGAGAACATAGTTACCCTCGAAAGAGATTAGATTAGTTACTTGTTAATGAGGGAGAAGAAATCGACGTAGGCTTGGTTCTGAAGCCCTGATACGCTTAAATCCCCTCTCATAGGTATTATCAGGGATATCGGTCTAAATAGAAAGGAGAAATGAAATACACTGAAATTTGCCTCGCTCGAGTAGAAAGCTTGAAAGTATTCCTCGGGAATCATTTCACGCTCATAAAGCTGATAAGAGCTATCAACTTCTAAGCACAAATGTTTCACTTCACGGAATTTTTCCAAATTAGTGACCTCGTAATTAGACAAAATATTACTAAAACTAAGATTTTTTCCCTGGTTCGTTGAGAAATCTAAACGTAATTCTGCTCGATGTGAGTAATCGAATCTCAAACTTAAGTAAGCTTCGCCACCCATCTCCATAACATCGTAAGTAAAAACCGATTCCAAGGCCAAAAACTGACGGATTAATGCATAGGTTTTGACTCTCAATTCTGGTCCTAACTTAAACTTTTTTAACTTTCCTGAAACCACCAAGTGACCTTTCATTAATTTCACATCGAGAGTCTCTGTAAAATTAAATAAACTCACTGAACGAAGAACTAAATCTAGGCTGGAGAGAAGCTTATTCCAAGCTGTGAGAGAGAAGGTTTCTTTATCATGGTTAAATTGAATTTGTGCTAAGAGGGGATTATTTTTTGCGTAGAATTCGAAAAGACTTTTGAGCTGTCCTTCCATTAAATTACAAACTGAAGCATAAGCTTTTTGATTTACTGCCCAGTCATGATCACAATTTTGTTTCAATTGCTCGACATGATGGAGGGCCTGATCTGCGATAGCATGAAAGTCAGACGCCACCAAAGACCTTAAATCTTCGATGGCGCTCACTGTTTGCTTTAAATTATGGCTCCGTAAATCCATTTTATCCGTTGATATCCTCGACGGAATCAAAGTCTTTCTTCAACTTCAACTTAAGCTTGATAATCGCTTGTGTATGAAGCTGAGAAACACGTGATTCGGTCACATCCAGGACTTGTCCAATTTCTTTTAAATTTAAATCTTCATAATAATAAAGAGAAAGTACCAGGCGTTGCTTCTCTGGTAGAGATTTAATCGCTTCTTTAATTCTCTCTTGTGACTTCTTGAAGTTAATAGCATGGAATGGGTTGGATGAGCGTCTGTGCTCTAATAGACCCATCATAAGCTTCTTATCACCGCGACTAAAAGTCGCTGCGTCGTCAATATTTAAAACTGAAACTGACTTCGCTTTATCGAGAAGTTCATAGAATTCATCTTGATTAATGTTTAAGTGAGCACACATTTCATCGTCTGTCGCTGGACGACCTAATTCACCTTCAAGTTGTGCATAAGCTTTCTCAATAACCTTGGCTTTCTCACGTACAGAACGTGGAACCCAGTCTTGTGAGCGTAGTTCATCGAGGATAGATCCACGAATACGAAACTCAGCATATGTCTTAAATTTATTATCACGACCTGGATCAAATTTCTCGATGGCATCCATTAAACCAATAACACCACAAGAAATTAAATCGTCTAACTCAATATTCGCCGGTAAGCGAGAAGCAATTTTTTGGGCAATATACTTAATAAGTGGAGCGTACTCAATAATGATTTCGTCTTTAACTATAGGATCTACAGTCGAGCGGTAATCTTTGAGGTTTTTTAATTTATGAGCTAAAGATGATGACATTTGCACTCCTTGCCTTTAATTGAAAGACCCAACTTCATGTCGGGTTACCCCACGCTTCTCGGCGTACTTTTTGATGACCTTGAGGAAATCTTCATGGGCTTCAGGAGATTTTTTTCTCAAAAAATGATCATCAAAAGAGTCAACTTTCACATCTAACTTCTTAATGCCACCTAATACCTGAGTACGCAAACCAAGAAAGTTCTCAGCTGTCGAAACAATTGAGTTAACTACTCGGTGAAATTGCTCATCATTGTTATACATATTAATGATCAGATGATTTTCTTTAACGTTATATTTGGTCGAAAGCACCTTCATTAATGAATAAGAATCTGTAATAGAGGATTTATCTGGAGTCACAATGAAGAAACGCTCATCACAGTAAGCATTGAGTGTCAGTGTGTCTTTGTTAAGGCCAGCAGGGCAGTCTAGAAGAATATAATCATATTCATGCTCGTGAGAAATAATAATATCGATAATCACTTGATCCAGAGCTAGTTTATTTTCAAATAATTCTAAACTCCCGTTACAGCCAGACAGGAGATGAAAATTCCCTTCTTGGTATAGACATTCTTCGAGTGTTTTCTCTGCAGAAAGCAGTGAATAGAAATCATCTTTAAGCGGAAGATTTAATTTAATTGCTGTATTAGCAAGATTGTAATCACAGTCGATGAGCAGAACTTTGTAACCGATTTCTGCTAATTCTCTTGCCGTTTTAATGGCAACAGAAGTTTTTCCGACACCACCCTTTCCACCAGTAATAGAAATAGTACGAGCTTTAAGGCCCGATCCACTACTACGCTTCGGCTTTAAGTTAAGGGCAAAATCCTTGTTGGGAAAATTGGCAGACGATGTTTCTTCAGAGCGAAATGTTTGCAACCAGTCACTAACTTGTCTCATAAACTTCCTGTTTTCTATTACCCACAACATTCATCCTAAACGTTGTGCGAGCACTTAATTATCTTAACAATTTTTTATAACTGGAACATCCCGGAAATAATTCTCTCTGGGCTCGCTGGTTCGATAGAATCAGGGATAATTGTTCCTGTTCCAAAGAATTTAAACGGCAAATTACCACGATACTTAGACGCAGTATTTCCAGAAGTACTTTTCTCAGATAAGTTTAAGTGCATATTTAGCAATGACCCGTAGTTCAAACAAAGGTCAAGGTGAGATACCACTACCCCTTGAGCCAGATCTTTAAACTTATTCATTACTTTTTTATTATAAAGTTCAGAGTGGATGGCAGAAATTGTCACCAATACTTCTACATTAGTAAAAGCACGTTTCATCCCTTCAATGAATTTTGTCGTTTCATCGGAAACACTGTTATTGTTTCTGAAATCAACAAATACACTGCGCTTCTCTTCTACGCATTTACGGCACTCTGTAATCAATTCAGTAAGCGAATGGGCCTTCACAATATTAATCTTATACATTTTAGTCGCTAAAGATTCATTGATACCATTGCCTTCATTCGCGTTTAATTGAATGATGGTGCAATCCTTTTTCATGCAAGCAAGTTTTGCGACCATGGAACTTTGCCCTGAAGCTTCCTCAGAGATAAGCACGGTGATGACAGAATTTTGAGCTTTATCAGCTTGTGAAAAAAGTGGCATCTCTGTATTAATCGAATTTTCAATTTCACGAAGAGCAAAATCAAAAACGCGGTCAGCATCTTCCAAATCTTCTTTTGATAGTTCAAACACTGCACGCTTAATTAAGTGATTAATAAATTTATCAGAAAGATCGAGTGTCTTTAATGTTGAACGAAGAACATGAAGTCCCATTTCTTCTTGATGCTTCTTTGCATTCATTAACTGCATCAGTTGCTTCATCTGAGCTTCCATCTCTTGCAGTTTATTTTGTTGAATTTGTACTTCTCGCTTAAGTTCTCTCTCTTCCTGACTAGGAAGAACATTACGACGAGCTGGAGCTTCCTCTTCTGTCAAAGCTGTTTGAGGGGCTTGAGTTCTTGGAGAAGGATTAACAGATTCTTCGTAGGCCATACGAGCAGCAAAAGTTTGTGCTTTTGGAGCTGGTGCTTGCGTTTGTGCTCTTACAGGTGCCGCTTTTTTAACAGGAGCTACATAATCATCAAATTCAGAAGATTCAACATAAGCGCCAATTTCATCATCACTTAAAAAATCATCCAAACTCGATTTGATTTTACTGGTAGTTTGTTTGACCACTTTGTTTAAACCCATTCCACCATAACTAGAATTATCGCTGCCGCCTTGAGCTTTCTCACGGTTGCCAATAAAGCTGTCAATTGATTCGGCAATTTGAGAAGCTGAACCTTTATAAAATTGTTCTTTTTGACTTTCGTTCAACACACTGTCCACCTTAGCTTTTTTCTCATAGACGCGTTCAGGAATCGCGGCTGTGATTTCTATTTTTTTCTTTTTAAAAGCGCCTTTTAATCCATTGTTGGTTGTCGTTTTTAAAATAACGGCATCCGGTCCTAATTCAAATTTGACAGCCTTTAGTGCCTCTTCCAAACTATCAGCTTCAAAAGTTTTAGTGTACATTATAACCTCACGTTACCAAGAGACCTGATATTCACTTCAGGGCTTAATTCATTATGACTCACCACGATCAAATTAGGAATAAATTTTTCTGTCAATTTCTTAAATTGCGCTCTGACAAGAGGCGAGCAAAGCACCACCATCTTCTCTCCCATATTGGTCGCTTGTTCAATTTTTTCATTAAGCGAAGCCAGAATGTTTTGAGTCACTCTCGGCTCTAGCACTACTTCCATACCATGATCCGTCTGCAGAATGTTCTTAGCGATCACATCTTCTACACTGCGGTCTAGGGTAAACAATGGGATATCCCCTTGCGGACTCTTAATTCTCTCCGTAATCGTTCGATACAATGCTTGTCTGACAAATTCAGTCAAGTTGTCCGGGTTTTTAGTTTGTGTTCCATGTTCCGCCAAAGCTTCCAAGATACTGCGAAGGTCACGGATCGAAACTCCCTCACGCAAAAGGTTTTGCAACACCTTCAAAACCACCCCAAGGGTGAGAATATCAGGCACTAGATCGGAAATGATTTTCGGATACTGCACTTTGAAATTGTCCATCACGCGCACCAGTTCCTGGCGACCGAATAATTCATGCAGATTCGATTTTAGAAGTTCGGTTAAATGAGTCGCCATCACCGTCGATAAATCGACCACGGTGTAACCATTGTATTGAGCATCGTCACGCATATCTTCTGAAATCCAAACAGCTGGAAGACCGAAAACCGGTTCCTTCGTTTCAATTCCATCGATTTTTTCAATCACCGTTCCAGGATCCATCGCGAGAAGATGATCAGGAAGTAGTTCACCTTTGGCAATTTCAATCCCTTTCACCTTAATCACATATCCACCTGGTTTTAATTCCAGGTTATCCTTAATTTTCACCGAAGGAATGATCACACCCCAATCCAGTGCAAATTGTTTTCGAATATGAGTAATACGTTCTAATAAATCTCCATTTTGAGTAGCATCCACGATATTGACGAGACCATAACCAACTTCCAGCTCCACCATTTCCACATTGAGGAGATCTTCCAAATTGTCTGGCGTCGTTTTTTTCGTTTCCACGCTTTTGATTTTTTCTGCTTCTGCCAGTCTGAGTTTTTTCTTTTCTACCCAATTAGCTAGCCAAATAATTGCTCCCCCCGTAGTAAGAAAAGGCATTTTCGGCAGTCCAGGAATTAAGGCGAAGAAAACTAAACCTGCCCCAGCAAAATAAAGAGCTCGCGGATGTAGGGTAAATTGTTTTTCAACCTGATCACCAATCGAATCTTCATCAGCGTTACGAGTGATGATAATACCAGCAGCAGTCGAGATGATTAGCGCAGGAATTTGGGCAATCAAACCATCACCAACAGTTAAGAGAGTGAAAGTTTTTGAAGCATCTGCAAAACTCATATCATTTTGGGCCACACCTACGATAATCCCACCAATGATGTTAATAATAGTAATTAAAATACCGGCAATAGCATCACCTCGAACGAACTTCGAAGCACCATCCATCGATCCGTAAAAGTCTGCTTCCTGGGCCACTTCAGAACGACGACGTTTAGCTGTTTTATCGTCAATCAAACCTGCGTTCAAGTCAGCATCAATCGCCATTTGTTTACCTGGCATTGCATCTAATGTAAATCTTGCTGCAACTTCAGCTACACGTCCTGCACCTTTGGTGATTACGATAAAGTTAATAACAACCAAGATGAGGAAGATGATAATCCCGACAGCGAAGTTACCTCCTACTACGAAATCCCCAAACGCTTTAATGATCTCACCTGCGGCACTTGCTCCATCTGTACCACCACGTAGTAAAATATTTCTAGTCGAAGCGACGTTAAGTGAAAGACGAAAGAGAGTGGTCACTAAGAGTACGGTTGGAAAAGAAGAAAAATCTAAAGGTTTTTTGGTATAAACCGCCATCAACAAAATAACGATGGAAATAGCCAGTGACATCGCCAGAAAAAGATCCAAAATGATTGGCGGGATAGGAATAATCATTACTCCTAAAACTAGGAGTAAACCAAGAGCAACAACCAAATCTGAATTCTTGGTAAGCTCTTTAAATTTTGCCATTAATCCGTTCATGGATAACCCTTTCTATTAAGCTAGGCTTAAGGCCTTCTTCTTTTTCTTTAAGCGATATACGAAAGCAAGAACTTCAGCGATGGCCTTATACAGGGTTCGAGGGACTCCATGTCCCACTTTAACTGTTTTATACAAGGTACGTGCCAGCTGAATATTTTCTACAATCGGTATATCATGTTGATTTGCGATCTCGCGAATGCGAAGGGCGACGCCATCGGCGCCTTTTGCCACCACTTCTGGGGCTACCATAGTCTTCGGGTCGTACTTAATGGCCACGGAAATATGGGTCGGGTTAGTGACAATGAAGTCAGCCTTCGGAACTTTTGTCATCATACGTTTACGGGCCATATCACGTTGAATAGTACGGATACGGTTCTTGATTTCAGGATTTCCTTCTTTCTCTTTTGATTCTTCTTTCGCTTGTTGTTTCGTCAGCTTTAACTTCTGTGTATACGACCATTTTTCCCAGGCAAAATCAGCTAAGGCCACTACAGCTAAGCCGGTAATAATTGAAAAAGCTAATTTCACTAGAATCGCTTTTCCAAACAAAAACGATTGAAGAATATCGATGTGCATGAAACCGGCCATGGAAGAAAGATTATTTTTCATCACCACGTAAGTGATACTAATCACGACTGTAAATTTCAAAATCCCTTTCAATGCTTCGACTAAAGATTTTTTTGTGAAAAGACGTTGCACACCATTAATGGGATTAATTCTTTCAAACTTTAATTGCAGCACTTCTGGAGCATACAAAAAACCAATTTGGACCACTTGAGAAACCACTCCCAAACACATAGAAGCAATTAAACTAGGAGCGCAGCACTTCAATCCTGCCCACATAGTTTTTTCAACAAACTGACCAAAGGCTTTTTTCTCGTAAATTTTTTGGGGGTCAAGAGTAAAAATATAGTGGATGTATTCGCTAAGAGTTTCAAAAATATAAAGACCTGAGACAATAAGTGTCAGCATCACCCCAAAAAGGATGAGCACGGAATTCAATTCACGTGATGAAGCTACCTCTCCGCGTTTTCTAAATTCTTCGCGGCGATACTCGGAGGGTTCTTCCGTTTTTTCTGCGTCACTTTCTTGTTCGTCGGCCATCTAATCCTCTTGTTAGCTTACGAATTGAAACCAATCTCCCAATTTTTCCACATACATTTTGTAAGCGACGTGAAAAAACTCATTGGAGATAGTGACAAAAACCAATAATCCTAAACCAATATTCACGACAAACGCCACCATTAAGATGTTCATTTGCGGTACAGCTCTGGCGATAATTCCCAGAACCAAATTAATCATTAAGTTAGTAAAAATGAAGGGGGTCGATAAAAGAATGGACGAAATAAAAACATTTTTAAAAAATTCAAAATAAAAATCAGGACTCGCTGTAAACTTTCCAAGATTGGCCAAATTGATCGAATGGAATGAAAGAAACAAACCTTTAAACATAGGTAGAAGAGCGCCTGAAGTTATAATCAAAATCATGATGGTCCAGGTAATCATTTTTTCAATGGGACCAGATTGTTCACCCATGGATGGGTCAAAGTATTTAACCGCGGCAAAACCTAATTGTTGCGAGAGTACTGCACCAGCTCCTGAAAAAACCAGCATCAATGCCTTAATTAAAAACCCGATAACTAAACCAATTACAGTATGAACAAAAGTTAAGTACCAGAAATGTTCTGCTCCTACTAACTTTACATCATTCACCATATCAGCCTGTACGTAAGGGAAAAATGCATAACTTACCAGAAAACAAAAGAGCACCTTCACTGGTGCTGGAACTGAAATGTTATCCAGCAAAGGAATTTGCATTAGCACAGTTAAGCAACGAGTAAACGTTAACCAAAACGCGATAAGAACTGGTAAATCGGTAATGGAGACGCTAACCATGAGTGCTTATCTCCCTGCTACGACACGTGGAATACTCACGTAAAGATCATGTGTATAAGAAGTCAAAATTTCGATCATCCAAGGTGAAAAGATCACGAGAGCGATCACGATGACTAAAATCTTAGGAATAAAGGAAAGAGTTTGTTCATTGATTTGAGTTACTGCCTGAAAAATAGAAACTAAAATACCCACAACCAAAGCTCCTATTAACATAGGAGCAGAAAGCATCATCGCTACTTTCATTGCCTGGTTCGTAACTTCCATTACAAAATCTTGTTCCATGAGCTTCTCCTTAATTAAACGATCTTAATATAGATCCAGTGACTAGTTGCCATCCGTCGACTAATACAAAAAGTAATAGTTTGAACGGCATCGATACCACGACAGGAGGAAGCATCATCATACCCATGGCCATTAACACTGAAGCGACGACCATATCCAGGATTAGAAATGGGATATAAAGTAAGAAACCAATTTGGAAAGAAGTTTTAAGCTCCGAAATAATAAAAGCAGGAATCAAAAAGTGAGTTGGAACTTGATCAATTGTTTCTGGTGCTTTCTCACCTGTCACATCATAAAAAAGTCCTATGTCTGTTTTTCTCACCTGTTTTTGCATAAAACCACGAAGATCTTTTTCTAAGCCGGTCAAAGCTTCTGTCGTGGTAATCTTTTTTTCCATGTAGGGCTTCAACGAATTTTCATACATGCTCTTACCCGTTGGCATCATCACGAAGACGGACAAGAAAAGAGCAAAACCAACTAAGAGTTGGTTCGGTGGTAAGTTTTGTGTCCCGATCGCTTGGCGCATGAATGAGAGCACGACAATGATGCGGGTAAATGAGGTACAAAGAATGAGGATTGCGGGAGCCAAAGAAAGAACACTGAAGAGAATCATCAACTCTAAAGTGTCGACAAGATTCACTCCTTGGCCAAAATTGATACTAATCCCCGGAGCGTTCACTGAAGTCGCCTGAGCAAAAACTGCTGGCGAAATCATCATGAAGAGGGCGATTAGAATTGTTCTTCCTAAACAATTCATCATAAAAACTTATTCCTTATTAATTAGAAAGTGGCTTTAACCCTTTCATTTTCTTTTTCAGTTCACTGGAAAAACTCACCTTGTCTTCATTCGGAGCAACCATTGAAGAAAGATCTTCGGAATAAGTATCAGTTGCAGCAATCATTTGCTTTAACTTTACTTTTTTCTCTAATTGTTGGTTATTTGAAGCCGTATCCAGGTCCGAATCAAAATTCGAACCTAACATTTCTTTTTCGCCTTGTTTTACTAATCCCGTTGTATCAGACAGTTCAGAAAGAAATTGAATTCCTGTTTCAGAATTAGAAACCAAAAAGATCTGCTTGTGTGCTTTGACTAACATCAAACTTCTTTTAGGAGCGATATAAGTTGTGCTGATGACTTCGATTAAATTTGTATTGCTTAAAAAGCCAAGTTTTCCTTTTCCAAGAACACCTTTTTTCATTAATTGCACTACTCCGTAGAATAGAAGAAGAACAACACCTAAGAAGGCGACAAATTTTCCGACATAACCGGCAATAGAAAAGCTTGGCTTCGCTTCAACCGTCGGAGCAGCTTGAGTTGTTTTCACTTCGTCTTTTACCTTCGTCGCAAGAGTAGTGAAAGACTCTGAAGGTGCTCTCGCTGCAGTCGTTGCTGCAATCGCTGCGGTGTTAGCTTCTTTTTTCTCTTGAGAAAGAGTTTCTAAGTATGATTCATCATACTGGTCTTTATTTGTATTCGATGTTTTTGTTGTTGTTGCCACGGCACCAGCCACTTTAGGAAAAATAACTTCAATCTTTCCCGGAGTCTGGCGAACTTTAACGGCATTTTCTTGACCCATTAAATTCATGGGTATGATGGCACGAGCACGTACTAAATTTTTATCAAACTGATAGGCCATCACAGTTGAGTCATTACTAGTCGCAAGGTGAGCTTTCTTTTCAATTTTGGGCCACACCGTAGCACCATTTAATACAACCTGAACATGATCCTTACCTACATTAAGTTCTGGTGTCGTGGTCAATTCGCCACTGTAGCTAATTTTCATCGTAGCCACTTTATCCCCAGTTGCATCTAAATCAATACTCTTGATTTTGACCGATGCTTGGGCCACTGAGCAGGTTAAGGTCGCGATTATTAGAGCTTTAAGCATTTTCATAAATCACCTATTTTAAAGTTTCAATACGTTCAATTGGGCTAATAATATCGGTCAATCGGATACCAAATTTCTCGTTAACCACCACGACTTCACCTCTTGCAACCAGCTTGCCATTAACCAGAACTTCCAGCGGTTCACCTGCCAGCTTATCTAGTTCCAATACAGAACCTTGTCCAAGTTGAAGGAGGTCTTTAATCACCACTTGAGTTCTTCCTAACTCAACACTCACTTTGAGTGGGATATCTAAAATGAAGTCGAGGTTTTGCACCTTAAGTTTGTTAAGAGCATTATCCCCAGCTTTAATTTCATCCGCGAGGTTTTTAATTTTGTCATCTGATACAACACCCATGATTATCTCCCGTTATTCAATTCTTTTTGTAATTTGTACTGCGCGGTTACCTTTATAGTTTCCGATCAAACACTTAAGTTTCACTACACCTTCGACCATAACATCGATCTCACCTGAAACTTCCTGATTCAGAGGAACAATATCCCCTACCTGTAAGTTCACGAGATCTCCGATTGTCATTTCTGCTTCACCTAATTTCACCACAGCATCAGCAGTAGTTGTTTGGATATGACCATGCAGAGCTTTTGTCCAAAGTGTATCCACCATGTCATTTTCAGACTGGAAAGAAGAACTTAATTTTTGTTTAATTGGTTCAATAGTTGAGTAAGGAATCACTACCATGATCGTTCCTGAAGCTGATTCAAATTCAACTTCAAAAGTCGTCGCGATAATAACGTCAGAAGGAGGAACCACCCCTACGAACTGAGGGTTGATTTCCGTTCTAATATATTGAGCATCGATACGATGAACTGGTGCCCAAGCTTCTTCCAAATCAGTAATCGCCATATCCATTACACGTCTCATGAAGGAAAGCTCGATCGCTGTAAATTCTTTTCCTTCAATCTTTGTAAATGGTCTGTCTGTTCCACCAAAGAATGAATCGATGATGGCGTAAGCTAGTTTTGATTCGAAAACGATCAGCGCTGGACCACGCAGTTCATTGAAACGCATGATACACATACATGATGGAATCGGAAGTGTGTTAACGAATTCACCAAACTTTAAAAGGTCCGTCGAGATCATGGAGATCGTCGAAATCTTTCTAAGAGAGTTAGAGAGTGAAACTCGAAATGAACGGATGAAGCGTTCATAAATGATCTCAAGGATCGGCATTCGTCCACGGATAACCCTGTCTTGGTTAGTTAAGTCATAGGACTGAATGTTACTATTAATTTCTTCTTCGGCAACACCTGAGATGTCATCACCTGCAGCTGCGGTATCACCGTCAGCGCCCACGTCATTAACTGCGTTGAGTAATGCGTCTACTTCATCTTGACTTAAAACTTGTGCCATAAGACTCCCCCTCCTGGGAAATGGTTAAGGCGACGATGACTTAGTTAGTTGATTTGGAAACCAACGTAGTAAATGTCATCGACTTTTCCATCAATTAAAAATGAATTGATAGCAGCTTTTATCTCTTCCTTGAGATAATTTTTTCCTTCTTTCTTCAACAGATCCTCAGGTCTTTTTGCGTTCAAAATACTAATAATGGTATCTCTGATCTGAGGTTTTCTAGCTTTAAATTCTGCTTCTTTTGAATCTTGACTGAACTTCAAAACAGCATTGAGACGAACAAAACGTCTCGGTCCATCACCTTGAGCAAGATTGGCTGTAAATCCTTCTAGAGGAAATAATTGGCCTTCACTTGGTGGCTGATCTTTTCCATCTGATGGAGCTTTATTAGCTTCATCCAAAGCACTTTTCATTTCCGCTTTAATCACGTCTTGGATGTTAGGTTCCAAAGCCGTTTTTTGAAAAGCTTTCCATTGGAGAAATGCCACACTTCCCATTACAACGAGATTGAGAAGAAGTAATAATGTTACGAGGGGATTTTTTGCAGAAGAGGCTGGTGCCGCTGGAGCTGCTTGAGGCACATCTTGTGCTTTAGTTTTTGGGTCCGCCATTGCTATCAATCCTTGAGGGCAAAATGCATTTTTGGGGTTTTAACCCCTTACTGTCAAAATTATATCGGTATTAACGATACTTATCAAGTTTTTGGGCAAACTTTGCCTATGGTTCTCTTCGGCCCCAGGAAAAAAATACCCTTTTCAAAGAGTTAGCGTCAAAGGTATGACTAAGACTCCTAGTTACCAAGTTAATTGCTCAGGCAATAAGTGAGTTTTTGATGAAACAATCGGCCTTTTTACTCTTTATATTACTTTCATTTCAAGTTCAGGCACAAAGCCTACCGACTTACTACAATACTTTAGTGAAAAATAGCGGACTAAAAATAACAGAGCAAGCTTTCTGCTTACAAGATTCCAGTGGCATGATGTTCGAGCATCAAGCAACAAAAACCATGAAGCCTGCTTCAGTAACAAAATTATATGTGACTGATTGGGCCCTTAGTAAAATTGGAAGTGAATATCGCTATAAAACAAAATTTTCTCTTAACGGTAAAATTCTTTCCATCAAAGGTGGAGAAGATCCGTTCTTTGTTACTGAAAGTATTATGGCCATTGCTAATCACTTAAACCAAATAGGTGTGAAAGAATTAGATGAAGTTATTTTTGATCAGCACTTCTTTTTGAACTGGTCAGATGATCCAGCCACGATCAAATCATTGTTAGTAAAATATTTGAATCCAAAAACTTGGAATCAACAAACCAAACTAGAGCTTCGAAATTTTAGAAGAAGCATGAAGATTCCTGCAATCTCTACCCTCAAAGTAAATTTCGTTAGGCAGATGGATCAAAATAACTTTGAACAAGGTGAAACGTTCACCCTTTCTTCTTCACCTCTCTACAAGCATATTAAGCAGATGAATGTGTTCTCCACTAATTTTTATGCACAAAAACTTTTTGATCATTTAGGAGGAGTGAATGCTTTCCACTCTTATATGTTGACGACCTACGGCGCGACTGAAAAAGAAATTAAATTCTATACAGGTTCAGGCTTAGGCGAGAACTATACGACTTGCGCTTTAACTTTAAAATTGATTGATCATCTGCAAGAAAAAATTCAAGAACTTAATCTTCGTTTAGAAGATGTTGTTAGTGTCGCTGGAAGTGATGAAGGAACGCTGGCGAAGCGCTTTACAGAAGCTCCTTTCAATAAATCAGTCATCGCTAAAACCGGAACGCTGAATGACACAACTACACTGGCTGGTTATCTTTATACTAATGAAGGGATCAAGCATTTTGCTATTTTAAATCACACTAAAGACGCTGAAGCTGGTAGAAAGCTGCAAAATGAATTAGTGAAAAAGCTTCTTAGTGAAAATTTCACTGCAAGCCCAGGAGATTACGTCCGTATCCTTTATAGTCCATTAGATGATGTTACGATTGAGTAACGTCCGAGTTATTCCGTCAGTTTTTTAAGAAATACATAAGACTTCCGATAAGGTGTAGATGAAAATGTTTATCATTTTTTTCTATGCCCTATTGCTTATGCCTTTGGAAGTAATGGCTATCCATTGTGATGATCACTACCTGGAAGTTTTTAATCTTAAACAATTAGAAAATGCTTTCAACAAAATTGACAAGAATACCTTAACCGCCAAAGAAAGAAATTATCTCACCACTGCCCTTAATCCCCATACTCGTTCTAATATCGGAGGAAGCTTAAATTCACTTTCTGAATCAGAATATTTAGCTTTTTATAAAAAAATTAATTCCGGTGAAAAATTTACGGCGGCGGAAAAGTTGATGCTTCAAAGCGTAGATCAAGCTCAAGTTTACAAAGTCTATACTGAGCTTTTGCAAGCACCAAAGATTCACCCCAATATTCGTGGGCGAAGTTCACCTCGTGCTTTTGATACCACTAAGTCTATTGCAGACAAAGACGTCAAAAAGATTTTTGAAGCAGCTAAGTGGAGTGCCAGTGCTTTTAATGAACAACCTTGGCGTTACATCTATGCGACCAAAGACGACATTGAAAATTACAACAAACTTAAAGAATTATTAGACCCGTGGAATCAAGCTTGGGCACAAGATGCTCCGGTGATTGCGATTGCACTTAAAAAGAAAACCTTCACTTATAATGGAAAAGTTAATCCTTTCGCCACTCATGATGTAGGAATGGCCCAATCCAATTTAGCTTTTGAAGCCCAAAGTATGGGTATCAGTGTGCATCCTATGGGGGGATTCTTTCCTGAAAAAGCGAAGGAACTGCTTAAATACTCAGATGATTTCGAGCCAGTGACTATGATGGCGATGGGATACAAAGGAAATGTCAAAGCCCTTCCTGAAACTTTGCAAGAAACAGAACTGGTGATCCGTGATCGTAAAGCGCTTGAGACATTCGTGTTTGAAGGTAATTTAGAAAACAAAAAAAGTTTTAGTGAACTTCCTCTAACTGAATGGCGTTTGAAAGATTACAAACAGACTCACTTAAAACCAGAGAACGGAGAAAATCCCGTCCATGAGATTATTGCGAATAGAACATCAAAGAGAGCATTTAGCGATAAATCTGTTTCCGATGAAGACATAGGCAGTTTATTCGAAGCTGCCCGTTGGGCCCCTTCCGCTTTCAATGAACAACCGTGGATGTTTGTTTACGTGAAGAAAAGTGATCTCGAAAATTATAATAAATTTCTTCCTATCATTAATGACTTCAATACTCCTTGGGCAAAAGAGGCGGACGTGTTGATTCTAGGATTAGCGAAAAAAACTTTTGCCAAAAATGGAAAACCGAACAGCTTCGCCATTCATGATCTAGGTATGGCCCAGGGAAATATGCAACTACAGGCCGAAGCTCTAGGATTAAATGCTCGTCAAATGGGTGGAATTGAGCCTTTGAAAGCGAAAGAGATCTTGGGCTTCTCTGATGATTTCGAAGCAGTCTCTGCTATCGCTGTTGGATATAAAGGTGAAGTAACAACTTTGCCTGAAATGTACCAGTTGGAAGAAACGGCCACCAGAAACCGGAAATCGTTAGAAGAACTTATCATTCCTATTCCATAAAAAAGCCCCTCAAAAGAGGGGCCTTTCTATCTAACTAGAACTAAAAATTAAAGACTGATTTTTCCACGCTTTTGAAGTTCGCTAATGATTCCTTCAAAGTGGTTCGCAGGGTAAGCTCCACGAACTGGAACACCGTTGATTAAGAATCCTGGAGTTCCTTGGAAACCGTATTTCGCAGCTTCTTCCATATCGGCATCGATTCTTTTCTTCACTGCTTCAGAGTTAACATCTTTCGCAAGTTGCTTCATATCTGCCTTAACTTCTTGAGCGATTTTCTTTAAGAACGCTTCACCATTTTTAAGGGCACCTTGGTTCTTATAGATTTTATCGTGGAATTCAAAAGCTTTTTCAGGACTCTGTAAACGAAGGGCTTCGTAATACTGAGATGAAATCATCGCTTGTGGGTGGAAGCTTAAAGGAAGATGCTTGTAAACGAATTGAATCTTACCTTTATATTTATCCATTAGCTCCATCACGGTGTTGAATCCACGTGAACAGAAAGGACATTCAAAGTCAGAGTACTCAACCAATGTGATTGGAGCACCTTTAGTTCCACGGATCGCTTCATCACTTCTGATTTCAGCTTTTAGTGGATTATTAAAAGATTCTTCTAATTGTTTCTTTTCTTCTTCTTCACGTTTTTTACCTTGGCCTTCTTGCGCTTTTTTAACTGCGTTGTTCAAAGCTTCGATAAATTTGTCTGGATTGGCGTCAATGGCCCCAATCACTACATCTGGATTTTCTTTCATAATTTTTGCCATCTGGTCTTTAAGATTTTTCTCAGATGTACAACCTGCAAGTAACGAGAGTAAAAGTGCGGCTAACGTAAATTTTTTCATGTTCCATTCCTTGGTCAAAAGACTTATGTAGACCTATTTTAAGCTGGGTCAGGGCTTTTCTCAATTCTTACTTTCAAAATTCTTTTGAAGATAATCGAGATACTTATTAAAAGAGCGGCTGTAAGGGCGAATGTGGTTAAAATCCAACAAGTGAACTCTGTTATGATAAGAACCTTTCATAAATGAACGCATCGTGGTGAAAAAACCAAAAGCAGCTCCCGCCACTCGGTTATAGAGGTGAAAGGCCAGAAAAAAGTAACCCATAATGAGAATACCTACAGCAACCCATGTCATAGTATTAAAAATAAAATATTGTTCTTGAAGAAAGTAAGTTGAGTTCTTGCCGGCCATCTTCAAAGACTTAATCGCTAACTGCAAAATACTGTCGTAAATATCATCGGCAATCATAATCAAAAAGACTGAAGAAATAATCGACACGATACTTAAATAAAGCGTGTAATGGAAAAAGAATACTCGGTCAAAAACTGGTTTGTGAATTTTAGTGAAAGCGGGTGGGACGACATTTACACTAAGCTTCCCTACTTTGCGACACTGGGAAACGTAGGCAAAGAAAAACTCACTAAAGCGTGTTAGCAGTTTATAATCCGAAAACATATCTGGTTCATAGGCAAGATTGGGCTTATCGATAGCATTATCGCAATACTCACCAATAATCTTAAAAGGACGAAGCAATAAGGAGCCCATATAAAGACCGGAACAAAATAAAAGAATAATGAAAAGCCCCATCCAGGGAATCATATTTGATGCACGATTAAAGATATATTCATAATAAGCATCTCTTAATTCAAGCATTCCACTATAGCCATTCGCTTCGAAATAAATGAGATTCATATATATAGTGAGCCAGAACATATATGATAGGAAAACTGAAGCAAGTATAGGTAAACTTACCACTTTGAAGCCTACCATTAATTTAAAACGCGAGTCCTCTGTGCTGAACACTTTCGAGAGAGGTCGCAAGAACTGATCAGTGAATTTCTGCTTGAGTGCTTGGTGATTAATGGCCGCATCCTTAAAATTAAGTAAACTTTACTTTATTATGGGGCGACCCTCTTATTCCCCCAAGTAGTTTTTTGAGCGGTCATAAATACCTAATTTATATTTAGTTTAAAATGAAGGTGTCTAAAATTTAGACAATGGCCTATCCTTTTTTCACTCTCAGCATCTGATCAAAGCGTTTTTATCGGACAAGAAATTACGAAGTTTATCCCCAAAGGCTTAATTTATTTCGGAAATAGCCGATAAAAGAATAGAGCTAGATCTTTGGCCTCTTTTTCGCAATAACTGTGAAATCAAAGAGAGACAATATTTTAGTTCAAAGAGTGAACCAAAATTTGAGGGAGAGAATCATGAAAATGTTAAACAAGCTTTTTCTTCTCGCGACGACAGCTTTAATTTTGTCTGCGTGTGGAAAAAACAACAAAGTTGGCAACGCTGCTAACAACGGAAACTTTCTAGTCAACGGACAAGGAGTTTTCTCTTCAGGTATGTCTACTGGAAATTCTGGATTAGATGGAATCATAAATGGTATTCCATGTAACACAGGTTCAGGTAACACAAGAATCTATTTAAGTTATTCTTGTTCCAACGGACAATGTTCCATGGGGCAAGTAAATTCTTATACATCAATGGCAGCAGCATCACTTCGACTTGGAAAAACTCCTACAGGTGATATTGCCATTGCATATTATCCAAGTGCAACTAACGTCCATATCACATTTTTAATGTGCCAGGACGCTTTATTTAACCCTAATACTTTAAATCAAATTTCAATTTCAGCGCTTCAGATTTTAAATCAGAACGTGTCATCAAATTATGGTGGATATGGGCAGTTTATTGCTAACGTACTTTTCCGCGTGCTAAACCCACAATTTGGAAACTACGTGCAAATCAACGCTCCTTTTTCAGCAATTCAATAGCAGATACAATACTCCACCAAGACGGTGGACTCTCTCCCTCTCTCTTTTTGAAAAGGGTCCTCACGGACCCTTTTCTAATTTTATTTCCAGGAAGGGCGATAGCCCGAAGGAATGTATGCCGACGGTGGCAGGATGCCAAGGAGTCGATTACATCGGAAATTTAGGTTTGGAATTGGTCGCAGCAAGGTACTTCTCGATCGCTTCACTCACACTCTTTGCATAGGCTTCTTGAAAAGAAACTGAAGCCATTTTTTTGAGTTCATCTTTATTTGAGATAAAACCCACTTCCAGCAAAACTCCCGGACGCTTAGATAAGGCCAGAACATAGAACAGACCAGGTTTCACTCCACGATTAGTGATATTAAAATTTCTGCCTACCCTATTCGCCACATTAGCATGAATCATTTGCGCCAGTTTGCGCGAGCTTTTCACTGTATTTTGAATCACTAAATCAATCAGAATTTGGTTGATCACTTTGTCATCACCTTCAACACCAGCGTTTTCTACGGACTCAACTTTTTTGTTTGCGACTTCGTCATGGTTATCTAAATAAAATGTTTCAAAACCATGAGAGCTTGGATTGGTATTGGAGTTAATATGAACTGAGATAAAAAGGTCGGCCTTAACTTTTTCCGCCATTTCTGCACGCTCTACTAAGGTGACGGTACGATCAATACTGCGAGTGAGATAGCTAATATGTTTGCGGGAAAGTTTTTCTTGGATCCTTGTAGCAATTTGCAGTGTTAGATCTTTTTCTTTCATCGAGCTTTTGCCTAAAGCTTTAGCTCCCATGTCTTCTCCACCGTGTCCGGGATCAATGAGAATAACTGCTGCGGAAGCTTCTAAAGAGAGTAAAAAAAATAAAAAGAACAGAGACTTCATACTCTAGTAATTTTTCTTCAATTGGTGGTTAGGGAAATAATGGGCCAGGATTCGTTTGTAATCCCATCCACGATCAGCAAGCTCTAGCGCCCCAAATTGGCAAAGGCCCACTCCGTGACCATTTCCTTCGCCGGAGAAAATAACTTTATCACCATCCAATTTAACTTTGAAAAGATTCGAGGGAAGACTTTCCCTTCCCATGAATTTTCTAAATTTTAGTTTGTTAACTTTTAGCAGCATCTCATCCATATAAAATCGAAGGGCCAGATTCTCTTGAGCATCTGGAACAACTTGTATTTTATTCTGAACATTTTCATTTTTCTTTAAAAACTTCATTAGCATTTTTTGAAACATCGTTTTTTGCATTACGAAGTTCCATGGTTTTGAACCATGATTCTTACAATATGGACAATTCACAGACTCATAACCTTCGACTTTATTTTCCCAAGCTTGATCAGGACGCAGAGTTAATCCTCCACATTTCGAATGAAAAAACACCGGTGCTACTTTTCCTGATTTGGTAATAAGAACCTCGCCTTCTGTCTCTTTAGTGGCCTTCTCAGAGTTAGTTGAGGTATCAAAAAATGTTCCTGTAACCTGATGTTTCTCTGAATTTTCAACATCATAATAAGTTTCATGCCCCATAAGTTTAGAAACTTCATTGCTGGCCATTTTATGAAGAGCATAAGATCGAGCCGCCACCGCTTGCGCTTTTAATGCTTCAATTGGCCACGCACCATTCATCTCTTTGGTTAAGAGAGTTCTAATATAAGTTTCCAGTGGAACACGATTCACCAGATCACAGGCAACTTGTTCCTTATCTGTCACTACCATCAACTCACCTTGATAGTGACCCTTACCCCATGACATAATTCCAGTTGGAGACGAAAGTGAAGCAAAAAGGACAGGTGTCTGGCTTTGGATCTTTTGAGACGACTTTGGAACACAGTTAAAATTCACTGTAGTTTTTCCCGAGTATATTTTTTCTTTTCCATGCATTAGTAATGAATTAGTTAAATCAGTACCTTTAATCACCACTTCAGATAAACTTTTAGCGATACGAACTTTGATCGTAGGAACCGAAGCTTGGGCAGAAATCGCTGTGAAAAAAACTAGAAAAAAGCTAAACCTAAAAGCTTCTGACATGAATTATTTATCCTATCTTGGAAAGGGCCCTCACCGATCCTTGGTGAGTCTTAAAATAGCGTACCATTATAAGGAAATTTATCAACCAATTTGGTTAGAGTCCGAGTGTTTTCATCGCCTTTTGTAGATCATCCCAAGTCGTTTTTTTCATATTGGGATTAATAAGAAGGAATTCTGGGTGAAAAATAGGCATAATTTGGTAGCGGTGTTTGATTCCTGAAGCTGTGGTTAACTCGCGCTCAAACATTTGTCCATGCAGGTTTGAAAGCCTTTCATCTGTGGCCAGTAACAAAGAAGTTGCAAACGCTCCCATGCACATAACAATCTGAGGTTGGTAGTACATAATTTCTTGTTGGATCATGCTCAGGGACTCGCGGCCTAAGTCTTTGGCCTTGGACTCTTTGAAGCCCCTTATCTTCACTACTAAGCTTAAGGCAAAGTCTTTATCTTCAAGCTTCATTGCTTTAATCATTTTAAGCAGAAGATCGCGCACATCCCCCTTAAAAGTTAAGCCTTGATCTTGTCCTTTCACTTCTCTTGGATAGTCACCTACCCAAAGAACTTTAATGGGAGATTCTTTTAATTCATGGACGATAATATCATCAGTCTCAAATTCTTGAGCAATTGGTTTAAGTAATTCATTCCAGTAATGGAATAATTCATCTTTTGATTTTAAATCTTTAAGTGCAGGCTTTAAACGAACTTCTCCACCTTCAAAAGACAATTTATTATCAACTGCTTCTTTGATCGCAAACTCTTTTAATGAATCAATAATTTGTTTTTTTTCTTGGGGAAGTTCTTCCATTTTCTCTGCTGTGGCAAGATCCTCTGGCGCTTTAAAATACAACCATCCAGTATTCTCAAAAAGAGCATCAACAAATGTTTTTGGTTGGGATTTCAAATCAGATTTCATAGGGGCACTTTAGCAAAATTTGCCTCATCAATAAAGATGATTTTCAAGTGAATATCATTTGAGCAATGTGTTTTTTCCCTAAAGTCGCGTGGTTGGCCCTCCGAAAGAGATAGTGACCACAGTTTCAGGAGGGTGTCATGTCACAAGAATCATCAAACGACTATAAGTTCGCTTGCTACGAGGAGTATTTTGGAACTCCCGAAGAAGTGAAAAAGCATATGAACGAATGTAAGGTTTGTGGTTCAAAGCTAATGCTTTCACATCTTCCCGACTATAAAAATCTGCTTGTGCAGGAGACAGCCCGCTGTCTTGACTGTGGCTCCGGAAATAGACGAGTCATCCACGTTTTAAATTAAATAAATAAAGGGCCTAATAAGGCCCTTATCTTTTCTCTGCGCCTCAAGTCATCAAAAATTGCCGATCACCTCTCAAAAACAGTTCTCTAGTATAATTAAAGAATGAAAATTCATTCTCTTAATTGCGCCTCTTTTTGCCCTATGGGCATTATGAAAGTTCAAGCAGAATTAGAAAATCTTTTTGCGCGAACAAAACAATCTCCATTGAAAAAATGGATGGATCAAATTTCTCTTCGAGAAAAAATCCAGCGTATACCAAATCTTGGCGAAAGATTAGAACAACTGAAAGATCTTACACGTGATTTCCTTGCTATTGATTTAGACAAAGAAAAACTTTTCACTGATGAGTTTAAGCAATTGGCGACTCACTGCTTATTGATCGAAACTAATAATAAATTAGTTTTGATTGAAACTGGTGTGGGTTTAAATCAAGTGCAAAGTAAAAATCATGATTTACGCATGCGTGTATCAAGCTTTCTCTCTGGACTTGAACTGAGCCCTGAAAATACGGCCTATGAACAAATTAAAAAATTAGGTTTCTCACCAAATGATGTCAGTGACATCATCATTGGCCACTGTGATATGGATCACATTGGAGGACTCTCTGACTTTCCTCAAGCAACTGCCCACATGATGAAAACAGAATGGGATCACGCAAATCATCCTGAAAGTAGTATTGAAATAAAACGTTACTTGAAAAATCTATGGGAGAATCATTCCCATTTTGAATTCTATGAAAATATTGGTGAGAAATTCCATCATTTCAATCTCACTCGAATAAAAGGCCTAAATGAGCTTTATCTTATTTCACTAGCCGGTCACACTCATGGACAGGCTGGAGTTTATATTCCATCGGAGAATTTCGTCTTTGCTTCAGACGCTTACATGAATCAAATGCAGATGGACCCTAACAGCTACCAGCCTTTAGCGATCAAAGCTTATACTCAGATCACAACAATGGATGAAGCTGCTTATCAAAATTCGCTAACTGGACTACGTCATCTCTGTCAAAATGGTGTCCATGTTTGCTGCTCCCATGACCGTAGAACTTTTGAACACTGGAAAGCATATTGGCAAAAGAAAAATTCTGAGGTCCAAACATGATGAAGTTTGCTCCCGGACCTAGAAAACTTAGTGAGATGATTTCACTGCTCAGGCTTAGAAGCAAAAGCCCAATTGCCGTTTACAATAAACTTTTCGCCCAATACGGAAGTATGGCCTTTGTTGCCATCGGCAAAGTCCGCATACTCATGTTGAACGACGCTGATGCGATTGAACAAGTATTACAAACCAATGCGAAAGATTTTACCAAGAGCAGCGGTTATGAACGCCTAAAAATGGTGGTCGGAAATGGTCTACTCACTAGTGAAGGTGAATTTTGGCGCAAACAAAGAAAACTCTCATCCTTTGCTTTCCAAACTAAAAACATTGAAAATATTCAGCCCTTGATGGCCGAAGAAACAATAAAACTAATCAAATCCTGGTCCAATGAACAAGAAATGGATCTGTGTGAAGAGATGAATAAAGTAACTTTGAGTGTAATTGGCCGCAGTCTCTTCGGTCTTCAAATGAATGCTCAAGAAATTCGCTCTAACCTCAAGACGATGCTCGACTATTTACGAACCACCAGACATTTTATTTTACGTCTGCTTGTTTCCATGTTGCCAGTGAAAAATAAACAACAACTCACCGTTAAACTGGAAATGATGTTGCCTTTTAAAGACACCAAGGAATTCTTGAAAGCATCTGCAAGTCTTTATCAGGTTGTCGATCGGATGATCGAAGAAAGAAAAAAATTAAATGAACATACTAACTTACTTGATGCTCTTATTCACGCCACTGATGAAGATGATAATAGTCAGATGACGCCTGCTCAACTGCGAGATGAAGTGGTGACTATGCTGATCGCTGGACATGAAACAACCGCCAACGCTCTCTCATGGACGTGGCACTTATTACTTAACCATCCGGAACAGTATCGAAAAGTAAAAGAGGAAGTGAATCAGTATATTAAGAACGATCAACCAACGATTGAAGATTTAAATAAATTAGTCTACACCAAAGCGTGTTTTGAAGAATCCATACGTCTTTATCCACCGTTTTGGCGAATCGCTCGTCAAGCAAGTAAAGATATGAAGATTAATGGTTTTGATGTGCCTAAAGGGTCTAATATCGTTTGTGCGAGTTTCAATATTCATCGCAATCCTGTTTACTGGAAAGATCCAAGTGAATTTAGACCAGAACGTTTTCTAGGAGAACAGAATCATCATAAATTTGCTTATATTCCTTTTGGCGCAGGTCCACGCATCTGCATTGGAATGAATTTTTCTCACGTAGAGGCCTTAAGCATTCTCTCACTTTGTGTAAAACACTGTGATTTTGAAACCAAAGAAATTGGTGAACCAGAATATTTCATGAGTATTACGCTACAACCTAAACATGGATACAAAGCTAAAATGAAAAAAAGAGTTAGCTTATGAACTGTATCGAAATGTTTAAAATTCAGGCCCTGGCCAAACCAGATAAAATGGCGCTTTGTGATGGCAAAGGACAGAGTTTTACTTTTTCACAAATGATGACCTTATCGGCTAAGGCACAATCTCTTTTTTTAAAGTACGGTGTTCAACCTGGGGACTCAGTACTAGTTGCTGTATTACCAAGCCCGGAAATGTATGCCAGCTTATGTGCACTTATGGGCCTAGGAGTAAGAATTATTTTCATTGAACCATGGCTGAGCCTAGATCGTATTAACCACGTGATTCAAAGTACGAAACCAAAAATATTTTTCACATCAATGTTTGGAAAAATTTGGGGTGTACGCTCTAAAGAAATACGGGGCATTCCTCACTGGGTGACTCCCAAAATGATTCAATACTCACCTAAAATTGACTTTCATCTGGAAAATCTTCCTCCAGACCATCACGCTGTTGTAGCCTTTTCTTCTGGGACTACGGGAACACCTAAAGGTGCCATTCGGACACACCAATATATGAAAGATCTTAAAGAAATTTTCTTAAGCTTACAGCCCCATGATTTTCAATCACCTGAGTTAGTCATTTTTCCAAACGTGGCCCTCTTTCATCTGGCTACAGGTAGAGGTTCCATTGTCGTACCTCATAAGTGGAGTAAAGGAAATCTCAAAAGTATTTTTTCTCTCTGTGAAAAATACAAACCAGAAACTTTAAGTGCTGGTCCTTCGTTTTATAAAACATTACTGGAGATGCAAGGCTTCGAGCGCCTACAATGTCTAAAACAATTTGTTATTGGTGGTGCTCTAACAGACTGCTGGATTATGGAAGAGACGTTTAAGGCCATGCCTGGGCGTGAGTTTCACCATATCTACGGAGGTAGTGAAGCAGAACCTGTCGCTATCTGTGATGCTCAAGTCGCAGTAAAAGAAAGCCAGCAGAAAGGTTTTTCCAAATGCTCTATTTAGGAGAAAAAATTAAAGAAATTGATATAAAACTTAAAGAAGATATTCTTTGGGTAAAAGGCCCCAATGTTGCTCCAGAATACATTGGAGATCCAAAAGACAACATAGGTGTGAAAGAAAGAGATGAACACGGCCTTCTTTGGCACTGTATGGGTGATCGAGTTCATTTAGAAAACAACAAACTTTGGCTGCAAGGTCGTCAAACCCAGAAAAAAGATGATTTTCTTCTAGAACAAAAATTATATTCGCTCATGCAAAATAGTGCAGCACTTCTCCAACGTTGCCCTAATGGAGATCTGGCACTTTATGGTGAAAGCGTTTTAGATCATCTGGTCGCTATAAAAAAAGAATTTCCACAAATTAAAGAAATTCATTCCACTAAAATTGTGCGGGATAAGCGTCACCGTTCACGTATTGATCGAAAAAATAGTATCCCTAAAAAATATCGAGGTTCCCTATGATTTCAACATGGCTAACTTATCTAAAAGAAAGGTCACCGCTTCCGGCGCTGGCGTTTATTGCTGCAGCGATTGCTATTCCTCCTCTTGCTATTGTTGAAACGTTTGACATGAAAGTGCTCGTGCTAAGTTTGATCTTTAACGTTTTAATTTTTATACAAATGCGTTTAGGCGATGAGATTAAAGATTTTGAAAAAGATAAAATTATCCATCCTGAGCGTCCTCTGCCACGAGGATTACTTAGCATTTCACAAGTGACTAATGCGCTTTATCTTGTCTTAGGCATAAATATAGTCGCAGGACTTGCTCTTTATGCTTCAGGTGCTACCCTTTCAGGGTGCCTACTTGCCCTAACCACCATCTTTGCTTGGCTCATGTATAACGAGTTTTTTATTGGCGGCAGTCTGGCCAAAGA
>JBEIOQ010000074.1:0-12470 GCA_040377495.1 Halobacteriovoraceae bacterium
CAGTTTTTTACGGAGGTATTGTTGTTGATACAAATTCCAATCAAAGCATCTTGGACTTTTAGCGCATCAGCTTCAACAAACACTGATACGTCAGTAAGTTTTGTTTCATCAATTTTATTTGTAACAAGAAAATAATAACCACGAACGTCTTTGGCTGCATTAGCCTCATAAGCTGAACGATAAGGATTTAAACTCTTAAAACGTGCTGCTGTTTGATAGATGCGGTCTAGTCTACGACCAAACGTAATAAAAACGTCATCTGTTACCGGAAGTTTTGGGGGATAAGCTGAAGTACCTAAAATGACTTCTTTCATTTCTGCAGGCATTTCATTTAAAAGAGTTACCGTATCTGTTTCCACTGTCTTTTCTGAATAAATACTTGGCTTATCAATCGGAATACCACGTCTTGTTCCAGATGAAGTTAAGCGAATGGCTTGAGCTACTGGACGATTTTTATTTTCTGTCTCAATCCATTTCGATAAACGTTCACCCAGTTTAAGTGCATTCGCAATACTTGGAGCATCTGCTGCGCGCATAAACTTTGCGTTCTTTTGTAAATAAACACGGTACTCTGCCGAACTCATTTCCAGATCAAGGTGAGGAAGAGCTTGAGCCGAAGCGATTTGCGCTCCTAACATCAGTCCTAAAAAGAGAAACATTTTCATAGAACCTCCATTGAATAATGGAGGAAGATTTATCACAAAAGAATCACTCTGAAAGAAAAACTTTTCAGATAACAATAAGAAAAACTATTGATTTTCAATGCCTTAGGAGGGGTTTTCGGAACCATCTTTCTCATCTTCGTTCTCAACATCATTTTTATTAAAGATATGAGTTTCCCCGTCCACCGCTAGAATTTTCACTTCCTTAATCTCATTGCTAGCAACTTTTCGAAGTTCAAATGAGTATCCCTCAGAAACAATAATATTTCCCTTCTTAGGAAAATTATTTCCCAACATCTCTAATAAGAACCCTGCTAGTGTTGAGTAGTTATCATTAAGAGGAATTTCAATTTCATAATCGTTATAAAGATCGCGCAAACTAATTTGCGCATCCACAATAATGCCTTCTTCTGAAGAAGTTAGAGTTACTTCAGGGACCTCATCATCATGTTCATCCTGAATCTGACCAACAATCTCTTCTAAGATGTCTTCCATGGTGATCATTCCTACCACTAAACCCGTCTCATCTTTGACTAGGGCCATGTGCACTTTTTTTCTCTTCATATGATCAAACACTGCCTGCAACTTCATATGTTCGTAAACAAAGAAAGGAGGTTTAACATACTTACGAATATCAAATTGGTCCGTCTTTTCCACGTAAACCAAATCTTTTACGTGCAAAATCCCTACACATTTATCCATATCACCATCCACTACTGGATAACGTGAATGAGCTTCAGTGCGAATAAACTCTATAATTTGACGGAAATTAGACTCATTATCGATGGTGAGAACCTTTCCTCTTGTCACCATAATGTCTTTCACTTTTATTTTAGGAAACTCTAAGATTGAAGCAAGAAGATCAATTTGTTTAGAATCAATTGTTTTTTCTTTTTCCGCTTTAGAAATTAAAAACTCCAGATCGTTTTTTGTAATCACTCTCCCCGTCAATTTAGCATTATCGCCTAATATAAAATTAATAATAAATGCGAAAACTTTTACGACAGGGTAAAGAATAATATAACTTATACGTATAAAAAGAATAATAGGAACAGCAAAACGTTCACCATGATTACGAGCAAATGTTTTAGGTATGATCTCACCAAAAAGAAGAATTGTGATCGTTGCAACAGCCACACTGATGGCAATGACATCGCTATTAAACATTTTTTCAGCAATAACACCTGTTAAGGCAGCGATGATCGTGTTAACTAAATTGTTACCAATAAGAATAGTGGTCAGAACGTCACTTGGCCTGTCTGCCCAGAATTTGAGTGCATGCCCTTTAGCATTATCTTCTTCTACTAACTGAGCTATGCGATCAGCGTTTAAAGACAATAAAGCTGCCTCTGAGCCTGAAAATAAACATGATAGGATTAAGCAAATGACGAGAGAGATTACTTCGAGGGATTCCATATAATAGCTTTCCATTATACATGAATTGGCCATTGAAGTCCAAAATTATTATAATTTCAATGATTTAGTGGTTTACCTTGGAAATCATGGTCACTATAGACAATCCGGTCATTCATCTCATGATCAAAAGGCCTGATCTCCTCAATATTATTCGCTCCACGGAAGATTGCTTGGCATTTATAACAAACTGCAACGTATTTAAGCTTACGAAATAGCAATAAATCGACCAAGTAGAGAACGATTAAACTGATACCGTAGGTCCAAATAGAAAGAATTGAAGCGATTACAAATAGGGCCACTCCAATTTTACGATTGAAGTCTTTTTGTGAGTAAAAATCTTTACGAGCACATTCAGGACAATCTTGAATTACTGAATGCATATGATCTTCATTAAATTTAACCGCTTGCTCATGTGAGCAAACATCACACTTGGCCGCCGTTGCATTCAAATCAGGAACGATATTAATCCCAGAACCACAATTCTTGCATGTTAAGTGTACTGTCATCATATATATAATCCAAATTGCTGATACAAATACAAGGAAATGATCTCGCCGACAATCATAAAAAAGACCATCACATACATCACCCCAGTAGCACTCTGAGTAGAACGAATTTTCGAGAGTCTCCAAGCAAAATAACTTAATATTCCTACGGCCACATAACCCCATAAATAGCGCATAGAAAGCATAATCCAGTTAAACATATAACCAGAACCTAGATTGGTGTTTTCTTCAAAAAAATCACTCGCCTGATAAGTTACATAAAGAGAAAAAGCTAATTTGATGAGCAAAATAACCCAAGTAATTTTCATGCTTATCACAAGTGGCTTTTCAGAAAGCTTCGGAACCACAAGATAATAATGTCCTAAAATCATGGCATAGTTCACGATCCCAAAGTAAATCACCGAAGTCGCAAGAAAAATTAATGACCACTCAAGACGAGCTTCAGAAGCTGGATTAACTAAAATATATTCATAAATCAATTTGGCCAAAAAGATATTCTGCAAGATCCATAAACCTAACATTACTAAATTTTTGTCGTCTTTATGAAACTTATAAATTAAGCCCATACAAGTTAAACTGAGTAGAGAATAAATTAGTAAATCTTTGTCGAAAGGTTTCGTCAAAATCACAATTAAAGCCAAGGCTGCTGATCCCGCACAGACACCGGTAATTAAACGAACAAAGCCCGCTCCTGTCATTTTTGAATCCACCAGAAAACTAAAAAGTCCTGTACCGAGGGCTACGACTAAGAAGAATAAAACGGAGATATCTTTAATTACTTCCATAATAGATCGTATGTTCCTGTGCCTGTTAATGATTTTAAATAATCACAAAGATCGTTTATTAATGGAATATTAGCTGACGGAATTTTATCTGCCAGTGGTTGTGACTTGGTTTCATAGTTTATAGTGAACCACTCACCTTTCCCTGGCGGCGGAACTGCACCTTCGACTAAAAAAGGAAAGAGACAAATGGTTTTTTCACCATTGAAATATGGATAAAGCCTAAAAAGTTTTATGTGTTTTAGATGATCAATTAAAAAATCGACTTCTTCATGGACTTCGCGTTTCATGGCAGCTATCGCCTCTTCCCCAGCTTCAATTTTTCCACCCGGAAATTCCCATTTCCCAAAGATGGGGCCAGCCTCTGTGCGGACTTGCATCCATGCTTGAAATCCTGACTCATTCACGTCACGAATAAATATAGCAATCGATACTGAGACCAACTTTTTCATGGAAAATTATAATCTTTCTAATACAGCTTGAGTGAAATCTGTAGTCCCATAAGTTCCACCTAGATCTTTGGTGATACGATCTTTTTTATTAATCACATCTTTCACAGCAGTGGTAATTTTGTTCGCTTCTTTTAAGTACCCCATATGTTCAAGCATCATTGCTCCAGCCAACATAACTGAACTTGGATTCGCGATATTTTTTCCTGCGATATCTGGAGCAGAACCATGAACAGCTTCAAAAATGGCAATGTCTTTACCAATATTCGCAGCAGGTGCCATTCCTAAACCACCGACTAAACCAGCAGCAAGATCTGAAAGAATATCACCAAATAAGTTGGTGGTTACGATGACATCGAATTGATAAGGATTCATCACCAACTGCATACAACAGTTATCCACGATCATTTCTTGCATTTGTATATCTGGATATTGAGCTGCCACTTCACGGGCCACTTTCAAAAAAAGTCCAGATGTTGATTTTAAAATATTCGCTTTATGCACTACTGTTACTTTTTTGCGACCTAATTTTCTGCTCATTTCAAAAGCGTAACGAACAATTCGTTCAGAGCCTTGGCGAGTGACTACTGATTTTGCTTCAGCGTGATCACCTTCGACAATTTGTCCTTCACCTGAATACAACCCCTCAGTGTTTTCACGGATAGTAATCAAATCAATGTTTTCATAACGGGAAACAACACCAGGAAAAGAAAGTGCTGGACGTAAATTTACATAAAGGTCAAATTTTTGTCGAAGAGTTACGTTCATCGACTTAAAACCCTCGCCTACTGGTGTCGTCAGAGGGCCTTTAAGACAAATCTTATTCGTTGCGATTGAATTCAATGTTGATGCAGGAAGAAGTTCGCCATGTTTTGCATGAGCTTCAATTCCTGCTTCAACAAAATCATATTGGAAGTTGAGTTTCAGTTTTTCAAATACTTTCAGTGTAGCGTCCACTAAACTAGGGCCAATACCGTCACCTTTAATCACCGTTAATCTTTGAGTCATTGTCTAATCCTTAGCTTGAAATAAGATGGTTTATTATAGGATTTCCACCTCTTTTCGACTAGCTTATTCCTTGAAAGACGCTTTGAGTTAAGGTATACCAAAGGCCATGAGCTTATGCCCCCATCCCCAATCTCTATACTTCGCCCCAATGGAGGGAATTACTGATGAGCTTTATCGTCTGGTGATTCTCAAGAATTTTAAGGATTGGGATTATGTGGCCACTGATTTTTTAAGAGTACCAGCAGCTGGTCACTACACTAAATCTCACATCCTCGAACACTTTGGAAAACTAGCCTATGCAAAGCAAGCTTGGAAAGATAAAACGATTTTTCAAATTCTGACAAGCGAGAAGGCCTTCACTGAGGATACTGTAAGCACTATAGAACAAATGAATTTTGAATGGCTCGATCTCAATCTGGGATGTCCTTCAAAAACAGTGGTGGCCCATAAAGGTGGATCATACTTACTAACTGACCTTTCCCTTTTAAAAATTATTATCAAAAAAATTCGCAGTAACTTCCCTCGACGATTTACTTGTAAAATCCGTGTAGGATTTCATGATGATAAAAACTTAGAAAATATTGTTCACCTACTTCAAGACGAAGGTGTGGAAGCCATCACGATTCATGCCAGAACGCGAGATGATCTATACAAAGGCATTGCTAACTGGGATTACATCAAACGAGCAGTGAAAGTGGCGGCCATACCTATCGTTGGTAATGGCGACATATGGACAGTAGCTGACATTGATCGCATCTATGATCATACTGGTTGCCATTCCGTAATGGTGGCCCGTGGAGCATTAAAAACACCATGGCTAGCAACTCTTTATCGTCAAGGTATTCACCAACCCGACATACAAATTCATACACATTATATGAAGAAATATTTTCTAAGCTTTCTCGAAGCGCTAGAGGAACAAAATGCAGATGATGTAGTTATTTTAAAAAGATTAAAGTCTGTTTCTCGTTTTATTTTCGATCATTTTGAAAATGCTGAAACCATGAAACGAACTTTTATGCGCACCCAAACGAAAAATGAAGCAGTGGATTTCTTATATGAATTGGATAAAAAGATTTATACCGAAAATGAAACCATATCTTTAGAAATGTAGCGTTTCAGAGTATGCAACAATACCTCCGAGATAAAAGCCCCTAAGATCACGTAATAAATTTCTAAACGAACTTGAAAAATAAAAATAAACAGACTCATCATTAAAGCCGGCAGAATCATTCTGACTGCAGATCCTACATAAGGATTATCTCTGACCGGCAGAACTCCTACAACTCCCTTTGATAAAGCGTAACTCAAGCGCAAAAAACTCAGACGGTATTTTTTCGTGCGAACTAGCTCTGCCACTCGCGGAGTCCAAGCGACTAAAGAAAAAGTATAGCCAAAACCAAACAAAGCTAAGCCTGAATAATCCGTTTCAAAAAAAAGAATAATGAGGGAAAAAATAAAAAGTGGAGGAAAGGTGAGAAGATAAAAAGTACGAAGTTCTTTCTTCTTGTTATTCATTCTCACCTTAAAAAATTATTTCGCTACACCAACAGCTCTGGTTTCACGAATTACTGTCACTTTAATTGTACCTGGATAACTCATCTCATCTTCGATCTTACGAGCAATATCACGAGAAAGCATAATTGTTTTATCATCACTTACTTTATCATTTTCCACGATTACGCGAATTTCACGGCCTGCTGAAATCGCATAGGACTTCGAAACACCTTCAAAGCTATTCACGATTGCTTCAATGTCAGAGAGACGAGAAACGTAAGATTCCATCATCGCTTTACGTGCTCCTGGGCGAGCTCCAGAAAGAGCATCGGCAGCAGTTACAATATGAGCAAGAACTGATTCAGGTTTTTCATCATCATGGTGAGATCTGATGGCGTGTACGATATCAGGAGACTCCCCATATTTTTTCGCAAAGTCAGCTCCAATAACAGCGTGTGAACCTTCTGCCGAAGCATCAAGCACTTTACCGATATCATGAAGAAGACCAGCACGACGAGCTTGTTTAACGTTAAGACCTAATTCAGCTGCCATATTTCCTGCTAAGAAAGCAGCTTCTAGAGCATGTTGATATTGGTTTTGAGTATAAGAAGTACGATAGTTTAAAGCACCAACCAGTTTTAGAATTTCCGGGTGAATTCCATGAACTCCGATTTCCATTTGAGCTTTTTCACCTAGATCACGCAAACGTGCTTCTAGCTCTACTTTTGATTTGTCATGAAACTCTTCGATCTTCGCTGGGTGGATACGTCCATCAGCAATCAAGCGCTCAAGAGTCATACGAGCAATTTCTTTTCTTATTACGTTGAAAGAAGAAATCGTCACGATTCCTGGTGTATCATCAATGATTAAATCCACACCACAAATCTGTTCAAAAGCACGGATGTTACGACCTTCACGGCCGATCAAACGACCTTTGATTTCATCACCAGCCAGTTCAATTGAAGAAATGGTTCTCTCTGCTACGTACTCACCCGCAAAACGTTGAATAGCAATTCCAACAATTCTCTTTGAACGTTTTTCTGCCTCTTCATTTGCTTCTTCTTCTATGCGACGAACAAGTTGAGCAGCCTCAACCTTAGCTTCTTCTTTAATTGTTTCGATTAATTCTGACTTAGCTTGCTCTTTCGTATAGCCACTCATAATAGCAAGTTTATTTTCAAGCTCTTCATGAACTTTTTTATATTTATTGAACTCTTCTTCAGTCTTTTTAGTTTTAGAATCTAGGTCCGTTTCTTTCGCTTGTATCTTTTCTAGTTCTTTTTTCGTTTGCTCTAAACGCTGATCAAGCGTTACTTCTTTTTTAGCTGCAGCTCTTTCAAGTTCAACAATCGCTTGTTGACGAGATTTAAACTCGTTCTCCAAACCTTCACGCTCTTCTTTCACAATCTGCTTAGCTTCACGGCGAGCATTGCCGCGAATACTATCAGCTTCGTTTTTCGCTTTAGCGAGAATTGAATCTGCTTTATCGCCTTCCGCTTTCAATTCAGCCTGTGCTTTTTTATTTCTGATTACGTAACCCGCTGCTGCTCCGACAACTCCGAATAAAGCAGAGGCTAAGATTATTTCCATGGCCATATCTTAACTCCTTATTTTAACAATCCCATTTTCTGTTACCACCCAATCTACATATTGATCGTGAGCTTCCATGGGGAGACAACTTTCTAAACAACAATGAAAAGTCAGTCCTATTTTTAAACCTGTAAAATTCTCAAAATATCGGTCGTAGTAGCCCTTTCCGCGCCCTAATCTTTCCCCATTTTGTCCGAAGGCCAAGCCTGGAACTAAAAGGATTTTCGGAGTCGCTTCCTGGCTTTTCTCTGGCACCGAAAACGTTACCTGGTGTTTAAGTTCCGGCAATAATGCCGCTTTAGTACTTAAATAAAAACCAAGTTCATGATTCTCTTTGAATCCAACGAACAAAAATTTCGTGGTCGGATCAAAGGCCAAGCTCCAGTCCACTTCCAACTTTAAAGGAGCATAAACTCCTAGTTCATTTGAAGCAAACTTCTGTTCATGGATAATGTTTGAAATCATCAAACTTTTTTTCTCACGCTCTTGATCGCCTAAATTGTTTAAGCGCTCTAACATGAGTTTTCTAAGCACAGTTTTATCCATGACCTAGTTTACCTCGCTAGACAGACCAAATTTGAATTTAAAGAGAGGAAGGATTCACTTCTTCAAGGAGCTCTAAGATTTTTGTTCCACGTTCATGCAGAACTAAAACCGATTCCTTTAAGTCGCGTTCAATTGACAACTTTGATTGCGCTAGTTCTAGCGCAAGTAGTATGGCAATTTTACCGTTATCTAAACCGGGAGACTTTTCCCTGATTTTCAGGGCCTCACGGTTAACGAGATCGACGATCTCTTTGGTGCTTATTTTTCCTTCATCCGCTTCAGGTGTAGATTTGATTCTCAAACCTAACACATCAAATTCGGCTTCCTTGCTCGAAATCATATGACACTAGATTACCTTTTTAAGGGGTTTACGTCAACTAGTTGCTGTGCGCCATACTCTCATTTTGAGTGAGCCCTAAAAGACTTCCTAGGTAATCGTCTAAATTAAAAATCTCCAAATCTTCTACTTGCTCGCCTACACCGATGTAGACGATAGGAACCTGAAGAGAATTCACAATAGAAATAGCGTTACCGGCCTTGGCGGATCCATCACATTTAGTAAAAACTAAACCGGTCAGATTCAATGTTTTGTTAAATTCTTCAGCTTGTTTCAGAGCATTTTGCCCAGTAATCGCATCTATGACTAAAAGCACAGCATGAGGAGCTGTAGGGTCCACCTTAGAAAGCACTCTTTTTGTTTTGGCCAACTCATCCATTAAATTCGTTTTGGTATGGAGTCTTCCAGCTGTATCCAAAATACAATAATCGGCTTGAGCAGCTACTGCCTGCGCTAAAGCTTCATACGCAACTCCACTTGGATCTGATCCATCTTTAGCTCTAATCATAGTTGCGCCAGAGCGTTCACACCAAACTTGAAGCTGGTCAACTGCTGCTGCACGGAACGTATCACAAGCTCCAACATACACATTGGCACCTTGATTTTTTAATTTAGTTGCAAGTTTCCCAATGGTAGTTGTTTTACCAGCACCATTCACTCCCACCACCATGATTACTTTCGTTTTCTTTTCTTGAGATTGAAATTGATAAAGTCCCGCATCGACTTTACTTTGCACATCGACCATCTTCTCTTTTAAGAACGTATAAAGAAACTGCTTAAGGGCAACTTGATCCAGATCGCGAGTTTTTACTTCTTTTTTGAGAGCATCAATAAGATCAGCCACGGTAGCTGGACCAATATCGGCCGTATAGAGAATCTCTTCCATCTCATCAATTTGATCTAGCGTTAGCTTGTTAGATGAAATCAAATTTTCCATCTTTGTAAAAACTTCATTGCGGGTTCTTGATAACCCTTTCATCAAGCGCTCTGACCAACTTAAACTTTTTGACGTAGACACTGAAGGAGCAACCGTAGCAGGAGCAATTTTTTCTTCAACTTTATCTATCACTTTTTCTTCAAGCTTAGGTTGAAAAACAACAGACTCAATCGGTTTCGTTTCGACTTTTATTTCAGATTTTTTTTCAGTCGGTAAACTAGGAGGCGTCTTTTTACGATTAAGAAGATAGGTTCCTACTGCTAAAAAAACTAAGGCGGCAAGACCAATTAAAATATATTCTGCACTCATGAAAGCTCCTCATTCAGATGAGGCAGAATCATACTCAGAGACTAAAGGGTAGTCAAAGGAAGTCTATTTGCAAGATTACGTGGAGTCATTTTATTGGATAGCTTCAAGTCGTAGCGTTTAAACAACGTTTTTCTCACTGGAGAGAAAATAATGTGTGCAACTGAGTGATAAAGAATCAGTGTAATTAGCCTTAACATGCACAACCTTCCTGGTGGTATTGTTCAAACTCAGTTTATTATAGGAGAAAACAAAAGACTCTTTAAGATTTTGTTAAGATTAGTTCTCTTAGGCTCTCGACTACTCTGGCCGATGCACCCCAGAGCATGAGCGGGAAGGTCACAGGTCCTCTCAATATATGGATATCTCGTTCTGACAAAGGACAGAACAATAAATTTTGTCTTTGTGCCTTACCAATTCGGTTGGCTTCCATCCAAATATCATCTCTCAATAAGTAGGAAAGTTTGACCGTAAACGCGATCTCCCATTCTCCATTTGTTGCAAGGTTTCTCAGTAAAAATTCTTCATTTTCTTGATAATAGGCCAGCATTGGAAGGATGGGATAATCTCTTGCTGTATAAACCACTGGCAATTTAGCGATGATATGCAAATGTTCTAGTGGCAATGAAGTTTCCTCAAGAAATTCTCGCTTAGTCGTCTCCAACGGAAAAGCTTCATCTTTATGACGATGTCCTCCAATAAGTGCGACTTGTCCTTTATGGGAAGGCATCGTTATGGAACGTTTTACTAATAAAAGCTGATCCTTAAAAATCACAGCCACCATAACTCCGTGACATGACTCTTCTTCTTCCGTCAGAGGAAAAACAGGCTTGCAAAACTCACGGAAAAAGTGGATATCCATAATCATATGCAACAAAGATTACTTCAGCAGTTCCATTTATTACAGGCAATTCGAGATTATTTTCGAGGAGAAAATTTTCTGGATGTTATGACTCCTCCTGCAGTAGAAAATCCCGGAATGGAAACCCATATCCACCCTTTTGCGCTCTACTCTGTTCATCAAAAAAATATCCAAAATTATTATCTACATACTTCTCCTGAATTTCATATGAAGGAATTACTTAGTCTGGGGTTTGAAAAAATTTTTAACCTTTCCTATTGTTTTAGAGATGAACCAAACTCTCCTCATCATCGCTTTCAATTCATAATGCTGGAATGGTATCGAACGAATGCTCGCTATGAACAAATCATGGATGACTGTGAAAAGCTTATTACTTTTTGCGTGCAACAATTAAAAAAATCGAAGGCCTCACTAAAACCGGGAATAGCTAATCTCAAGTTTGAACGTCTAACCATCCAAGAATTATTTCAACAGTATTTAAAAGTGGATATTTTAACACTCCTGAACAAAGAGGATTTAAGAAACTATATTCAAAAAAATTATACTGATATCCCTCTCCCTAAAGAGACTGCTTCCATGAGCTGGGATGATTACTATTTTCTACTTTTTCTCAACAAGATAGAACCTCAATTAAAAGATCGTCCTTATCTCCTTTTGTATGAATTTCCACACCATCTAGCTGCGCTTTCGACTTTAAAAGAAAGTGATCCACGAGTGTGTGAGCGTTTTGAAATCTATCTTCACGGAGTAGAACTCTGTAATTGTTTTAATGAACTCACCGACATCGAACTGCAAAAAAAGCGCTTTTCACAACAAAAAGAAGAGAAAAAGAATCTGTATGGATATGAACTTCCTGAAGCCAATGTCCTCTATCAAGCCTTGGAAAAAGGGTTACCTAAATCTGCTGGAATTGCTTTGGGAGTGGAAAGATTGCTCCTTTCGCTTACGACAGAAGAAAATCCCTTTTTTAAATAAGTGAGTTTAAAACCGTATGCAGTTTTAAAATCAACTCTGACTTAAGGTGTTGTTCTGGCATTTCTTGCGCCCACTGTTTATGTTTTAAGGCATCAGCTTCTTTGGCCATTTTCCCCTTTAAACTTTGTGCATAATCTTTCGCAAGCTCAGCTTGCATCAGTGAATACCAATTATAAAAATCATCGGGTTTCTTTTTGATTTCATCAAAAGTATCGAGGGTTTTTTCTGTTACAATTCTTTTTAAAGAGTAAATATTAAGAGGCTCAAGATTTTTAGATTTTACTTTTTGCGCCAAATATTTTTCCATAAATTTAACAGTGAAATCTATGACTTTAGGGTTGAGTGTTGAAGGTTGTTCTTCTAAGGCGGCATATTTCCCATCAAGTACCAGAGCACGGTAAACTCCCTCTCTCGACCCGCCTTGCGCCAAAGTATTCATCCACATGGATAGTTCCTGGTCTGTCGCTTTAGACTTTCTGACCGCCATGTAAAGATCATTTAAATAAGTATAATCCATGCTTTGAACTTGTTGTTCAGTTAAGTACCGGAATTTCGATTTTGAGGATAGACCAAGTGTATGGCTTTCAGTGGAGGTAG
>JBEIOQ010000058.1:0-14686 GCA_040377495.1 Halobacteriovoraceae bacterium
CAGTGAAAGTGGTTACGAGTTGTTTGTGGTTTATTCGTCACAATACTTAAGTCAAAACCAAGCAGATGATTGATAAGAGAACTTTTCCCTACATTGGGAGCACCAAGCACTGCCACCATAATGGACTTGTTGTGCATGTACTGATTTTCAATTAACATTCAAAACTCCTTTGTTTTGCTTATTTACTTAATTTATCTAAAGCGATTTCTGCTAAAATTTTCTCCGCTTCTTTTTTAGAGCGGTTAGAGACCGGACCAAACATCTGATCCTTCACCCATAACTCCACTTCAAACCAAAGCTCTTTTTCTTTCTTCACTTCTTTGGCGGTATAATTCGGCAGTACCTTCCACTCTTTCAGTGTGAGCTCCTGTAGTTTTGTTTTGGCGTCGAATGTTTTTAATTTTTCCAGATCAAAGAATTTTGGATCAAAGTTTTTCACCGTTTTAACAAACCAAGCATATGTGGCTTCAAAACCTGAATCATAGTAGATGGCCGCAACCACCGCTTCAAAAGCATCTGCCAAAATTGACTTCTGACCTTGCAACATCAGCTCCGTTTCCCCTCGTCCTACCTTTAAAGTTTTCTGCATTTCTAAATGCACAGCGATTTCATACAGGCAGGACTCGTTCACTAAACTGCTACGCAATTTAGACAACTCTCCCTCTTTCATATCAGGATAAAGTTGGCTCAACTCTAGGGCCACAAAGCTATTAAGCAGTGTGTCGCCAACGAACTCTAGGCGTTCATTGTCGCGAGCAACATCTTGTTTATGTTCGTTTTTATAAGATGAGTGTGTGACCGCTTCCTTATAAAGGAGGTCATTAGTGAAGGTGTAATTAAGTTTGTTTAGAGTAGTCTCTAAATTCGTTGTTTTCATTGGGAGGTCGTCTGCTATCTTGTCCAAAACAAAGTTAGTGAACGGGGTATACCCTGGGTGATTTAAGTTGGCAAAGCTTTGTTGATTAAGGGTTTGTAATCAGGTATCTTTTACACACCCTTAAACTTTCTTAAATGTTAATTGCAGGTATTGGCGATGAATGCTCACGACTTTAGTTTAAACACGTTGGAATCAGAATTCTTAGAACAATTGAAAGTTAAAGGCAAAAGCCCTAATACTATTAAGAATTATAAAACAGACCTAGACTGCTTTAAAGCTTTTCTTATCAAAAAACAAGAGAACTTGATTCTTAAAGACTTTGGTATTCCTAAAGTGATGGAATACGGCACATATCTCGATCAAAAGTATACCTCGGATAACTCTCGCCGTCGTCGTGTCCAAACCGTGCGCATTTTCTTCGACTATCTTATAACGAAAAATTTATTTACAGATAATCCGATGAGAAAACTTCCCACTAGCCCGAAGTTTTTAGATATCCCAAAACCGACTCCTTATAAGGATGTGCGTGTGCTTTGGGATCACCTGACAGAAGAGTCTAAGCGTGGAACAGATATCGAAAGAATGATCGCCATGAGAAATAAAGTCATTATCGCACTCATTTACGGAGCAGGATTAAAAGTATCTGATCTGGCGAAACTATCTCGCTCTCAAATTCTTTTAAAAGAAGATGAAATGAGAGTGTTAATTACTCCGGTAAAACGTGATCCATACACTGTTCCCATTCCAAGTCACTTCTACTCTCTCTTCAAAGAGTATAATGAGGCCTTAGAGGCTCAATGTAAAAAATCAAATATGCCTTTTGACGAACTACTGTTCAATGCCAATCCATACCGTATTCTTTCTGGAGGACTTTCTCCTCGTGGACTTGAAATTGTTTTCGAAGAATTACGTAAAAAACTTAAAATCATCCTGACGCCAAAATCACTTCGTCAGTCATGCATTCTTAAGTGGTTGCAACAGAAGCAAGAAGACACACATATCAAAGAATGGATGGGCGTGACTCCTTCATACTCTTTGAAAACCTATCAAGATGTTATGTTTAATCATATCTTCAGTGAGTTACACGCTTAGTTCTATAGATACCTTAAGAACTAGTTGGAATCACGATAGGACGTATGGGTAACTTTTACATTGCTGATTAAGATCAAGTAGCCTTTCAAAGCAGAAATTCGTATAAGCCCATCCATTATGATTATACGCAATTTTACAAAAGTTATTTTCAGTGCTGTTTTCTTTTTAAGTATTACAGCTTTTGACGTTTTTGCTGAAACAAAGTGTATTATTGATGGGCAAGCAACTACCTTGGCCGACATAACTCGTAATAAATTCACGGATAAAAGTTCAACTCTAACAACCTTCAGAAAAATGCATGATTGTCTTCTCGAGAACAACGATCGCCGTATCGTCTTCCTTGATGTGTACTGGTATTTGACTGAAGGGTTGTTTGGATTACCTGAGAAGCAAGAATTCAAGGATCTACCTTGGTATATTACCCTCTTGGTGGGAACAGCTGAACGTTACCGTATGGCCTTTTATCAATATGAAATCGGTGATTTCGAAAATATGCCACAAGTTTGGAGATTAACTTTCGATTCTTATCATGCTGACCGAAAACAATCTCGTCCTCTTGATTTACTTTTGGGAATGAATTCTCATATCACTTATGACATTGCTTTGACTTTAATTGACATTAATACAGATTTTTCAAATCCAAATCAATTTGAAGATTTTAGAAGCTTGAATCCTTATTTCACCGAAATTACTCCTGCTCTATGGGATATTGTGGAGTCTTACGAGAATAGAGATCCTAAAGGTCAATTTACCAAAAACTGGAAAGGCTCGGTGGTTAACCGCTGGATTATTTTTCAACGTTTAAGAACTTGGGATAGAGCTCAAGAAATGGATACTTTCAAAACCAAAAAACCTGATTTTGAAGACTATAGAGAGTTTCTTGATCGTAATGCTGTTAAACGTGGGAAGCGCTTTATTTTCCAACGAGCAGTGATCAAATAATTACCAGCCGACTTGTGGAACTGGTTTCTTTTTCTTCTTCCAGCCACCGATGTTAACTTTAATTCCGACTTCAAAAGTTTGTGTTCCAGTCTGTTGCATTTGTACCGGCTTCATTCCTGGCTGGTTATCATTAAAAGTGGCTAAATTGTAAGTGTATTTCATGGTTAGGCTTATTGGTGCTAATTTTTCATGAATGATCTTCCCTAAACTCAGATCAAAACCAGCCGTAATATTGTGGTGACTCCAAGTTAGATTATCTCCAGGATTAAAATCGCGAGTGTCCATTTTGGCCAATTGATTATACCAAGAGATGTTGAAAGTCCCGATATCGGCCACTTCCCCCCACATAGAAAGACCATAAGATCCTGCAACGTTTTTCCCTAGAAGTTGGTTGTTATGATCGATAAAGTCGTTATCGTGTACGTTCACCATTTGGACTGCGGCATATCCGGAGAAAATAATTTGCCATTTTCCATCTTCATTATGAATACGGTAACCAATATTTAAGTCGGCCACATCCATTTGGGTTACTTCAACTCCTGATGGGTGATTGGCTTGAGGTCCAAATTTTTTATAATCGAATGCAATGGTTCCCACGTTCATGAATAGATCTGTTCCCTCTGGTTGGAAAAAAAATCTTGCCACTTCACCACGAATTCTGTGGGCCATAGTTTTAAGATTGGCTTCATCCCAGTTATCATCACCATTCACACTTAACTTCACCGTTAATGGAAGGAGTTTTGCACTAAATTCCTGATTCCCAATTTTGATTCCTGATTCATTGAAAACAGCAGTATAGCGAACTGCTCCTTCTTTACCGTTAGGAACCACTGTGGTTAGGTTTTCAGAAGTAAGATACTCACCACCGAGTTGGATTTCCGTCTTAAACAGCTCTTTGGTTTGTCCAGGTTGTAGGTTGGGCTCATTATATTGAGCAAAAGAGCTTAGAGAAAAAAGACATAAAAGGATCGGCATGAACTTCATAAATAACCTCATCGTTTGAAGGCATTATAAAGGTTTTGGAGGTACAGATGGGGTACGGCAGTAGAATTTTTATGGGGTGTAAAAAGAGTAGACAGAAAAAAGGGCCCGTTAGGGCCCTTTCTTATTGATATATGGTCTAAAAGATTATCGGCAAGACTTAATACCTAAGGACCCTGTGACTACACCAGCAGCTAGGATCGCAGCCCCAGTTCCCGTCATGATGTAACCAATAGTATGAGTATTAGAGAGATTCTCAATCGCTTCACGTTGGCTATCATCTACGTCTTGTAATTGATAGTAGCGGTCAGTGTTGTCTTCCCACCAGTAGTGATCGATGTTCCCTAATTCTTCGTTACACCAGTAAAGGTCCGTTTGTAATTGAGACAAACGATCGTTAACATTCCAATAGTGACCTTTATCGTCTGTATAATATTCCACACCTTGGTTTTGAAGGTCTTGATAGAAAGCAATTTGTGGCTCAAGTTCCGCTTTCTCTTTTATTAAACGAGCTTCTGTTTCCACGATGATCGCATCTTGTTTATCCATCTTACGGTTGACACGTTTACGAGCGCGGTCGTGACGACGGATAATGCCTTTTTCTGTCATAAGAGCTTGAGTTAAGCCTACTACAGTAATCGCTGTTCCTAGTACGATTAAGCCGATACCAACCCATGCTTTAGCGTTCAGTTCAGAACAACCTAAGAAGTTAGCGCCTGTTGCACTTTTCATTACTGAAAGCATAAGACCGTTAGTCACGATATTTATACGTCCACGAGCGTTTCTCATGATGGCGGCAACTTTTACTTCGTCAATATCATCACCTTGAGAAAGCATCATCGCATCTTTTTCAGCTTTCTTATTAATCAACTCAATTTGTTTTACACCCATATCGAATTCAGCATTAATACGATTAGCTTCGGCAGTGCTTTTTGCTGTCGCAAGAGCATAAGCTTTTGCTTCTGCTAGAACGTTAACCTTGGCGTCTGCAAGCTTGGCAATTTTAGCTCCGAAAAGAGTTACTGCTTCTTCAGTTTTAACCAGTTGGTTGGCCAAGAGATATTTCATCTCTGTCACCACTTCAGAAAAACTTTGTAATTGCACTTCTTCTGCAGCGGCAGTTGGTGCGTAAGTAATAGTTGAACCTAAAATAGAGAGGCTCAAAACAATACTGAGAGACTTAGCGAATAGGAACTTCATGGTTTCTCCTCATTATGAAAAACGATTATAAAAACGGTCATTTAAAAGACGTAAACGTGGTGGGTTATAGCTTTGTGATAGCCCATTCGTCTACCAAGATTTGAGCTAAATGGAACTACCTATAGATTTTACAGAGATGACCCACTTTTCCCCGGTTATGGCTTAATATGGGCCATCGTATTGCTCTTATTTAGTCCTTACAGGCAAGCTATGATGAACATTGGAATCGCTTATTTACTATTCTTAAGCCTATTTTCTTGGGGTGTAATGGCCCAGGAAAACCCGTTCCGTAGTTTACGTGATGGAGACCAACCTAAGATCGCAAAGGCACTGCTCAAAGAGGCCAATGAACGCTTCTCTGCCGAAGAAATCAAAGTCATAGAAGAAGACCTTAAAAACTATTTTTTAAAGCCATTCTCCAATAAAGAATTTCACGAAATGCTGGAGGCCAAAGAGTTTTTCCAGCGTGAAGAGAAAAAATGCAAACATCAATTCCGTAACGTTTTTTACGACTGTAAAAAATTTTTAAAGAAAGTGTTGTTGGCGAAACTTCGCGCAGAGAATATACTTGATGACGTATCTTACCTCGCTTTAAAAAATTCGAAGTATGCCCTCGACTTGATTACCATCGAACAAAAATTCTATTTCATGAATCTTCAGCGCGAGTTGAATAATCCAGACAATGCTTATACTCCTTTTGAATATAACCCGATGACAGGTGTTGATTTCCGTATGAAAGTAGGAAAACTCACCGGTCTTACACCAAGACAGCGTTTATACCTCCTTTATAGCGACAAACAAATTACTTGGATGGCTGACCTGATTAAGCGTGCTTCGCAAATCATGAATGCGAAATCAGTGACCATCAATTTTGACTTTGATGGCGATGGCACAGAAGATCTCCCCCCGATGGATTTAAGTTATACTGGGAAATATAATCTCGCGATTAAAATTGTCCGCCACGAAGTAGACAAACAAAAAAATCAAGGTGGTCTGTTCGCAGGCTTAAGCCCGAACTACACTGATCTTCTCGCTTCGGCGATGGAAGCAGGTTATTTTAATGCGAAAGAAATGACTGCTCTGCTTGAGTTTGAAGAATTAAGAGACCCAAAGAAAGTTGAACAATGGAAAAAAGTCGGAAAGATTGCTCTTATTATCGGAAAAGCTGCGCTGATGGCGATTCCGGGCGTAGGGCCATTGATTGCGATTCCAGTAATTCTAGCGGAAGCGATTATAGAAACACAGAGACAAAACCATGCTAAGAAAGACAATTCAGACATTCTTGATTAGTCTTTCGCTGCTAGCGGGGACCGTTCAAGCAGTAGAAAGAGAAGCGACCGTTTATGTGCGCCAGGAAAACCATGGTCGTTTAGAGCAATCCATTGAAATCCTGACCGATTTAAAAAATACGGAAGAAGTCGAAGGGAACTTTTTTAAAGTTGTACTGGGGATGGACGACAAGCCAATCCGCTTTGATGATGAATTATATGGTTTAAAAGCAGCTCACGCTTATTATCATGCCAGTCTAGCTCGTGCTTTTTATCTTAAGAATTTTCAGACCAACCATGTGCAGTCTCTGCCTCAAGTGATCATTCGCTTGGAACACACCAATTTTTATGATGATGCTTCTCACTTTATTCGCGATGAAAGCAAAGCCGATTATAACAACGCTCTTAGTGTTCCTGCCTCAGATGATCGTCGTAGCCCAAAGGAACCAGCTTGGGGACCTGAGATGTGGTTTAGACCGGCCAAAACCATTAAATTGGACAGTGCTGTTTATTTAACGGCGGATGTTTTGACTGATCCTCAAGTGCGTAACCTTTTTTATGAGTCGATTGCCATCAACTCAGCCACACAAATGGCGCGTGATTTATCCAGCGTGTATTGGGATTTTGGAAAAGTGGACTATCGCACTCACTTGATTACCATGGCGGTTTCGATTGGTGTGCTGGAAATTCTTCCTCGAGTAGTAAAACTTGTTTCTAAAAAGATAAAACGAAAAATAAATATGGATGCAGTAATGTTTCCTGAAATAATTTATCACGAGTACGCGCACATTGCGTTTTCGGATCGTCTACCGTTGTTTGAATTCAATGCGGTGGTGGAAGGTTATGCCAATTACTTTGCAGGTCTAATGACCAACTATCATAAGCTCATGTATAAAGGCGGAAAGTTTTCTCGTGGATTATCTGGAAAAGATGCACGAAAATTTCAACAGTATAGTTATGATTTGGAAGCCCCGATGATGGCGCAAAGTAGTTTTACTTTTAAACTGTTAATGGATTTAAAAATGAAACTCGGAGAAAACACTTTTCATAAACTTTTAGTTCAGGCCACCACCAAAAAGAATTTACGCGACAGTATTCGTGTTGGTTTGATCAATGCTCTATTTGATTCAGTGGATGATGTGATTCCTGAAGATGAACGAACACTGACAAAATTCAAAATCCATAATGTGATGAGAGAGTTGGCACTTTAGACTTTCATCTTTTTTTCTATCAACGAAAATAAATCGGACTTATCTTCCACTGTTAAATTTAAATGCCATTCGCCTTCGGGGTAGATGACACAAGCAATGCCCTGCTCGCATTGTCCTAAACAACCTGAGGCATTGACCCTTAGACCCTCACCTAGACCCTTCGTCATGGCCTTTAATTCGTCTCTAAGTTGTGCTGAACCTTTGGCGCCGCAAGAAGGCTTACCAACCTTCTCATGAGTACAAATAAAGACGTGTGTTTTAAAACCAGTTTCCATATTGACATTATCTCCTAAATTCGCGAAAATTCATAGGCTTTCTAACCAAATTTAAGCTTTGGAGACGTGCCCGAGTGGCCCAAGGGAGCAGTTTGCAAAACTGTAAAACCGGCGGTTCAAATCCGCCCGTCTCCTCCAAAAATAAATGAACCCACCTTTATGGTGGGTTTTTTATTTCTCTAAATTAACTTTTTAAAAATATACCTTTACGAACATTCTAAGCTCATCATTTTGCCGCCCACTGGAAACCCTTTAAGTTTAAAATCTGGGCAACAAAGGAGTTTTTATGAAGTATTTAGCCAGTTTTATTCTATTAATTTTTTCAAATTTTGTTCAGGCCGGTTCAATTAAGTATGCCGATTTTAAACCTGTGGGGGGGACAATCTATGGTCATACAACATCTGTTATAAATGGAATTACCTATGAAGGATTTAAACACTTCCAATTTCACTGTTCTAAATTTCTGGAAGAAAAATGCTTAGAAATTCAACCAGTTATTCATACATACTCGAAGAAAAATGGGGTGGACACGAATAACCATATTATTTATGAATCAGATTATCATTTCCCTCGAAGATTACCTTATTCATTTTTAGAGAACGCATCCGCTGCTCTTCGAAATGAAGATTTCCTTTATGAATATAATCTTGATTTAATGAACCTAATACGAAAAGAAAAAGATTTTGCTTGTTGGATGTGTTGGACAAAAGAAGAGATACAAAATACGCCAGAACTTCCTGTATGGGCACTCATCATATACATCCCTTTAATTACCGTCCCGAAGTTTTTGATTATCGCCCCAATTGACGTCGTAACATATGCAGCAACTTACCACATTAAGCAAAAGAAATATTTAGCCAAAATGCACGAATGGAATAATCATTTCCTTAGTGTAGCAGATAATCTTTTCAAGAAAGATGGCAGTATGGAAATTAAAAACTCAAACTACTACATTGAAAATCTCTGGTTTAAAAATGCCAATATGCTCATAAAATATTTAGATGAAGGCGAATTCTAATGAAAAACGTTTAAAGAGCTATCTTTTTACTGTCTTATATCGATAAGTCCCTGCCCAAAACTAGCCTATTGAGTCTGTAAAAGTTCATAGCATTGACAAAAATCAATGCTATGAACTTTTATCTTGGTTAAGATCAATTCACTAATATGTAACAGCCTAAGGAGACTTATGAAAATCTACGGAATTGTATTAAATGCCTTGCTTTCAATTGCATTAATTTGCACTTCTATGCCAGCCATTGCAACTGAAGATAATGGTGGCATGATTGAAGGAAAAATCACCAAGCAAGATATCCAAAAATTAGAAAATATGCTGGATTCAAGAGAAGCCGAGATGGAAATCTCTACCTTTGAAAAAAAATTGGATAAAAAGCTTATCTCGCTTGAAAAGAAAATGAACCGCAAGATTTTCCGTATGAGCGAAAAGAAAGCGGAAAAGAAGTACCAATCAACTAAAAATATGATCATGAAGGGGCACCATGAAGCCCTTAAAAACGAAGTGGCGCAGATGGATGCGTCTAACATGACGACCAAGGAAAAACTTATTGCACTCAACTCTAATCCTGAGAACAGAGCTCTTCTGAAAGAACAGATCATGAATCAAGTTAAGTTTGCCGGTGGAGTTAAAAAATTCCTTAAAAACCTAAAGCAGAAAATTCAAGATAAACGACAAGCAGATAGTAACGTTGATGACTGGATGTATGAAATCTTAAGCGTGGTAGCGTTGATTATCATTGCCATCGTTTTTGGGCCTCAGGCAGCCCTCGCAATCTTCATTTACTACGCCATCGAAACCTTGGTTTCTTTCGTTGTAATCGTAGCGATTGTTATTATCATTATACTGGTGATGGAAGCACAGAATGTACACTCACCTTCAACACCTGAAATGACTGAGTTAGATTTTCAGCTTCATTAAGAAATATCTGAGTCCGCTAAGCTTCACTTAGCGGACTCACTATTGCCTCAAATTTTCGTCACTTCCTGTATCACACCTGAAGCACTAATTACTTGAATTGTCGTAAAAGTAGACAATTTTCTTAAATGGAATTACACCCTTCGTTTAGAATAGTCTCATGAGTAACTACAAACGATTACATCCGACTACTCTAAAAAACATCTCTGGACATCACCGCGTCCTTCATTCAGGAATTTTTTATTTTGCGAAAAATACTCTAATCATTATCCTTGCCGTTTATGCTCTCGTTTTAGCTTTTACTTTCTATGGTCTTTCTAATGTTCACCAATCTTATCAGAAAATTGTGCAGGAATCCGCTGCCTTTCCTAGAGAAGAAATCGTCTCCATTGCCAGCCAAGCGAATGAGTTAGAAGAAATTATCGATGAAAATAGCTCTTCTCTTTACTATGATGTAAAAGTTCTTACCAATGAAGGAAAAGAACTTACGATCCTTGTAACGAAAGATGATCTCTATCGTTTGATTGCGGAAAGGAGACTGAATCCAAAATTAAAATTGAGCTTATTGGGAGCAAATACATTTAAACCAGAACATGGTTTGATTTATAGTTATGACCATTCCTATCGTTTAAAAAATGCTTTAATTCAAACGAATAAAGTAAGCCTTTTGCAACCTCTTATTTTACATTCCTTGGAAGACGCTTATTGGGTAACTCATGACTTCTTCTACGATTTGCCTCTTGATCTTTTACTTTTGATCATATCTTCTATTTTAGTCTTAGTTTATCGAATATTTTTATATCCACTTTATCTTGCCCGCCAGCGTAAAGCATATATAGAACTTTACTTAGAAGAAAACTCGATCCATAAATTACCCAAGATCACCATTGCACCTTTAAGTTTCTGGAAGAGATTGTTTAATGTCCGTCTATGGCGTTACTATTATCTCGGAGTTCCTTGGGTCATCATTGAGGGAAAAAAGAACCTGCGGGGACAATATATCCTCTGGAATGGTGCTGCGAAAGGCCAGATTGAAGGTTATTTTCACCAAGAGCCTATTAGTCCGCTTTCTCCTAATCCTAAAAAAGAAAAATTAACGTATTTTGTTCCTGAATAATTGTTGCTAGCATAAAGATCATCTATGTGAGGTCTTTATGAAATCAATTTGTATCCTCTGTGCCAGTGTAGGGCAAAATTTAGTGTTATCACAAAAAATTCAGGATTATTTAAATCAAAATAATGTGAAATGTACCATTCTTAATCTGGTGGAATTAAATCTACCGATGTATTCGACTCCAGCTGAAGCTGCCAATCCACCTGCCACTATTATTGCTCCCTTTCAAAATCATCTCAATGCTGATGCATTTTTTATTGTCAGTCCGGAATACAATGGTGGGACCCCTCCTGTCCTAACTAATTTTTTTGCTTGGGTCAGTCGCGCGACAAAAGATTGGAGAAAAAGCTTTAGTGGAAAATCAGCAGCCCTTGCCACACACAGCGGTGGTGGAATGTATATTCTTCCCCATCTGAGAATTCAGTTGGCCCATATTGGATTAAATGTAGTGGGAAGACAAATACATACGACGATGCAAAAGCCTCTAAATCCTGAGGATTTAAAGGCTGTTTGCGATCTTTTGTTGAAACAATTGCACTAATTATTTTTCGTCAGTAGTTTTTTTAACTTAGCTGCCATTTCATTACTATAAGCAAACTCGTCGTTCATGGGATTCATGCTGGGGCAACTCATTTTATAGCTGCCTTTTTGTTTGAACTCTTCACCCATTTTTTTGGTAAAAGCCGCCATCTCTTGAGAATACTTCTTTAACTCCGCTGCATTTCTTTTAGGTGCGTATCCCATCTCAGTTATAAGTAGGGCCAGATCAATCGCCATATTCATCTGTAATAGACTTGTCTCGCCTTCTGCCACCGATAATAAATAATTATTAATCACCGCCTTGGCTTTGTCTTTGGTGGTTTTCGCCCAGTTGTAATCTTTTGTTCCCCAAGCCAAAGCTTTTAGAAAAACATATTCTGAAAATTCTGGATAACAAGCATTATGATCCACTCTGTTTTTATACGCTTGCATTCTTTCTTCCGTACAATTAGAAAGAATATCTTTCAAATTACGAATATCATTCTTAATAGTCGACATCTTAAGATTCAAACTATCCATCGCCACTAAAGCTTGTGCTTCATCTTGAATAAATGAAAACTCATGTTGTTTGTGGCTATCAGTATTGGGACCAACCACTTTCTGTAATGACTCAGTGTAGACTTTACATTGATTCTCTATCACGACATTTTGTTGTTTGGGTTTACTAGAACAGCCCATTAAAAGCGCCAGGATAATAAGACTCAATTTTTTCATAATACACTCCTTTGTTTAGATAATTTCAATCATATTAATTGTTTTAATAAAATAATCGTTTGTCCATAATTGCATAGACGCAAGTTCGCGTTCATTTAAAAACGGAGCTACGTCGGCCTTTGCTTTCTCAATATTAAGTTCTTGAAATTTTATATTTAAAATATTTTTAAAATAGTCAGGAGTAAAGGCCCTTTGTTCTTCCAAATGGCCACTCTGTCGTAAACGAGCTTCCAGATGCTTAAGATGGAGCGGTGTTTTCATGCGGAGGTACCAGAGATAATCATAAAAATCTCTTCCCTTCACTCTTTTTCCCCAACTACGCGCCAGCACCGCATGCATTTTTCCCGCGAAAAGATCACTCATCGGCATAGTTTTCACTTGGAAAGGAATAGGACGGAATAAATCTTTGACCTCTAGACCATGATCACCGGGAGGGTTAGTATCGACTTCTAATTTGATTTTCAAACTTTGTGTCCCTTGAATACGATCCACAATTTCTTCAGGGGCCTTGATTTTTAAAAAATGAATCTTGGTTTCTGCTTTGATAAAAGCTGACTCTACTTGAGTTTCGATGTTTTTTTCTTTGCCCGCAATATCCACTCTGAAACCAAAAGCTTCTAACTCTTTTTGGACCGCTTGATGGTATTCGGTCAGATCAAATTTCTCACTTGGTTTCAATAAAGAGAAATCCAGATCTTCTGAAAAACGGGGCAAACCGTAGAGTATGCGTAGAGCAGTACCTCCATAAAAAAGAGCGTGCTCATAAAACTTGGCCCGCCATAATCCTAGCAAAGCAATTTCCTGCATAATTTCTTTTAAAGCATTTTCGTAATCAAGCGCGGTTTCGCACTCATACTCTTCTAACATTTGTAAAATAATATGATCCATTATTTACGCTCCTTTTGAAGTCTGCGTAAAAACTCTTTTACAGATTGGGCCTTGTAGTGTTGACCCCAGGTCATAATTTGCCCTTGATTTAGCTTTAAAAACTCACTCCATTCGATTCTTAGATCTTGCTCTAAAAAATCTCGAACGCTACCTTGAAAATCTTCTTTGGTCACTCTTACCGCAATCGTATCCAGTAGAGCTTTCTCTGGAGTCGCGATCATAAAACTTTGTTCTTTGTTATAAATTTGTAAATGAAGTCCATGGGAAAAAGAATCTCCATGCAAATACTCATAAACGAAATTTCCTATCGGAGTAGAAAATTCTTTTTTCTTTTTTGCCGTAATAGAAGTCACCGTTTCAACTCTCTCAGGTATTAGTCCATAAAAAGCGAGTGCGTATTCCAGTGAAACATAGGAAGGACCATAGATAAGATTGGCGAGAGTTTCTTTGGAGTAAAGTGTGCTATCGAGTTTTTTACTCCAAAGATAGAGACCTTTTTTCACGCGTATGAGATAGCCCTTACTCATGAGAGAACCGATGTAACGTCTTTCGTTGACCTGATCAGAAATGGCCGTTTTCAATCTTTGGTAATCAAAGATTCTGGTTGAGATCCTTGTTTTTAATTCTAAAACGTCCATATTTAATCCAGTATGTGACACTAATTGTAACATACATGTCGGATTATTCAATCCAATATGTGACATAAAATGGAACATACTGGCTACAAAAACAAAAATTGCAATATTTTCAAGTGGTTACAAACAAATAGCCCCTCCGAGGAGGGGCTATTTGTTTATCAAAGGTCAAGTCTACTCTTGTTTAATCTGTGATCCAGTGGATGGACTAGCTGAAGGAGAAGTTGATTTGCGAAGATTTTGACCTGCCTTACGAGCAGAGCTGTTCACCTTCTTAGCTTCTTCTTTGTCCATAAACATCTTACAAGCATTTTTAGGAATGCCAGTAAAACGTTTCTTTAAATTTTCTTTCGCTGCTGTGGCAGTGACAATTCCTTTGTTGCAGTAGTTATGAAATTGTTTTGCATCGTCTTCAGTAATACAGCCATGTGATTTTCCTGTTCCATCATGCCATACCACGAGCCCCGCTGGCTCTTGCTCAAGAGCTTCACAATGGTCACTTACAGCTGCTTTTTTAATCGCTAAGCCTGCACTCTCACCTGTTCCGCCAGTCTCATCAATAAATCCCCCTGTAGGATATCCAGTGGGAACTGTCTGAGCGTTGATTGAGAAAGCACTTAATAGAGAAAGGAATAGAACGTATTTCATGATCATCTCCTACTTCTTACCTTATCGGTGAATCTTTTCGATGGTTGAGACAAAACCTGTCCTGAGCTTATTAGTCAACAATCCCCTTTTCCAAATGAAATAAAAAACCCCTCTTTCGAGGGGTTATTTGATTATGCTTTTGTCATGTCGGCCAGAATACCAAAGGATTCTTCCAGGTAAGCGTCCTTTTTCAAAGAGTCTTCATACTCTTTAACCTTATCTTTATTGCTCTTCTGTTTACCAGAAGCAGTCAGGCTTTTCACCTTTAGACCTTTGATCTCAGGTTGTTCCTTATCTTCATCGTAATATTTTTTCACTTCTGCCATTTCTTTATCGAACTCAGACATTTTTAAACTTCTCAAAGTTTTATC
>JBEIOQ010000004.1:0-39517 GCA_040377495.1 Halobacteriovoraceae bacterium
ACATCCTTTCATCTTTGTCAGGCCATCAACGGTGAAGCAGGATTCTATGGGCAGAAAAATCAGGAACCATTCTGGGTTCGATTACCTCTTGGAAAAGAAAATGTTTTTCTCATGAATGAAATGGATTTCTGGCATAAAACACTATTCTCTAAGTCAGGAATACCGAAGGACGAAGTCAAAGTTCAAATTATTTTTCCTTCAAAGAATTCCTTCCTCTATACTGCCACCAATAAAGGGCGCTCTATTCGGGAAAAAATTCACTTAAAGGAATCAACCCTGAAGCATCTTCAGGTTCTCAATACTTTACTCTTTGGTTTTTCTCCCTATGCAGAAGCTGATCGTGTGTCGTTTTTTGATGCAAGTGATCTGAAAATCAGAAGACCTTTATTTGAACTACGTGTGGGAAAACTAAAATTGTTTCTAAGTAAATCAAATGATGAGATACTATTCATGAATCCTAAGGATCGTTATACGCTACATTATTACATGGACGAGGAACGTCTCAAATCTCCTATTTCAGGGCTTGAGCAAGATTATTAGATGAGAGAAATCATTGACGCTTATTTAACCGTTTTTATGCATCCATTTCGGATCTATGATTACTATTGGTTTGGTATTCCTCTCCCTGGACGTGAACTTAATCCGATTAAACGATTAACTTTGACGGAAAGTTTGAGCTTTTCATGGCTGATTGCCATTACCCGTGCATTTTTTGATCTCATGTTGTTAAATTTTGCAGCAAATGTAGTGGGGCAATACTTTGTCGATAATGATGATTTTTTTACTGTACTAGGTATTAACACCTCTTTTGCTGGTTATTATTTTTTCTTAATTAAGATGGTGGTGGAAACACTTCTATTTCCTTTATTTACTTTCGTTTGGGTTTTATTTTGGGAATTTTTACTGAAACATTTAGGAAATTTTTTAGGAGTGGAGAATGCTGAGGAAAAATCCCATCTCATCGTTTCTAATTCTCTCACTTCTAACTTGATTCGAATTGTTCCTATCTTTGGTGATATGGCCCAAGGATTAATGGCCACCCTACATTTGTACGCTGGAGTGAAAAAAAGCTTTGAATTGGACTCGCGAGCAGCTGCTTTGGCGATTAGTATGCCTTTTCTCTTAGTGGCCTTTTTTATAACGTTTCTCGTCGTATGTTTAACCTTCTTTCTCATTTAGTTTCTCTAAAAAATTTGTTTTTTGTTCCAATAGATTTTGTTTTCCTCTGGAGAAATGTTAAAAAATGTAAGAGTAATTTTTACTAAACACCTAATAAATCGTAGGCCCTTTCTTTGTCATTTGGTATTCCATTGGCCATCATAACTGACAGAACAACTCTACATTTTTTTGCTTGAATCTAAGCCTCCAAAGGAGAACGACGTGGTGAGTCTATCAACAAGTCATATGTTTCACGGTGCGATCGAAGTCGTATGCGGACCTATGTTTTCGGGAAAAACTGAAGAATTAATCCGTCGTGTGAGAAGAGCTCAAATTGCCCGTCAAAAAGTACAAATTTTTAAACCGTCTATCGATACTCGTTATTCCGAGAAGGAAGTTGTTTCTCACTCTTCTCAGTCAGTGGAAGGGGAGCCGGTTTCAAGTTCACTGGAAATCTTAGTCAAATTAAAAGATGATACTCGTATTGTTGCTATCGATGAAGTGCAATTCTTTGATGAAAAGATTGTTAACGTCGTGAATAAGTTGGCCCGCCGTGGTCTGCGTGTGATCTGTGCTGGGCTCGATTTAGACTATAAGGGTCTGCCATTTGGACCAATGCCAATGTTATTGGCGATCGCTGATGATGTGACAAAAGTTCATGCTATTTGTACTACTTGTGGGGCTTTGGCGACTCGCTCCCAAAGACTAACTAGCTCTAAGGACCAAGTTCTTCTTGGGGAAAAAGACTCGTATGAAGCTCGCTGTCGTGCTCATTATGAATACCCAGAAGACGCGGAAGATGCTTTAACTGTTAAGTACGACATTTCAGCTTTCCAGGAAGCTCACTAAATCCCAAAAATTGTTCCGATTAAGTTCTTACCATGCTAAAATTTTTAGCATGGTAAGAGATATTTCCTATAAAAAATTCCCTACTAAAAAAGCTACGATTACGCATCTGTATGGTGAAAATGTTCATATTGTTTCCACTCCATATTTGATGTCTGTACTTGCCCGACTATGTCACGAAAAAACCAAGCAGCCCGAGTTCAACTCTCTCATTAAGAAATTATATGAGAATTTGTTCGAGAATGTGGTGAATGAACTTTTTCCTAAAACCATGCAGGTGAGTCCAACTAGAATGAAGGCCCATCATAAAGAGGGTGAATTAGAGTTTGAAGGAATTGATTCAAATCTAAAAGTCGTCATGGTGGATATTGCCCGAGCAGGAACTATTCCTTCTCAGGTTGGTTTTGATTTTTTTCACAACTTCTTGTTACCCGAAAATATTCGACAAGATCATATTTACTGTAATCGCAAAGTGAATGATCAAGGACAAGTTATCGGTGTAACGATGAGTGGTTCTAAAATCGGTGGCGATGTTGATAAAACGATTGTGCTTATTCCAGACCCAATGGGGGCCACAGGTGGAACCATTGATCATGTCATAAAACACTATAAACAAAACGTAGAGGGGAAAACGCTATTTTTTGTCGCCCTTCATATGATTGTGACTCCTGAATATATTACTCGTATGAAAAGTGAACACCCGGATTTACATATATTTGCCATCCGCTTAGACAGAGGTTTGTCGAGTGAGAAAGTGCTTAATTCTGTTCCGGGAACTTTTACTAGTGAAGAGACAGGATTGAATCAATTCCAATACATTGTCCCTGGTGGCGGTGGCTTTGGCGAATTAATGAACAACACACTTAATTAGGATATCATTATGGATTTGGGACCAGAAGTTTTAATTGATGCTGATGAAATTGCCAATAGAGTAAAAGAACTAGGAGCGAAAATTTCCGAAGACTACAAAGGACAAGAAGTAACTGTCATTTGTGTTTTAAAAGGTGGATTTATTTTCTGTTCAGATCTGGTTAGGCAAATGAAAGTGCCCACAAAAGTGGAATACATCATGCTTTCTTCTTATGGTAATAGTAAGACTAGTAGTGGAGAGCCTAAAATTGAACTAGATGTTACTGGTTCAGTGGAAGGGAAAAACGTTTTGATTGTAGAAGATATTATCGATACGGGTAATACAGTTCACTTCTTAGAAAATCTTTTAAAGCATAGAAAAGCTCGTTCTGTTAAGTTAGCTGCGCTATTATTTAAGCCAGGTAAATCTCGTCACAATATTAATATTGATTATCTTGGTTTTGAAATTGAAGATAAATTCGTGATCGGTTACGGACTCGATTATGCTGGCCGTTACCGCGAACTTTCATATGTGGGAATCTTAAATGCAGGTCATTAAAGAAGGAAGTGTTCGAGTTGATTTAGCAGGTGGAACCTTAGATATTCCACCGATCAATCTCATTATCAAAAATGTGGTGACTTTAAATGTGGCCACTAGTTTAAAAGCGAAAGTTATTCTGACTAAAACAGAAGCGAAAGGCGTGCAGATCATCTCTCACGATTATGATAAATCCATAGAGTTTAAGACAGAAGAATTCACTTCTGAAAATATTTATTTTAATAACTATTTTAAAGAACTAACTTTTGTCGTTCAGTTATTAGATCTTTTTGGCGTGAAGAAAAATATTAAAGTTGAGCTTTCTTCAGGCGCACCTGCTGGTTCAGGCCTAGGCGGTTCTTCTTCTATGGGGGCGACGCTTTACTCAGCTCTTTGTGAGTTCACAGGCACAGCTTTTGATAAAGTCGAAGCAATTCGTAAAGTAAACCTGACTGAAGGTCGCATCTTGAATGCCGGTATGCCAGGCTATCAGGATTATTATCCTGCGCTTTATGGAGGAGTATTAGCACTTCTTCCTCAAACAGGTGAAGTGAAAGTGGAGCAGTGGTATTCTTCAGAATTAGCGACACTACTGGAAAGACGCTGTACTTTGGTTTTTTCTGGAGAATCTCGTAACTCAGGCATTAATAATTGGGAAGTTTATAAAGCTTTCTTTGATAAAAACGAAGCGGTGATTAAAGGGCTTAACTCCATCGCTAATATTTCGTATCAAGCTTATCAAGCTTTAAAGGCCAGAGATTACAATTCTCTTTTAAATTTTATTGGTAAAGAGGGAATGGAAAGAAAAAGACTCTTCCCTAAAATTGTGACTCCTTCGATGGATAAAGTAATGGCAGAAATTCGCGCTATTACTAAAAATCCAGGAATGAAAGTTTGTGGGGCCGGGGGAGGAGGATGTTTTCTTCTTACTCATGAAGAAAACGAAAAAGACCGAATTACAACGATTCTTAATAAAGAAAATATGAAAGTTCTCGATTTCAAAGTGGTTGGTCCACTCTAGCTTAATGGTAAACACATGAGTAATCGTAACGTTGCAGGGATGAGCATCGGAGGAGGAAGAAAAGAAAATTTCTTTTTCTGTATGCTTAAATATTTCCCTGAGACGAAACGGTGGTATCTTTCTCAAGTGAATCAATTAAAAGATGAAGACACTGACGGTGACGAAGCAATTCGTTCCTGGGTTCATGAATTTGAAATCAAGGATCTCATTCTTGATTTTCCTTTAAGCCAGCCTGCCTGTGATACTTGTACTTTAGTTTGTCCTGGAATCTCCCATTGTGAAGTCCCTTCCGTCGTGAATATTAGAAAGAGGATTTCTGACCTTTTGGGTAATGACCAAAAGGATTTGACAGAAAATCCCAAAAAATATGAACAAGAACGCAACAGTTCTAACGAAATTGCCTTTTCAAAAAATGAATTTGAAAAGGACTCTCATCTCCCCATGATGAGTAAAAGCTTTAAGCGAAAATTAAAAAAAGGCTATCTTCCTTATTGGAATCGTCCGGTAGATTTTTGGGTATGGAAACATTATTACGATCCCCTATTGAATATCTTTAAATCTTCCTATGATTCTTTTGGAAATGTCTCGATGATGCTTTTATCACGTTTTAAGTATCTCAACCGTCATTTCCCTAAAGACTTGTGTCTTTATGAATCGAATGTTCTTTTGACCCTTTTAGAGCTTTATCGCTCAGGCATGATCACTAAAGTTCATTTGCAAGATCTAACCATTATGGATGAGGCCATTTCCAGCCGTCATCATATCGTCAAAATTATTGAGAAAAAGCTGAATGTATTTATGTATGATAAGGATTTGGAGTTGATTATTACCAATCCCAGGGCCTTTGATTCTTTCTTGTTGGCCATTACAGGAAAACAAATGGTCGAAAATTCGATTCAGGCTATTCCTGAGTGGGCGTTGGAAGGGAACTCTCGTTTTGTGGTTCCGAAGTTTGTCTCATAAATTTTCTGTGTCCTAAGATCACAAACACATATAAGGGGATAGAGAAGATATTAAGCAGTTGCTGCCAGGAAAAACTCGCTAGGCCTTCGATCACAATTCCAGCGGTCAGAATAATACTAGTCCAACACAAGAAATAAACATATTTCTTTGCGAAATTCTTCTCTCTATAATAGCAGAAGTAATTGATCATATTCCAAAGCATAAAAATAAAAAGCATGGTACTAGCAGTGCTGTAAACGATTCCTTGTAAACCTTGTAAGAACTCAGGATTGAGTGTTTCAGCATCAATGCCTTTCACTTTCATGACAGTATGGATGTAGGTATTTATAAAGCGTTCTTGACGGAGAATTTCAATGGCGTAAAAGGCAGTAAAGAGGTCCCCAAGAGAACAGGCGAGGACAGCAAAAATTTTAAATTGATTTTTATTAATCTTATTTAAATATTGTTTCATGCCTATTCAAGATGCAAGCGATCGTGAGGAAATTCCCAATAGAAGTTTCCTTGATCTGTACTTATCTTCACTTTCAACATGCCTATCGGTGTTGCACCCAGACGTTTCATTTTCTCACTCCATTTTTGGGTCGTGATATTGATTTTAGTCTGCACTGCCTGTCTTCTCTCAGCTTGTCCTTTAAAGACTTCCAGTTGAGAGTTTAAGCTGTTTAATTCTTTCTTGGTATTGCGAGTAATGTTCAAAAGGTGAGGAACCAGTGATACTGCTTCTTCCTTCTTGATTTGAGGGCTTTGGTTAAGGCTAAATAGGGTTACTACTGATGAATTATTCATAGTCTTTTCTTCTCAATTGGCGTTCTACATCACGCTTGGCTTCAGTTTCCCGTTTATCGTATACTTTCTTACCCTTTGCCAAGGCAATTTCAATTTTGACCCTAGATTCCTTAAAATACAAGCTTACCGCTACAACCGTCAGACGCTGTAATTGTATATTTTTTACAATCTCGGCAATTTCCTTTTTACTTAATAGAAGTTTGCGTTTTCTGAACTCTTCGTGATTGGTTATGTTTCCGAACTTGTAATGGGGGATTTGCATATTGTAAATCCAGGCTTCCATGTTTTGATCTATCTGTACGAAGGCATCATTGATATTACCTTTCCCTTCACGAAGAACTTTTACTTCCGTTCCAGTTAAAACAAGTCCTGCCTCGAACTTTTGCTCAAGGAAAAAATCATAGCCAGCTCTTTTATTTCGGCAAATGACCTTAATACCCATTTAGAATTCAACCCCTAATCCCATGGCCACATTGGTAATCGTTCCTCCAATATCGTATCCAGGAGCTCCGATTTTATTTCCACCTGCTCCGTTTTCCATATTAGGACTTTTCGTTACTCTTTTATCTTCTAGATCGTAAAGTTGCAAACTCAAAGCGAGATTTGCCTTCTTCTTCAGTACTTGTAAGCTGTAATCCATGCCAATGGCATAGATGTAGGCATCAGTGTCGACAGAATTTCCTGATTCGCTAAAGTTTCCCTTAAGTGGAGTGGGACGATAGGCAAGACCCATGCTGGCCTTCATTTGATCGTTGACGGCAAATTCGTAGCCGAGTTTTGGGACAATAATGTCACGAGTTCGCACGTCTTCATAGTTTCCACTGGAAACGATGAAGCCTCCATTTTGTTGAATGGAGATGGAGGATGGTTTGTAGCCTTTCCAATGCTGATATTCAATCGTAGTAAAAACTTTTCCTTTGGGAATAATCCATGATTCTCCTAAGCGTAAGGTTGCAGGATCAAAATAGACCATTGAGTCCATGGTAAAGTCATAGGGGAGATTAATGACTGCATCTCTGGTGGCACCAATAGAATGAATTTGCATTTTGTTTTTCATTTGGTGTTGGTAAGTTACGATCAATGTCCCTAGATTGTGTCTTTTGGCAAAAGATAAAATAGGAGAAAGACTAGGCTTGGCCTTGGCCTTCATTTTTGCATTCGAGGTTTTTCCTGCTGTGTTATTATAGCGAGCTACGATTTCAGTTTCTCCTGCTATCTGCATTCCTGAATAGGCGCCTAAAGAATAACTCCAGCCATTTTCTAAGGGAACAATAAAGTTAAAGTGAAGAGTTGTGCGCTCATTGCGTGCTCGATACATGACATATTCTGTTTGAAAAGCATCACCAGAACTCATTTCTTGGAAATAGGTTGCTGGGGAGAAAATCGAAATGGCAAATTTATTTCCATCTTCTCTTAGTATGGGAAGACTTATGTGATAACTGTTATTGAAGGTCGCAGGATAATCGGTATCAATGTTTCCTGTTTCATTGGTTTCACTGGTAATGGTATTTTTGGTGGTGACATTATTAATATGAGAAAATTTAGTTTTATTATAATTGGTGTTGGCCTGAAAGGTAGGACGCTTAGAAAAGCCTAAAAGGGCAGGATTATAATAGTTATTAGAAGGATCTGATTCATTATCATTAAATTGATTTCCTATGCCGGAAGTCGTTGCACTTGCTCCAAACATTTCGGGGAAGCTGGCATAAACTGGAGTCACAATAAATAGAGCGAGATAAAAAAGTCTTTTCATGATTTGGACCTTTGATAGTGAGCTTGAACTTCATGATAGATGAGATGGATTTCTTTAGGTTCTAAGCTTTCAGCTCTGGTTTCGCGAGCGATTTTTACTTTAGTCAGAGCTTCACCAATATTAGGCAGATGTTTAAGCACACTTCCAATTTGTTTTCGTTTAAAGCGGAATAGATCTCTTAAAAAACGTTCAAAGGCGAGGAATTGAGACAAAGCAATAGGGGGTGTTTCTTTTCTTTTAAAACTAATCACAATTGAATCCACTTTTGGTGGAGGAACAAAGGCTCCTGGTGGAACTTTGCAAAGAACTTTTAAATCAAAATAATTCTCCATCAAGAGCCCTAAGCTATTGGTAAAGTTTTTGATTCTTTCGACATTAATAATTTTATGACCTACTTCTTTTTGAAACATCAAAGAAAGAGCATAGATGTCTTGAACTTGAGTAAAACCGATGAGTAAAGGGACACTAATATTATAGGGGAGATTAGACACCAACCAAATTTTTTTACCTCTGATGTCAGGACGATTCACAAATGTTTCCCAATCAAACTCTAGTGCATCTTGGTGGAACACATTTTGTTCTCCCACAATTTCTTTAAGTAGATCAATAAATCGGTCATCTTTTTCAATGACGAAAAAGGTTTTTTTATGAGCTGCTAAGTTTCTCGTAAGTACAGCAGGTCCAGGCCCCACTTCGACAATCACATCACAATCACTTGCAAAGTCGGTGGTTATCTTTGTTATGACATTTTGATCTCGCAGAAAATGTTGACCTAGGGTTTTATTGGCTTGAGGAAGTTTATTCATGTACAAACTCCGCCTTATTGATCCAACGAGATTGAGCATCGATATTTAAGCATAACGGAAAGGGGAGAATATTTTCTTGATCTAGATGTGCAAGATTGGCCACCATCGCTCCGTTATCTGTACAATATTTAGGGGCCACAAAAAAGCTTTCTTTGTATTTTGCTTGTAATCGTTTTCTTAGATAAGAATTACACGCTACACCTCCGCCTACGACCAGAGGGAGAGATTGTTGAGTTTTTTCTTTTGCTAATTGGAAAGCAAATTCACTTTTCAGCACAAGAGCTTCGACGATGGCCTTTTGATAACTGGCACACACATCGTTCATCATTTGTTCGTTTCCCTTGAGCTCAGGATGTTTTTCGATAAAAACACGGAGACTAGTCTTTATTCCAGAATAACTTAAGTTTGCATCGTTGCTATGGTGAAGGCCGATAGGAAATGAATAAGAATTCTCATTTCCATTTTTTGCCAGATCATCAATTATTTTTCCTGCAGGGTAACCTAGACCTAACAGTTTTCCACCTTTGTCAAAAGCTTCGCCAGCAGCATCGTCAGTTGTGCTGCCAATCACTTCAAATTTGGATGGTGAATACACTATGCTAAAAAGACTATGTCCACCACTGACTAGCAGTCCAAGATAGGGATAGCTTACTTTTTCTGTGAGATGAATCGCCTCTAGATGTGCTTTAAGATGATTAACAGGATAAATAGGCTTTTCTAGCAATAGACTGAGAGTTTTTGCTAAATTCAATCCAGTAAGTAGAGGTCCTAGCAACCCTGGTAAGGTTGTTACTGCTATCAGGTCGATTTGCTCTAGGGTGATATTGGCCTTTTTTAAAACAATTTCCAGTAGAGGAATCATTTTTTCATTGTGATAACGGGAAGCAATTTCAGGAACAACACCACCCCATTCTTTGAGGAGAAGTTCCTGGGAAAACGATTCAAAAGCTAGGATTTCAGCTTGGTCGCTAGATTTTAAGAGGCAAAGAGAGGTATCATCACAACTGGTTTCGATTCCCAGGATGATGGAAGTACTCATTCGTATTCCTTTCTCTTCGGACAAGACATTGTTTTGTATTTTTGATCAAAATAAGTTTCGTTAAGTGTTTGTTTTTTATTTTTCGAGATATACCATTCAGGGGACTGATCTGGTGTATGACAATTCATGCAGTGAATTTTAATATCATTTTTACGGGCTTCTTTGCTCTTGGCCTTTACATTATCAAAGGGATGAAGATTAGATTTATCATGACAATTTAAACACTGTACGCCGGTAAAATTGTGAGAAACATGCATCTTCTCATCTAATTGATGTATTTTTTTGGCTATTTCAGCACGGGACGCTGGAGTTGCGTTACGGACAGAAGGAACTTTCGAGAAATAACCTAGATATTGCTTCCAATAACTTTCTTTCGATGATTCTTGCTCTTTAAAAACAACAATGTCTTCAAATTTAGAGAAGCCTGTGGGATCTTGGAACTTTAATGTATGACAACCCACGCATTGTGGATTGTGCTCTTCTTTTGCTTTTAAAAGAGTTCCAAAGGCGAGAGCATGAGATGTCTTTTGCCAAAAAGTATTTTGTTCCTTATGGCATTGAAAACAATTATTGGCAGTCACTGAGCGTTGCTCAGGATTGGCCGAAAGTAAAACTGATTGCTCTTTGGATTGAATATCACGTAGCCCAACCCTGTGTTGATCTAAGAAATCAGTAAAAGGATTAGGCTTCAATTCGTCTTTTAATTCATCACGAATTTCGACAATGCTATAACGCTCATCCAGGTTCCCTAAATCAAATTCAATATCACCCAAATAATGGTTCTTGGATAGAACTTGGGCAATTTTGGTTTCCCCTTGAAGATTTGGCTCTCTTAAAAAGTTTTGTGTATGGGCCCCTATGATCCAATTAAGGCGGGGAAACTTCTCTGCAAATTTTGTATCCATCTCCATACCTGAGTGACTCATTAGGATCACTCTATCTTTCGCAGAAGGAGAAATTTCATTCAATGACGATTTGATCGCTTCTTCCGGATTAGAGAATAAATGCTGAACTGAAGCGGGATATATTGAAGGATCAACCACGCCAATAAAGTAAAGGTTGAGATTAGGCAGAGTTACTTTTGCCCATTTTTTATGTTTGATTTTTGAGTGTTCGCTAAGGTTGGCCATAAGAAAAATAAACTTAGCTTTCTGACTTATCTCAGCAAGGTAGTCCTCACCTAAAGCGAAGTCTTGGTCCCCAGGAGTGAAGAATTTAAGTCCGAGTGAGTCCAGTCCTTGGACTAAATTGTCAGCGGTATAGATAAGAGATTTTTTCATGGAGTCAGGCACTACAGTCGAAGGGAAAAGGGTATCTCCACTATCCACATAAACGACATAACTAGTATTTCGACTTTTAGTCATGGCGCCGGCGATTTGCGGTAAACCTCCTAGAGGGAAGTGACGGCATCCACAAGGATAAAGTTCACCATTAATATTGTGAGAGAAGTGAACTTTAACTGATGTTTTACCAGATTCAGTGACAACCTTTTCTTCAAACGCTTCCTCATCGGTTATCCCAATGAATTTGGCGCAAGAAAGCAGAGTCAGAGAAATAAGACTTAAACCGAGAATCTTTTTCATGTTACTTCAATTCTTTTTTAGCGAGATTCGCTTCTTTGGCTTTGGGGTATTTCTCGATTAATTCAGAAAAAGATGAAGTGGCTTCTTCCGATTTTTTTATCGCCTTGAAGGATTTTCCTAAATAATAAAGTGCACTGGGAGCAATGCTTGATTCAGGGTATTGAGTGTATACTTTACTGAAGAAGACTAAAGCTTCCTCATATTTTTTCTTTTTATATTCAATCATCCCTAGCTGGAAATGAGATTTGTTAACGATAGATGCCTTTTGTGATTTATCCGCAATAAGTTCCAGGAAAATATCTTTGGCTTCGTTATATTTTTTTGCTGTTACGAGTTTGACACCTTTTTCGTAAGCATCTCCGGTTTCAGTATTTGTTTCGTCTTTAGCCTTACTTTCCGAGCTGATTTTGCCTAAAGAGTGAGTTACCTTTTCGATAAAAGCTTTTTGTTCGTCCACTTTCAAAGAGAGTTCTTCAGTTCTAGTATTCAACGCTTTATTATCATTTTGAAGGGCGATGACTTGTTCATTTAAAAGAGAAATCTGTTTTTTAAGATCATCGATGACCCTAGATGTTTGCGTCGTTTGTTTGTGTTCAATTTCTTCAAACTGTCCATTAATCGCATTAATTTTGGCTTGTTGTTCTTTAACTAACAACATCAGATCAGCCACCGTTTTATGGGAAGCGGTAAGTTCTTCTGATAGACTATCTACTTTCTTCTCTCTTTCGATTTGATCTGTCGTTTTTAAACAGCCAGTGAATAGGAAAAGAATGGAGAAAATTAAAATCGCCTTAAGATCGCGTTGCATGGATTTCCTTTGGTTTTTATGAACTTGCTTATTGTCCATTAGACTTTTCTAAAGTCTCGCGACGAACAGCCTCATATTCAGCTTGTTCGGCAAAACGTTTAGAGAGAATGGCATATTGTTTAGCTTTGTTAAAATATTTACGACGGTAAGACGATTTTGCGCGAAGATAGTATTCTTCGGATTTACGGAAAATATTAGGAGCAAGAGTATCGGCCTTAGCTTCTTTCGCAGCCAGATAAGCTGCAGCCGCAAGACTCATTTCAAGTTTAGGGCGTGTGGTAGTTAAACCACACGCACTAACGATAAGAAGCAAACTAAAACATAAAAGTTTTTTAATCATTACTTATTATTTTGCCACAATTACGAAAGAACCTCTTCTATTTTTTGCCCAAGCTGATTCATCATGACCAAAATCGAGTGGAGACTCTTTTCCCAGTGATTTTGTTTCAATTCTTTTTGCCTGAACACCCATCGCTGTTAGGTAGTCCTTAACGGCTTTCGCTCTTTTTTCACCTAATGCTAGGTTATATTGAGTGCCCCCACGCTCATCGCAGTGACCTTCAACTAGAATCTTGATGTTTTTGTTGGTCTTTAAGAATTCAGCATTAGCATTGAGTGCATCTTTGGTGCTGCCACTGATGTCAGATGAATCAAGGTCAAAGAAAACTGTAGTTAAGCCACCAGCAGAGTTTTGATCAGAAGAACCATTTACTTCGAGAGTGTTTGCTCCACCCACATTGAGTGAATCTTCATCTGAGCTATTAACTACCGACGATACTGGATCGCCACTTTCGCCTTTCTTTTCATTTTTCTTTGAACAGCCAACTGCGCCCAAAGTAACCAACAGAATTACCGCAATGAGTAAATTGTTTTGTTTGTTGTTTGATCGTTTTAACATAGAGACTCCTTCCAAAATCTTGATCATATTTCCTTATTTTTCTATGACTTATATTATGAAAAAGGTGGTGGGTTATGACAAGTTTTTCATCTCTTTATTTAAGCAAGAATTTTTTTTTAAGCGCAGAGAATCAACGTCAAACGAGCAACGCGAAAAAAGAAGAATCGTCAAACTTTCAACGATAGCGGAAGCGGTTCTATCGTAAAATCATGAGGTTGGAGTTGGGTCTAAGAACTAAAAACTTGGCACTAGTGTTGCTATATAGATTGGTGTGTGTGTGAGGTTATGAAAATAGGATTTTTTTGTAGCTTCTCCTTACGTCTCTCGAAAAAAAGCCCACTTAACCGTGGGCTTTTTTTTTAATAATCCAAAATTTTATAAATCAAACTAGCGAGATAGCGAGCGCCTTTCTGTGATAGATTGTCGTAAAGCGGATTGTATTCGTACATGCCATAAAATGTCGGACAGTTTTTACTCATCACCATCTCTAAAAGTAGCGTAACTTGTTCTTGAGTTAGGCCAGCATGATTAACCGCACTCACACCCTCCATTACATCTGAGGCTAAAGCGTCTGCGTCTAAGCTAAAGACAAGTGCAGTTTCAGACGTATCCATATTATTTAGCTTTTCTTTAATCACCTGTAGTGTGGAGTTAGTTAAAGGAGCGGAGAAATTGGTGCTTTGAGTTTTCTTCAATGGACTCATAGTGCTCACAGTGTTGGCGTAATTATGAACTCCAATTTGCCATAGTTCTAATTTGTCACCGAGAAGTTCGCTCGCCTGTCTGAAAGGAGTGCCGGAGTGATGAACCTGATCAGTCCTGGTATCGCAATGGGCATCGATATTCAGACATAGAATTTTTTTGTATTTAGTGCTTAGGGCCTTGAGTAACGGATAAATGTGATCGTGCCCTCCACCTAATTGGATCAGAGGTCCATTGGCATTTGCGTTCAGTATTTTTTCATAGTCGGCCGACAATACATCTTGCGCATGAGTAAAATCTTTTAATTCCTGCTCTTGATTAGAAAAAGAATGAAGTACGATTTTCTGTTCAAAATTTTTATGCCAGGCCATTTTTTTCAAGACATTGACGATCGCTTCAGGAGCATAACGGGCTCCATTACGTCCGCCATTTTTCATGACACCAATATCTGTCTGATTCATAAGAATGCGTCCACGGATTTTAAGTTCCGTTCCACAATCGGTCATGATAGATTCTAATCGTTCTTCACTACGTTTACTTAAATGTGTTAAGTCCATGGCTTTTCCTTTTGATAAAACCTATTTTAGTAGTATCATTAGAGAAAAAATAGAGGCAAGTCTCATTTAAGATGAAAAAAATCTGGTATATTCTTGAAGTTGGTTCTCACCGTGGTCCGTTCGAGTTCAATGAACTGGAACTGATGTTCAAGCATTCTAAATTAAAATTAGATCAACTTGTATGGAAAGAAGGTTTGCCTGCCGGCATTATGTTTAAAGACCTGATGGCGATGGAGCAAAGTAAGGTAGAGCAGGGGATTCCTGATATTCCTACGGAAGCAAAGCTTCCTATTTTAAATGAAAATACACCTAAAATCATTCCGGGGATGCCAGAAAGCTTAAAGACAGTCGTATCTGCACCTCGTCCTGTCAAAAGTGATGAAGGCTCAGCCAACCAAATGGTGCTCCCTGAAATCAAGAAAACTTCAGGCACAAAAATATTTAGAATCTATCTTGCTAGTTTCGTCGCCATTGTATTGATGGTGATTGCGGTTATTTTTTATCAATATTCGCTCAAAACACCCACTTTGACTCAGCCATTAAGTATGCTTAGTCCGGATTATGAGCGTTTAAGTGAGGTCATTAAGCTTCGTCATCAAAAAAACTTTGTACATGAACTAGCGGTTTCAAAAACCTTTGAAGAATTTTGGCTGGCCACCAATTATCCATATGCCGGAAAGCTTAAAATACAATTCAGATCTTATCCGGAAAAAACCACGAAAAAAACTCTCATTGAAGGCTCTGCTGAAGCAGAACTATCTAGTTTTTTTGCTACTTTTTCACCATTAACATTTACGCAAGGTGAGCGTTTGCTCCAAGGCATTTATCAAATAAAAATAAAATTAGTAGAAGAGTTCGACTCAAATCTAATTCAACGTTTGGTTTATAAGACGAGAGAATTTCCTTTGGTCGAATTTGATTATTATGTTGGTTTTGGCAATCAAGATGAGTTTTTGGCCCGTTTGCAACAAATAGGTGGAGAGGAACCAACAGAAGAAATAGAAACTCAAGATGTTTTAACTCTAGTGGAAAAAGCTGAAAGGATTAGAACCCTACTAACTCTTATCAATATGACTGATGAAAAAACGGCTCAAGTTTTTTCCGATGTTAAAAAGAAAAAACTTTTTGGTAAGACCAAAGAATTGGCCAAACTGGTAGACGAGTATGAGGGGGCTTATGTCAATGAAGTAGCTCCACTTCTCTCTAGTTTAGGCCAAGAAACAAATCTTGAACTTTCTAAAGAATTTGGCTCACACTTTATGGGAACTTTAACTTTTCTTCGTACTTTTCAGAAACAAAAAAAACCAAGTCAAAAGAAGTTTGAGAGCTTTGGTCAGGAAAGTCTATTAAGGTTTAAAGAATTCACTGCTAATCTAGAGCAAGATCTTAAGCAGTTAGAATCCAAGATTGTTGAGCTTAAAGCTCAGACACCTCAAAAGTAGTCCTTTTACTAAACATTATTCATGAAAAAGTCGAAGAGATTCTGGTATTTAACTCTCATGTCGACATGGAGATTTTTTGCGAATTTTATTCGTGCTCCTAACAATTACTTTTTCTACACTGAGTTCTGCTCAGTCATCACTTTCATATTCTCCCGGAGATTCACGCATCATTCAATTTGGTAATGGTGAAGAAGGTTTTTATTCAGGTTCATTTCTTTCTCCTGTTGGCCAGGGGGCAGCAGGTAAAGATCCCAAGGAAGTTAAAACTGAATTTGGGTTTGGATCTTACAATGGAAAAACAGCTTTTCAAAAAGGTGATGAGGCAAAGAAAAGTGACGAAGAAGTAATGGATCTCAAGTATAAAAATCAAGTGTATTCGCTTTTTAAGAGTGATTATTTCCCCAGCCAGTCTTGGAATGGAACTCCTTTAGTGGAAAAAGTTTATTCCATTATGGAGGGAATAAATGGTGATCAGAGCAAAGCGAAGAAAAATGCCAATAACCATCGCTTATTTAATCCGACTAACATTAATGATTTAGTTGAATGGGATAAATTTCAAAGTGAAGAAGAGCTTAAAAAAGCTTATCGTGAAAAATATCGAGTCCTCATGGGGCAGGAGCCAAGTCAGGAGCAGGTTGGCGAGTTTTATCTACTTTTTAATGCGATTAAAAATGCTGTCCCTTGGTCAGGTCTATGTCATCAATTCTCAGCTGCGAATGCGAATCCTTATTTCAATAAAACGTTTGAAAATCTCTATAGTCGACAAGGCGAAGTCTATCTTTGTCAGAAACCCATAACCCTGGGTGAAATTAAAGAAGCGACCACACTACTTTATGATTCTGTTTCTTTTAGTTACGATTCGATGCTCGGTGGGAAAATTAATTTTATGCCTGATCCTGATCCATTGGGAAATATGATTGGTACAGAGAGTTTAGATTTTTTAAAAAAATATCCTCCTAATACTTTTATTGAAGCTAAAGATTTAGATGTACATCGTAGTCAATATTCATCTTACGTTTATAAAAACTATTTTGATCGATTGGGTAAGAATCCTAGCGGTCTAGGTTTTTGTGACTTAGATCAACGCTTTAGTGAACTGGAAAGACAAGATTACGGTGACTCACAAGAAAATGCGATGAAAAATAAAGTGCCGATCATGAATCTCGCTGGAAACGGTGAAATTTGGAATAATGCCGTGACTGGAGTGACACGAGATGTACACATGTATAACGTTTATGACGGTAATTCGATGACTACATCTGGAGTGGGAGCGTCTAACTCCTTTGCCACTTTAATGCAATTATATGCTGATAAAAAAAGTAAAAACGAAACAGGCACTGATTCTTTTAAACGCTTACAAAAATTGCTCGTGCGAAACACCAGTATTATGTGTAAATATGCCATTGAAAAAGGGATGACACTTTCTCAGAGTTTTTGTAATCAAATCACCAACAACCAGGTTTACAATGTCCCTGTTCCAGGTGGAACTAATATGGACCAATGGTCGTCAATGCCAAAATTATTAGCACAAAGAAATGCTCAAGTAGATGATGCTGTTAACGCCCTAGTTATGAGTTTTATGGTTTTTGATTCTGAATCCAAAAAACCTGTGATTGACGCTCAAGGTTTACCACGCATGCGTTCTACGGATTCACCTTATTTTGAAAAAATGAAATTACAAAATATTTCTTTAAAAGTTGATTATATTGCCCAAAGTGACTTTGCTGATACCGAGAAAGGGGCAAAGAAATCAGACACACGCTATGATGGTATTGTCGTCGTGGATGAAAGTGTAAGCCCAGTTAAACAAGTGGGATGTTCATGGAAAAATGTTTGGAGTTATAATGCAAATTTGAAAAAATATGAAGGCAGTTTACCAGCAAGCTTTATGACTCTTGATATTCCTGAGTGTCCTCAGGATTCAAAGGCGCAAACTCTTTTAGATAAAGTTCAGCAGTGTGCTACCTTTAAAGAGTTTTTGTCGGAATATAATGCATGGATGCTGGAAGCTTCTCAAGGTATGGACTTAGAAAATATAAAACAAAATATAGCAGATTTTAGAAAGAAATATCCAGAGACGAACGTTGATTGGACAAAATTAGAATCTCAAGTTGTCGCAGAAATGAATGCTAGTTTTGTTGAGGAATCTAAAGAATGAGATTTTGGTTCTTGAGTATGGTTTTCGTGTTAAGTTTGAGCGCGATGGCCAAAGTTCAATATACCCATTTTCAAGTAGGTTGTTTAAGCCCGGTGAGTGAGCTGGCAAAACTTAATTGTACGGAAGAGAATCTTTCTTATGAAATCATCAAAACTCATTACGAGTCTCGTCTTCCTTCAGCTAAAAAAGATATGGAAAACGCGATTTTTAATCGCGCTCGTTTTTTTCTGGATAAAAAAGAATTTGATTATTTCTCAGTACTGATGATTATGGCCTTTCCCGTCCCAGAAAAAGAAAAATGGTTGGGCGAATTTAAAAAGCTGCCAGGAAAAAGGGCACCTTTCAGCATCATCGCATTAGACCGAATTCAAGGTAAAGAGTCTTCCTACTGTGAAGACAAAAAACAACCCATCTTTCTTAAAGAAATCTGTGCTTTTAAAATACTGAAATAAACTTTTGGCCATCCGCCTTGTAAAGTTCTTTAGGCTTAAAATCGTTTTTTTCGATTTCAATTTTAGCTCCCCAAAAATTGGGATCATGTTCAAAAACCATAGTGAGATCATGTTTTAAGATAAAGTCATACATTCGTCGTTTATCTTGCACAGAAATTCCTGGTGCGATGTCATAGCCCATAACCCATGGAATGCGGATGTGGCAGGACATAGGCACTAAATCCGCCATATAGATAAACTTGTCATCGTAAGCGTGTAGTAAATAGGGAGTGTGTCCATGACTAACTTTAAAATGGAGGTCATCTAAAATGATTCCTTCATCCCCCGTCAGCCAGTGAATTTGTTTTGAGTTTTCATACCAATTAAGCAATGGGAGAAAAAATTCTTTTTGAAACGAACCAGAATCCCTTTCTGTCGGTTTCAAAGCGTACTCATAGTGTTGTTGATGGAGATGAAGAGTGGCGTGGGGAAAAAGTGGTGAATGCGAACCTTGCGCTCCCTGACCCAGTCCGCCTACGTGATCAAAATGTAAATGACTCACAATGAGATCAGTGATGTCCTCTGGATTTAAATGAAATTCATTTTTTAGCACTGCTAAAAGCGGAGATTTCTCACTCCGTACATCAAAGCGATCATCCCATTTTTCGCCATGGTAATCGCCAATACCTGTGTCGATTAGTACGTTTTTCTTTTCAGTTTGGATGAGCATCACTCTCAGACTCATGTCGATGCGATTTTGAGAGTCAGGAGGAGCGACTTTTTCCCATAAAGGTTTGGGGATAATTCCAAACATGGCGCCTCCGTCAAGACGGAATTTGGCAGGGTGAATCACGAAATATTTTTTCTTCATATCTGAACCTTTTAGGAGTAGAGTTTTACCAAATTTTCTTTTTAAAAATTGGAGACGTCAATGAATGTTCATGAGTACCAAGCGAAAGAATTGATGCGCAAATTTGGCATCAGTTTGTTAACAGGACAAGCAGCTAATACAGTTGATGAAGCTGTGAACGCAGCAAAAAATATGGGTGGGAATGTTTGGGTAGTGAAAGCTCAAATTCACGCTGGTGGACGCGGAAAAGCGGGAGGCGTAAAAGTCGCTAAAAGTTTGGATGAAGTAAAAAAATATGCCACAGAAATTTTAGGCAAAACATTGGTCACTCACCAAACTGGCCCAGAAGGAAAAGTAGTTAAAAAACTTTTCGTTGAGCAAGGTTGTTTGATTGATCATGAATACTACCTAGGAATCGTTTTAGATCGTAATACTTCAAAAGTAACTTTCATGGCATCAGTTGAGGGTGGAGTGGAGATTGAAAAAGTTGCTCACGAAACTCCAGAAAAAATTATCAAAGTAGCGATTGACCCAGGAGCAGGTTGCTCTGCCTATGTTGGACGCAAACTAGGTATGGAAATGGGTATGTCAGGCGAAACCCTGAAAAAATTCGGTAAATTTGTTGATGGTCTCTACAAAATGTATATGGAGCTTGATTGCTCAATTGCCGAGATTAATCCTCTCGTGACAACGAAAGACGGTAACGTTATCGCTTTAGATGCAAAATTAAACTTTGATGAAAATGCTCTTTTTCGTCACCCAGAAGTCGAAGCTATGCGCGATCCTTCTGAAGAATCAGCTCAAGAATTAGAAGCTCATGAGTACGGTCTTTCTTATATTTCATTGGATGGAAACATTGGCTGTCTAGTGAATGGAGCAGGATTAGCGATGGGAACATTGGACATCATTAAGCTTCATGGTGGAACACCAGCAAACTTCCTTGATGTGGGCGGTGGGGCAACGAAAGAAGCGGTGAAAAAAGCGTTCTCTATTATTCTTCAAGATAAAAACGTAAAAGCTATCCTAGTGAATATTTTTGGTGGGATCATGAAGTGTGACATCATTGCTGATGGTGTAATCGCGGCAGCGAAAGAACTGAACATGAAACTTCCTCTAGTCGTTCGTCTAGAAGGTACTAACGTAGAACTAGGAAAGAAAATGCTAGCTGAATCAGGCTTAGCGATTACTCCTGCAAACGATTTAGCTGATGCTGCTGCCAAAGTAGTTAAAGCAGCGAAAGGAAATTAAGATGTCGATTCTAATTAATAAAAATACCAGACTTATTACTGTTGGTTTAACTGGGAAACAAGGAACATTCCATACTCTTCAATCACGCGATTACGGCACTAATGTTGTTGGTGGTGTAACTCCAGGGAAAGGTGGAACAATTCACGAAGGGATTCCTGTTTTTAATACTGTGATTGAGGCGATGAAGAAGACTGATGCTAATGCAGCGATGATCTTCGTTCCACCTCCCTTCGCGGCTGATTCAATTCTAGAATGTATTGATGCAAAGATGCCTTTAGTGATTTGTATTACTGAAGGGATACCAGTTCTCGATATGGTTAAAGTAAAAAATGCTCTTATCCGTAATCCAGGAACACGCTTAATTGGACCTAACTGTCCGGGTGTTATTACTCCGGGTGAATGTAAGATTGGAATTATGCCAGGTCACATTCATAAACCAGGAAGGGTAGGGGTTATTTCTCGTTCAGGAACCCTTACGTATGAAGCTGTTCACCAATTAACTGTTCGTGGTATTGGTCAGTCTACTTGTGTTGGTATTGGCGGTGATCCTGTTAACGGAACAAACTTCATCGATGTCTTAGATCTGTTCAACAAGGACCCAAATACAGATGCTATTATTATGATTGGTGAGATCGGTGGATCAGCAGAAACTGATGCTGCTCGCTGGATTAAGGCCAACATGAAGAAGCCAGTTGTGAGCTTTATTGCAGGTGCTTCCGCTCCAGCAGGGAAACGAATGGGTCACGCAGGGGCGATTATCTCAGGTGGAGATGATACTGCCGAAGCTAAATTCAAGGTGTTACAGGAATGTGGGGTTACTATCGCAAGAAGTCCTGCAGAAATGGGACAAAAGCTTGAGGAACTCTTAAAAAAATAGTAAAGAAAGCGTAATAGATTTTGACCTTTAAAGGAGACCAGCAATGGCAATGGAAAAAACACTTAGTATCATTAAACCTAATTCAACTTTAGATAACAATATTGGAAACATTATTGGTATGTTCGAGAAGAATGGTCTACGTATTGCTGCAGCGAAATTCACAAAACTTTCTAAAGAAAAAGCAGAAGGTTTCTATATCGAGCACAAAGATCGTCCATTTTTTGGCGAGCTAGTAAACTTCATGATTTCTGGTCCAGTAATGCTTATGGTTCTTGAAGGCGAAAACGCAGTTCTTAAAAACCGCGAAATCATGGGAGCAACTAACCCAGCAAACGCTGCTGATGGTACTATCCGTAAGCTTTATGCGAAGTCTGTGGGTGAAAACTCAGTTCATGGTTCAGACTCTCTTGCTTCTGCTGAAAGAGAAGTTGCTTACTTCTTCAACAAAAACGAAGTAGTTAACCGTTTCTAATTTTAATTAAAAAACGAAAATGAAAAAGGGACCCATTTGGGTCCCTTTTTTTATTCTACTTTTTCCAAAGTACAATCGACAAAGGCGCCTTTTTTAAAGAAGGGAATAATGAAAAATATGGCTGCAACATGGGTATATTTGGAAGAAATTCGAAGTTTAGTTTTGTCATTTTCATCTTGAATTATTTTGAATGTATTTTTCACATGTGTCGGCCCAAATGTATCAAAAAAAGCTGAATCGATGTCTTTAAACTTAAACCCATTGGCTAAAATATTTTTCTCATTAATCTCATAATTTAAAATAGTATTATCTGGCATTGGTGGATTGCCTACGGTTTTTTCATAAGTAATTTGTAGTTTGTCGCAGCCATCTTGCTTAATATCGAATCGATTGTATTCCTCTTGAAGATCGAGATAAAGATGTCCACCGGAGTGTGTTGCCCAATGTTCTGCAAGACCAACTTGAGCTTCATAACCATCACCTAAATCAATACTTTTAAGACTTTTTTCAGAGCATGCTGTTTTTGCATGCATGCGGTATTTCCCACTGAGATCAACACACTCTTTTGCCATCAAGGTTCCTGACATTAATATAAGTGTGGCTAGACTAAAAAGTTTCATCGGCTCTCCTTTGACATTTATTTCTATGGTAAAGGAGGGGGACAATTTTTAGGGATAAAAAAAGTAAGCCCAAAAAAGGGCCCTAAGGCCCTTTTATTATTCTACTTTTTCCATGGTACAGTCGACGAAGGCTTCTGACTCAAAGAAAGGGATGACAAAGAAAAGGGCACCACGATGTTTGTTACTAGAAGTGATGTATATTTTCGATTGATCCGCTTCATCTTGCACGATTTTGAATTTATTTTTTTCACGGTAAATTCCAAAAACGCCTGCATCACCTCCGCCGTTACCGCTAAAAGTCCCGGCGACTTCTTTAAATTTAAAACCATTTTTTAAAATTTTCCCTTCAGCAATTTTATACTTAAAACTGGTAATTTCAGGTTTGGGATTATTCGGTCTGTTTCTAGTATAGGTTATCTCTAATTCCTCACATCCATTTTGATTTATATCGAATTCGATATGTTCTGCTTTTTGATCGAGATAAGCAACACCTCCGTAACTTCCTCTATAATCGGCTAAATATAATCGTGAAGTGTAATATCTATTTACACCAATGGACTCTGTACTTTCTTGACTACAATCTCTTTTGAGATTCATCTGGTATTTACCATTTAGATCCACACATTCTTTCGCCATGAGATTTCCAGTGATCAGTGTTACTGTGATTAAACTTAAAATTTTCATGCATACCTCTCATTAACGTTTATAGGATTCTAACAAAAGGGGTTTTCCAGCAGGAGAAAAAATTATCTCTTTCATCATTTCTATAATATCAGTCATTTAAGGGGATATGTTTTTAAGTATTTACGTAATGATTAAAGCCTAATTGTTACACTTTTTTTAAAGAGATCATGGCAAGTCCCGTTTCAAAGTCTTTTAGCGTTTGTATGAGGGGAAAAAGCGATAGTCCCATTTGGAGAGCAAAAAGACATCTTGCCTCGGTATCTGAAAGATGGGGATAAAATTTTTTTCTTTTCTGTATACCTTTGAGTTCGTAACTTCTAATGAGTTCACCAATTTCGTTTTTCTGGTCTCGGTGTAGAAAATAAAATGGAATGAGTGCAGGGACATTTTGCAGTAACTTTTTATTGTTATGAAGGGCATTGGCGATGTCATTTTTAGAGTACATTTCCATTAAATTTGCATCAATCCCTGAAAGTAAGGGCCCAAAAAAGAGACAAGCTTCACGAACGATATTGAGTTTGTTTTTACCAAAGTAATAGTAGATTAATGTTCTCGAAACCTTAGATTTCCTTTGTAGATCGGAAAGTTTCCATTTTAGATGGCCCAATTCGATTTCTAAGGTAATACAAGAGTTTAGAATCTTCCAATATTTTTCATCTTTTCCACTCATTATGCCCTCTTTATTTGGGTATGAGTATAAAACTGCAGAGGGATAAAAAACATAGTTATTTAGACTTAATTTAAGTTTTGTGTCCTAAAGTGATATTTTTTCATAATAAAAGATTCCAAAAACTATAAGTGTCAGCAAATGAATTGCTTCACTGGGAAAAATCCATGACGCTTTTCTCATCATTCCAGCCCAATTGATCGTCATATGAAGAAGTATGATTGTGATAAAGAATTTACCCCATATTCCGAAGGAAGAATGTTGATCGATGGCCACATACATCAAACTAAGACCTATGATGGATTTAACCACGATATAAGGACGATAATTATTATTCATCTCAGTTTCAAATTTAATGTGAGTCTGTTTTGTTATGGTTGGGAGTGGAGGTCTTTTAGCCAGATTCCGAGGTCTCCAGCCGAGTGGCATAAACCATAATCGTAATTTATCCCACCATGAAGTGGCAGCAACACAATCTCGCCACAAAACTTTATAGTAGGCGAAATTTATATCAATCGGGTTCCACGATTTAGGATGATTAAAAACTCCATAAATCACTTCTTCATTTGGATCTTCAGGCATATAGGTGCCAAAAAGTTTATCCCAAATAATTAAGACTTCTCCAAAATTTTTATCCAAGTACTTTTTATTAATTCCGTGATGGACACGATGATATGAAGGAGCATTAAAAATAACTTCAAAATAAGGCATACGTCCGATAACTCTAGTATGGTGCCAATATCCTAGGAATAATTGGACGCCTGTTGCAATGTAAATCGTTTCTGGGCGATAACCTATAAGACATAATGGCCAGAAGACCGTAAAGGAAAAAAGACGTTGGGTAACACTGGCCCTTAGTCCTACCAAGAGATTCATTTCTTCAGAAGAATGATGTGGCATATGCGCTGCCCACAGAATGTTGATGGAGTGGCCCCAGCGATGAAACCAATAGAAAAGAAAATCAATTCCTAAAATGAGCAGAATAAAGCTAAGGATAGAATCTGTGATGGTAAAGAAACGCCAGTGTTCCCACATGTAACCATACGTAAAATAGACAATGGTTGCGACGACTAAATTCGTCATTTGATTAATAAGTGCAGTTCCAAAGCTTGCCATTGAATCTTGAAAAGTATGGATTTTTTTAGATGTGAGCTTGGCCACCAGAAGTTCTAACACCATTAAGATAACAATGATTGGGGTAAGCCAAAAGTAGATGTTGTTTAATTGCATAAAACCTCCGCATAACAATTTATTGTTTTATGTGGAAGCTTTCAAAAAAGATCGTTGTCAAAAAAATGAGGAAAATGACTATAGTACTTAGTTATTTTTAAAGAGTTTGATGGTGTGACTTAAGGCCACATCACGGACTTCATCTTTCTCCATCAAAAGTTCATGAAACGCATGAGTAAAGATAATTTGTTCGCAAGCTTTAGCTTTTTTACAGATTAGATCCTGACCTTTCGGTTTGACTAATTCATCCATCCCAGCTTGCATGACTACCATCGGGATAGTGAACTTAGACGCTTTTCTTCTTAGTTTTTTGGTAAATTTTAAACTCTCAAGTACCCATCGATTAGAAACTCCCCCCACTTGAGTTAAAGGTTGTTCACGGTAAATATCCACCGACATCTTGTAGCGTTCTGGACTGTGAGTCAGATTGTTTTTTTCAAAAGGAAAATTAATATTGTAGTCACCTTGTCCTACGGCATATTTTTTTCCAGCGCCAAAAGTAGAGGTTAATCCACCAATCATTTGCGCTACAAAATTAGGATAAGGTTTGGTGTTGATCATCCACATGGGAGCTGAAAATGAAGCAGCAGCAAAACGATCTTGTTCAGTCATGAGTAAACCTAAACCAATGGCTCCTCCCATAGAGTGCCCCATCAAATAAAATTTTTCACAGCCAACAGTTTGCATGTGAGTATTGAATAATTGTTTTACGTCTGCCACATAGTCTTCAAACTGATCGACATAACCAATTTGAGGATTAGCGGTCATTCTTCCCGAAAGTCCTTGCCCACGATGATCCACTACAAACACTGTCATGGGTTCAAGTTCGCTATGATTTAAGTCGTAAACGATTTCAGCATATTTATCTAAAGGTTCCTGTCTACCAGGAAGAAGTAATAAGCAGTTTTTTGCATCTGGTGTTTGGTAAACTTGATAACGAATGGGAAGTTTGTTTACTCCAGCTAATGTGTGCATTTTGCCTGAAGCAAAATAGGGTTTGATTATATCTTGATAATTTTGAGCGTAGTTTTGCTCAGAAATCGCTAATGCAGAAAAAGAAATGGTCGATACCATAAGGCTTAAAAATATTTTTTTCATAGGCATAAAAGTAAACGATAGAAGCCGCTTCTGTAAAGAAGCGTGAAAAAAGAATAAGGTTCAGTTTTGATGAGGAAGCTAAACGGTTTCTAAGGATGTGAAAACTAAAGAAGCTGCACCTAAAATTGCGCCATCAGAAGTTGAGATGCTGGAAATTTTCACTTTCGATTTATATTTGAAACTCGGAAATACATGGTGATTCAAATACTTTTCCACCAATTGACAAAAGTCATTACCAAGCGCTGAAACCCCACCCGCGAGGACGAAAAGATCAGGAAGAAATAATGAACTCATTGTCGCTAAACCAAGACCTAAGTGATTGGCAGTGACATCCACACACTTCATCGCTTTTTCCTCTTTGTTGGCATACTTCGCCGACATTTCTCTAAAGCCAGTTTCTTCATTAAAGAGCTCTTTGTATGTCTGCTTAATACCTCTCACGGAACAATACGCCTCTAAATGTCCCACGCCACCGCAACCACAAGGACGGCCTTGTGGATACATAATGATGTGTCCACCTTCTCCAGCTAGTCCTGAGGTTCCTGCCAAAATTTGTCCATTCACAACGATGCCGGTACCAACTCCAGTTCCCAGAGTTAGTACGATAAAGTTTTTAAGGTTTTGAGCTTCTCCCCATTTTCCTTCGCCAATAGCGCTAATATTGGCGTCATTATCGAGAAAAACCGGAAGATGGAACCGATCTTTTACCAATTGTCGTATTGGTAATCTCCCCCAATTTTTTAGATTAGGTGCATTTTCAATTTGTCCTGTCATACGGGAGGCGCAGGGTGCCCCGATTCCGATTCCAGCGATAGGTTCTGGATGATTGGAAGTGAGGATTTTGACTTGTTCTTCTAAGCGATCAAGAAAAATAGTAAAAGGCTCTTCTGCTTTCGTTTCCATTTTGAGGTGCTCGATTACATGACCATCGGGATGGATTAAACCAATTTTAGTGTTAGTTCCTCCAATATCGATTCCAAGGGCCAGATTTAGCATACAAAATTCCTCAAAAAAGCGGGCCAAGTTCCTATAAAGACTAAGATAACAATTCTAGTCCCCCTTGTAAAATTTATAGGCAACCTTCCGCAACTGGGGCCTATCTGATACAGTGCAATGGAATAGAGTCATTTTGGTTCCTTGGAGGGCAACGTATGTACAATATTGGGGATTATGTTGTGTGTCCCGGCCACGGTGTTGGTCAGGTTGCAGACATAGAGACAAAGAAATTATCAGACGTTGATAAGACCTTTTATGTAATCAAACTGATTACCAATGGTATGAAAGTAATGGTTCCTGTGGAGTCCGAAGCAGGAGTTCGAAATCTCGTTGGTAATAATGAAATTGAAAGTGTATTTACTTTGCTGACAGATCATAACGTAAAAGTGGATACATCCACTTGGAATCGCCGTCATCGCGATTATATGTTGAAAGTTAAAACTGGTTCTCTAATTGAAATTGCTGATGTATTAAGAAGTCTCTTCTTATTAAAAATTTCAAAAAAATTAAGTTTTGGTGAGAAGAAAATGCTCGATCAATGTAAAGAGCTATTAGTGAAAGAAATTGCGATCTCTCAAGGGCATAGTGAGAATCTGGTTTCAGGAAAAATCGATGCATGTTTTGATGGACCAGTAGATTTGACTTAAGAAGATTTAGAGGAACAATGAAGTATAAAACTCACATTTTTTTCTTTGCTCTTTTGGCACTTAACTTGGGCTCACTAGCTCAAGCTCAGCAAACTCCTCATGAAGCTGAAAAGATCTCAATTGTAACAGATGCACTCGAATGTAAAGGTGACGTATTCTGCGTTGATAATATGCGTGTTACTTGTAACAGTAGAAAAGCTGCTGCTAATTCATTATTTGATGAAATTGCAGCGGACGCCAACAGTAATGTTCGCCGTGATGATCTTAAAGCTGAAGTTACTTTGAGAAGAAATGGTAAAGATAAAGAACAAAATGATGTAGATGTTAAAAAAGTAGAATGTGTTTTAGAAGTTTCTTCGATGGACCGCTTTTGGGTTTTCCGAGAGACTTTATCTGCTAAAAGTAAAGATATTGACGAATGCCGCACCAAGATCAAAGCCAACTTGGAAGATAAGAATGTGGTGTTTCAAGAGCTGATTGAGAAGAAAAATGTGTGGCAGCAGCGTACTTGCCGCGTTTATCTGCTAGAACTCGTCAACAAATCTTGATGTTTCGACCCAATTCAGACTAAAATTAAGCGATTTTGACCTATTGAAAGGCCTACGAAAGTAGGCCTTCTTTTTTGGAGATTCCATGACAGTTCGTGTTCGTTTTGCCCCCAGTCCTACCGGTTATTTACATGTAGGTGGTGGTCGTACCGCTCTTTATAATTATTTGTTCGCAAAGGCCAAAGGTGGAACTTATATTCTTCGCGTAGAAGACACTGATGAAGCTAGAAGCACGCGTGAGTTTGAAGATTTACAAATTGCAGATCTGAAATGGTTAGGTGTTCATCATACGGAAGGACCAGATGTTGGCGGACCTTATGGGCCTTACCGCCAATCAGAAAGAAAACAAATTTATTTGGATCACGCTCATAAATTAATCGAAATGAATAAAGCGTATCATTGTTTTTGTACGGAAGAAGAATTAGAAGCTCGTAAAAAAGATCTACCCCCAGATGAAAATGGTTCATATCATTACGATGGAAAATGCCGTGGGCTTTCTAAAGATGAATCCAACAAAAGATTGGCCGCGGGTGAGAAAGCAGTTATTCGTTTAAAAGCTCCTGCAAAAACTTATGTGTTGAAAGATCATGTGCGCGGAGAAGTGAATTTTCCTGAAGGTATGGTGGGGGATTTCGTTATTATTCGTTCGGGTGGATTACCGGTATTTAATTTTTGTAATGTGATCGATGACTGGTTGATGAAGATCACTCACGTGATACGCGCCGAAGAGCATTTATCGAATACAGTGAGACAATTAATGGTATATGAAGCTTTTGGGGCCACTCCACCGGAGTACGCTCACATTTCACTCTTAATTGGAAAAGACCGCCAGAAATTATCCAAGCGCCATGGCGCTACTTCGGTTAATCAGTACCGGGAAGAAACTTATCTTCCTGCAGCAATGACTAATTATTTATGCCAGCTGGGTTGGTCACATCCGGAAGAAAAAGATATTTTTACGATGGATGAAGTCGCTCCACTTTTTTCAATAGATCGTTTCAACAAAAGTCCTGCGATCTTTGATGTCGAGAAATTAAACTTCATGAATGGTCAGCATTTGAAGAAGTTACCTATCGAGACCTTGCTTAAACAAGCTGATCAAGCAGTTCCGAAGGACCATCCTTATCATAAACAAAGCCCTGAATGGAAAATGGAATGCTTGAATTTTTATAAGGATCATATTTTATTTTTTAAAGAACTTCCTGAATCAATGAAAGTTTTATTTGATGATTCGTTTGAGATGACTCCTGAATTAACAGATATTTTTTCATGGGAGACGACTCCCAAGATTGCTGAGTATTTAGTTGGTGTCGTGAATAATCTAACGACTCCTTTTATTACTGCTGCTCAGTTTGATGATTGGAGTAATCACATAAAGAATGAACTAAAAATCAAAGGTAAACCTTTGTTTATGGGGATGAGGGCCGTGCTAACAGCTCAGGGGCATGGAAAAGAACTGAAATTTATTTTACCTTTAACTCCCTCCGAAATTCTAAAGAAGCGAGTGAATAAAATTGCAGGAGCGATGAAGTAATGCAACTAAAAGTCTTCAATAACCTAAAACGAGAAAAAGAAAACTTCCATAAGTCCCCAGGTGAAAAAGTTCATTTTTATTCCTGTGGGCCAACCACTTATGATTATTTACACGTAGGAAATGCTAGAGCACTTGTCGTTGGTGATTTAATGAATCGTACCATGCGTGCTCTTGGTTATGATGTGAAGTTTGTTCGTAACTTCACAGATGTTGATGATAAAATTATTGCACGCGCCGGAGAGTTAAAAGAAGAACCTCTATCCTTCGCGGCGAAATGGGTACAGGTTTGTTTAGAAGACATGCAATCCCTTGGTATGCGTCCAGCGGATGTTATGCCTAAGGTTAGTGAAACCATGCCTGAAATCATCAAGATGATCGAAGATATCATTAAAAATGGTTATGCGTATGTGGTAGACGGTGAAGTGCTTTTTGATGTCAGTAAAAAAAATAATTTTGGCGAATACGGCAAACTTTCTAAAAAAGATTTAGAATCATTACAACATGGTATTCGGGTCGAAGTCGATACAAAGAAAAAGCATCCATCTGATTTTGTTCTATGGAAACCGATTAAAAAAGGCGAGGAGCAAGCTGCTTGGGATTCTCCATGGGGAAAAGGTCGTCCAGGTTGGCATATTGAATGTTCTGCCATGGCGAAAAAACATTTAGGAGAAACAATTGATCTTCACCATGGTGGAGTGGATCTCATGTTCCCTCATCATGAGAATGAAATCGCCCAAAGTGAAGCCGCTAATAATAAAGAATTCTGTACCTGCTGGGCCCATAATGAGTTTTTAAATTTTGGCTCAGAGAAAATGAGTAAGTCTTTAGGTAATGTTGTAACGATTCGCAAATTTGTAGAAACTTATGGCGGTCAAGTGCTTCGCCATCTTTTACTTTCAGTGCATTACAGAGCGAAGATGGACTGGTCTGATGAAGTGATTGAGCGGGCCATGTCTGAGGTTCAACGTATTCATGAATTTGCCTTAGAAGTGAAGAATTACCAGTCCGTGAAATCTGAAACAACTGGTTTTATACTTGCTGAATATGAACAACAAATGGTGGATGAACTGGCGAATGACTTTAATTCGGCAGGAGCTTTAGGATCTTTCTTTACTCTTATTCGTGATGTACGTTCTGAGGCTACTAAATCAAAAAATGTTTTCAATGCAGATATTTATGAATCTATCGTAGAGGCAATGCAATTTGCTAAAGATGCGATGGGGTTGATTCATAATGATCCTCAATTTATTTTAGATGAACTACAGAAAGTAAAACGCAGGCAGTCTGGTGGAACCATTACAGATGATCAAATTAAAACTTTAATTGAAGAAAGAAAGATGGCCAAAGCCTCAAAAAATTTCAAGCGTTCAGATGAGATCAGAGATCAATTAAAAGCTCAAAAGGTTATTCTTAAAGACAATCCAGACGGAACGACGACTTATAGCTTTGAAAGTTAAAACAGGACGGTTACGATTGCCGTCCTGTTGACTATTCTTCATCGGCTTCGTTAATCGTTGAAACGATCAATTCTAAAATTTCACTTTCTGAACGATTCGTATATTGACCTAAGCGGTAAGCTAGTCTAGGAGTGGCTGAACTTTTCTTATTCAGTACTTTATTCAAGAAGGAGTGTGAGATTTCTAAGTCTCGGGCGAATGCGCGAATGGAATAAGAAGGATTTTTGCTTTTAAGCTTTTCAAGTTCACTTCGCAAAGCTTTTAGACATAGATTTTCTTCTTTCATCACAGTTATAATCGTAAACTCCGGTTTTGCGTTGATCATTTGATCTAGCTGTTGCATTTGTTCCTCCTGGTGGCGGTCATTGTATGTTGTCATTAATTTCATGTTGTGATTTTAACGAGGAGGACGATCGATCGGTGGGAAAAATAGTCTAACTAGGGATAGGAGGCTAAGTCCTTAAGATAAAAGGAGGCGAGACGGCTATTTTACCAGTCTATAACACCCTTTACGGTACTGAATATCAAGATTTCGGCTTTGGCGAAGACGGGAAACCATCTTTTTTAGTTTCATAATATCTGCTTTATCCACCACATTTTTTTGCCAAATGGTCTGATAAAGTTCTTCCATTGGAATTTGATGATTAGCCTTTTCTAAAATAAAGACTAAGGCATCCTCTTTTTTCTTCGGAAGATGATCAATGGGGATTTCTTCTGTTGTCGTGGGCTTTAGATGTTTGCTTAGACACAATTGGAAAATATCTTTCGGCCCATTATAAGTAAAATCACTGGCAAAAAGTTTAGGATTGTATTGGCTTAATTTTCTCCAATACATATCAGCTAGTTCGCGGTTGCTTTCTTCTAGCGATTTTATCGTCATCATTTGATGAAAGAGAATTTTATCATCGGCAAAGTCTTTCTCATATGCATAGATAGGATCATTGTGAACATAGTTGTCGAGAAGAGTCCGCATAAAAAGATAATTGGATTTGCTATAAAAGGATCGTCTCTTTTTGATTTCATCTAAAACGGCATAACAGGATTTAAAATCCTCTTCTTTAATATAAAATAAATATCTTCCTACACTATAGCCCATAAAAACCGGCTCTGACATGAGGTTTGTCTGGTGATGAAGTTTCTTTAGAATCGCATTCGCTTGGTCTCGATGATTATTAAATGCATGAAAATTAAAAAGACAGTGGAGGTAATAGGTTTCCTGCCTTGAGTTTTTGTGAGGAAATTTTTTAATGAGCTCCAATACTATGGCCATCTCGTTGGTATTTTTGGTGTTAAAACTACAATAAAAGTAGCTGTACAAAGCAATGAAATAAACATTTCCTATGTCTTGATAGCGAGGTAGCACCTCAAGTGTTTTACGAAGATATTCGGCCCCTTTGTAGGGATCGCCCGCATTATTATAGGCCATACCTATAAGAGCGTTCTTTTGGGAGTCAACGAGCTCATCATAACTTGTATCTATGTTTCCTAAGGTCTCATGAATAAGCTTGTGCTCCCCTCGGCGTAGGAAGGTCCAACAACGTAAGATTTTTTTCTCTGCTAAGGTCAGGCGCTTATCGTCTAAAAATTTAGGTATGTTTTGGCAGTTAAGATGAATATCTTTAAGAATGTGTACGAAGGTGGTGGTTTTTATTTTACGTTCATTCAATTTAATCAATAAGTCATTTGTAGTGTTTTATAATATTTGTAAACTTCCTCAGCCTCAGGAAGTTCTGTTGGTGCATCTTTTTTCTTTTTCAAATGATTGATTTCTTTTTCAAAATAATCTTTGCTTAACTGTGGTTTACGAACTAAAGCACTGAGAACTTTTTGAACATTTTCATCGAGGATAATACAAAGTGCGTGTACACTTTGATCCGTAGAATCCTCCACTGTTTCATGACATTTTTTATTTTGAGCTAGATTGATAATATTAGGGTCAACGCTCATCTTCATATCTTTAAATTGAAGATAAAACTCGAGCAATGAATCGGCTTTTTTTCCTGTAAGACCACAATTTTCCCAGTTTTCATGTATAGATTTCTTGAAAGCTCTATCCAAAACTTTAGGTTTAGGAACAGGGCTCTTATTTGTGATATCTAACTGTCCACCAACCGGAACATTCTGAGCGTATAGGGAAAAACTAAATATAAGTGATAACAAAATAAGTGTTTTCATGGACCTATTATCGGCTTAAAAATGAAAAAGTTTAATTAAGCTTGTTTTAGTCAGGTATTCGTTTTAATGAAATTCAAAAGTTATACATGCGAATCTGATAGTTTTAGCTATCAGTAGTTCATTTTTTCCTAAGCATTTTCGCTTTAAAACTGCCGATAAAAAGGATAGGGGGATCTATGCCTATTTTTATTTTAACACTTCTATTCTCGTCCCTTTTACGTGCAGAGGAGACTCCTTTTCGTTTTGTCATTCTTTCGGATATGAACGCTTCCTATGGTTCGACTACTTACTCAAAAGATGTTGTGACTGCCGTCAAGAAAACTATTGAATTAAAACCTGATGTTGTTTTGAGTACTGGCGATATGGTTGCGGGACAAAAAACTGATCTAACAAATCATGCCGCAATGTGGAGTTCATTTCATGCCGTTGTAACAGCTCCCCTCATCAAGGCCGGTCTATCTTTTGCCGTGACACCTGGGAATCATGATGGGTCTGCTTATCCTAATTTTAAAAAGGAAAGAGAACTTTTCAAAAGTGAATGGAAAAAATTCAAACCCAAACTTAACTTTTTAGACGACCAATTTTATCCTGAATATTATTCTTTTATAGTCAAAGGAGCTCTTTTTATTTCTCTCGATACTACCATTATAGGCAATATTCCTGAAAAACAAATGAATTGGTTGAAGAGCGAATTGGCTAAGCGTACGGACTATAAAGTTAAAATTCTTTTTGCCCATGTTCCTCTCTTTCCTTTTGCGATGACTAAAGGACAGGAGCATTTCAATGATAAAAGGTTAGAAATGTTGATGCAGGAACATAAAGTTTCATTTTTTCTTTCAGGTCACAACCATGCTTATTATCCAGGGTTTAAAGAAGGCGTTTTTTATGTTGGACAGGGTTGTTTAGGCAGTGGCCCTAGGACTTTGATTGGTGATACGTCGACATCCCCAAAAAGTATGACTGTGATTGATTATGATGGAAAAAATTTTAAGATCCAGGCCTTAACCGCTCCGACCTTTAACAAAGTTCTCGACCATGAGACTTTGCCGAAAGAAATTCCACACGACGAAGGAAGTTTTATTCGTGAAGATCTTGTCCCACTTTATCTTCAAACGTCACCACAATAATGCGGTAGATGTGATCGTTATCTAGCTTAAGGTAAACGCCGATTTTGTAGGCCATATAAGCTGTAAGACGTCTTTTACCGCGCATAAAAAGTGAAATCACCGGTTGGGGAAGCCCAATATCTCTGGATAAAGCTCGTAAAGAGTAAGCAGGATTAGTCTCTCTCTTTTTTTGGTGATGAACTGCAAGTAAATTTAATAATTCATTATTTTTCCTCTTCATAATGACTCCCATCGCTGGATTTAATGTCGGCATAACTTCTAAGGAATTTGTATGTAGATCCATGGTTCCTCCCCTGAAAAACGTAAATGTTATGTTTGAATTATAAGGAATAGGGGTTTGGGAACGTGGGAAAAATGGTGACTTTTGGTATCACTGTTTGAGGTCACTGATTTTACTTAAATTTAAGCAACACAACGCAAGGTGCACTATATCCCTGATGCTCTCTGCGTTAGTTGACCAAAATGCTCCCATATTCCCGTTTTTTAGAGTCAAAATGGCCCCAATCCTAAGGCATGAAAATTGCTAGGATATTACTGTTATTAATAATATAGGGAGTCAAAAATGAGACAATGGTTTGTCGTAGGACTAATGCTTTTAACTTCATTGACGGTTAAGGCGGGTTCAAGTGATAGCTTCACTTTCAATGGTGCTGAAAGATTTAAAGAACTTTTATTACAAGCGGATGTTTATAGAACTGAATACCGTACAGAGCAAAGGCCAAGCACATGTTACCGTCAAGAACAGCATGGCTATCGTACTGAATGTCACTATGAAACTCGTCAAAACTGTACTTACATTCCACGCACATGTCATACAGTAACTCGTCAAGTTTGTACTTCAGCCCCTCCAGTTTGCCGTCCAGTTTGTCATCAAGGCCCTCAGGGACAAATTTGTCGCCAAGTTTGCTCTAACGGCGGAACAACTTGTCGTCCAGTGTACGAACAAGTTTGTTCAGGTGGATACAATTCTTGTACTCCATACCAGTATCAGGTTTGTAGAGATGTTCCTGTTTACGTAAGTGTTCCTTATGCTTGTGTTGAAACGGTTCAAATTCCTTATCAAGTGCTTGATCACCATGTCGACGCGAAAGTCGCACTTAACTTAGCAGAACTTCCTCAGGTGGCACAAGCAAACGAGAAGTTCACTGTAGCGATTCAAAATGATGATGTGGTGTTAACGGCTGCAACTTCGAAGAAAGTACTGATTTATGCTACAAAATCTCAAAATGTTTCAGTGAATGGGACGACGAAATATCTAGACACGAAATTTGATCTTCAGTTCCTGGATTTAGTTGATCTGCGTGAAGCTTTAACGGGGATTTCTCAAGTTGAAGTTCAAGATAACATCCTGACTTTTGCTATTGGAAAAGAGTCTGCAGTTGAGTTTAAGCATAGACTGAAAATCGAACAGAAAAAGATGTTTAAAGATAAAGTCTTAATTGATCGCGCACTCAACTCCTACGAGGTTGTTCCTTTTACTCAAGGAGGACAGCAGTTCTTCAGTATTGATCTGAAGAAACTCGATTTGAAACTAAAGAATAAAAAATATGAAATCACTCTAAGTACCGAAGCAGTGATTGGTAATTCAAGTCGCCCGCTTAATCATCAAGATCTGCCTCAATTGAAGCTAGTGAAAGAAGTCGATATAAAGCTTTAATCATAGCTCTCAAGTCTAAGCCCCCCTCTTTTGAGGGGGGCTTCATTTAGTCTACCCCCCATCAATTTTCTTTCTTTAAATTAACCTTGGCATATTACTTGCTAAGTGATTCGTACATAATTCATCAAGGGCGATGGACAAGCGGGAGAGCATACTAATGAGGAAAACATTTGTTGTTTTATTTTTGTCGTCATCTTTTATCTTGATGAGTTCAATTGCATTTGCAGCCGTTAACCAATCTTTTCATGTTGATGGGACAAAGAACTTGATCAACGTTGATCTGCAAACAGAAGTCTATAGAACAGATTATAAGTACGAAAACATTCAAAAGACTTGTTATAAACAATGGGTTGAACACCGTCAGGTATGCCAAAATGTTCCACGCCAATCTTGCACTCCTGGCCCACAAGTGTGTCAGTCAGTTCCGAAACAAGAATGTCGGAAAGCTCCACCTGTTTGTCGTGACGTTTGTCATAACAGCCCTGATGGTAGCAAAATTTGTCGCCAAGTTTGTTCAGAGGGAGCACCAATTTGCTCTACTGTAACAGTTAACGAGTGTCGACCAGGAGCTCCTGTTTGTACTACTTATTTAAACTATGAGTGTACTGATAATCCAATCCATCATTCAGATCCTTATACTTGTACTGAGACAGTAAAGACGGCATACGAAGTTTTTGATCATCATACCGTTGTTCGGGCCAAGTTTGTGATTGGTAAGCCATCTCGAAATGTTCAGTTAAGTGAATATTTTACCTTAAGTTTAGTGAATGATGAACTTAGCCTCAAGGTTAAAAGCTCAAAAGTGGCCTTAATTACTTCTGCTACAAACTCAAGAGTGACAATCAATGGGAATACAAAAAACATTGATGTTGAATACAACTTAACGTTTACTGATATGAGAGAGTTACAAGAATCGTTAACCAATATTAACGAGATATCGCTAGATAATAATGAACTTTCATATACGATTGGTGCGCCTACCAGTTTAAAACTTAAACACAGAATAAAACTAGAACAAAAGAAACTTTTTGGTAAGAAAACAATACTTGATCGCGCCATAAAAGAAGGAGAAATGATTTCACGAATTGATGATGGCAAACAGAAATTCATTATCGAGTTGGCCAACCTCAATATCATTGTGAAAGAAAGAACTCACTTCGTCTCCATTCAGGTCGAACCTGATCTCGACAAATTCGTTAATGTCCTTAACAAGGAGGACATTATGGGAATGAGAATTCTAAAACAAGAAAAGATAAAACTATAGATCGATTTTAATACTGAATACGAATCTAATTTGGCAAGCGTAGATGGTCTGCGCTTATATAGGGGAGAGCTATGAAAAATTTATTACTAGGTACATTGTTACTTTCAACTTTGTCAGGTACTGCATTAGCGCAGTCTTTTCCAGGCGGAATTAATCAACCACCAGTTCACCAAGGAACTAATCATGTTTACGTGAGTTACATCAATGCGGAAATGATGCAATCTTTTGTTAACATTGCAAATGGAATGAGAAGCTATGTAACTCCATTAGAGTTTGCTCAAGTTTACTCACCACTTCGTGCTAGAGCTTTAAAATGTAAAGCCTACATTAACACTTATGGTTTAGCATCATCTTCAACTAACCAAGCTCTAAAAGCACTTTCTACTTATGTTTTAAATAATCAAGATGCTCTTGATAGACTATGGGAAATTGATGCTTTCTATGAAACAGCTGATCTTCTTTTCACGACAGCTCTTCAACTTGATAGAGATCTACGTTAATAACCGGGTGGGGAGAGAAAACTATGAAAACAATATTCTTTTTAATGGTGGCATTGTTCAGTTTGAATATGGCCATGGCCCAGGAAAATAACGGTGGAAATAACAACGAAGAGTTGGTTTATAATCCAAATCCAGTGGTTGTGAATGAGCGCATGGTATTGCGTTCTCACGATACAGATGTAATTCCTTTTAATCGTTTTATGCGTATTGATCGAATTTTGATTGAAGCTAAAACTCCAGCATCTTGTTCTCCAAGCAACTTAGTTGTTTCGGTAGATGGTTATGCAGAGAACAGAAAAAATGTTTGGATTCCATCTAATCTTGTAGCAAGAAAATTCATTGTCGAGATGAATGGTTATTCTGGAAGAACACTACAAATCGAAAACGATGGTGGTTGTCGCATTATCATTAAGTCGATAAAGATTTTACCAAGACGTCCAATGGTTGGCGGAAATGGTGGAGGCGGCGGTAGTGTTATCGATCCAACAGATATCACTGCTCATGTTATGAACATTGTCGACATTTCTCAGATGTTAACTGAGTATGTAACTCCACAAGAGGTTGTTCAATACTTAAGCCCACTAAGAAAACTGGGCGGGAAGGCAGTTGCATCAATTAATGCTACTGGACTGACTTCAACGGCAACAAGAGCTGCCCTTGTGGCCTTAGTTGAAGAGTTGAAAAAACATGAAGTCTTTATTGATCGCTTAATTTCAAGTTTGTACACTCAAGATTTAGGGTACCAACTGATGGAAGCGAAAGTGGCCATCGAAAGAAGCTTACTTTAAAAATTAATCTATTTATTAGGCCCCTCACCTGGGGCCTAATATTGATGATAGTGCTGACCTTTACTGATAGTTATCGCTTTTCCTTTTTCCACTAAAACTTCTTCTGGTTTTCCTCTTAAATTATAATTAGAGGCCATACTAAAGCCGTAAGCTCCAGCATCACAAATCACCATAAGGTCACCTGCATTCACCTCTGGGAGCTCGCGGTCTGTGCCAAAACAATCGGAAGTTTCACAGATAGGACCAACGACATCATATTTAGAAAGTTTGGAACCGGTCTTGTAGTTTTCCGGCACAATTCGGTGATAGGCTTCATAAAGAGAAGGACGAAGTAGATCATTCATTCCACCATCGATCACTATAAATTGATGATTCTCACTTGTTTTTTTACGAATTACTTCCGTGACGAGAACACCAGCTCTGGCCATGAGAATTCTTCCTGGTTCAAAGAGAATACGGGGTTTTTTGAGTTTCGGATTTTTCTTTTTCAAAAGCGCTTTATAGTGTTTTCCAATTAAGGTCATATAGTCTTTGATCGTCGCCACTTTTCCCGTCTGGGAGTCGTGATAATCAATACCCAGCCCCCCACCTACATCAATAAACTCTAATGGATGATTTAATTTTTCAGATAGAGAAAAAAGCTTTTTTAGCGCTTGATCAGTGGCTTTCAGTTCTGTGAGTTGACTTCCAATATGGATACTGACTCCCACCAGTTTACAATAGTCCCAATAGAAAGGATC
>JBEIOQ010000031.1:0-21312 GCA_040377495.1 Halobacteriovoraceae bacterium
AGATCCAAACGATCCTAATTCCTATAAAGCAACACCTGCTCCAAAAGAGGAACCAAAGAAACCTCAAACGGAACAAGAAAAATTAAATAGCCAGTATCAGCTATTTAATTAAAAATTGATCCTTCTCATTGTGATAAATTGTTGAAGTAAAGTACGTTGTATAAACTCTTACCGTACTAACCACAACTTAGCTCACTAATGCACTACATAAGTGTCATAGGATGTCGGAATAAATTAGTTGATCCTTTCGCTATGCTTTTGTGGCATCTTTTCCATGAATTTGATTCTCACTTTACTCCTACTTATCACGAGCTTCGCCGCACGTGCGGATATGGCCAGCCAAGCCAATCAAATGCTTTCTTATTTTGGAAGTAACTGTTCTATTAACTCAGGTGAGTGGGCACAAGGTGCAATTCTTTCAGCACAGAATCTCATTTCCACGATGGAATCCCTAAGAGACGACAAAGATTGTAAAGCAGCAGCAGGTTCTGTGGCTGATATTCAAACTCTCCAAAAATTTGTCGCTAGCTTAGAAAGTAATACTGATCAAAAAGAAATGATGGCCTTAACTAGACAAGAACAGACTTTGCTCCTGGCATTGGGTGGCACCACTGATGCAAATGAGCTAGCAGTAATACGTTCAGAATTACGCCAGAACCAATTAAAGCAAGCTCAATTCGCTGGCTACAGTGAATTTAATAATTCTAATTTTAGAAAATCAGAAGAAGCGATGGCGACTTTAGCGATTAACACTCAAGCTTTTCTTTCCACACTAACTGCCAATCAAACTTGCTTACAAAACAACACCTCTATCTTAACTACTATTGCTCAACTGGCCGGCAACGTCGCTGCTAGCGTTCTTCCAACTTATGGGCCTTTAATTAAGGCCGGAGTGGAACTATCGGGACAAGTGGTGGAGTTCGCGCGTGTTAGTCATATTAACCGTCATATTAAACAAACGACTATCCCTTTAGCAGCCACTGCCTATCAGTGTGCGCTTGAAACTTTTTCTAATCAATGGTGTGAAGCTCAGGATACAGCCAATGCTGTTCGCATGAAGCAAGTTCCACCTGAAAATTATGAAAAGGATGCTCTGTGGGTAGGAATTAAAATTTTAGATATCGATCTTCCATCTATTTTAAAATGGCTGCGTAAAGTTCGTGCCGGCTCAACCCCGACAACGATTGCTGAAGCTGAAAGACAAAATCGCTCTAGCAGACGTGAAATGCGAGTAAGAATGGCTGATCGCTTTGGCCAAGCAGCAATGTTAGAGAGAAAAGAAGACTTTGAAATTTCTCAAACAGCTGAAGCTCGCTGGCAGATAGTTCGAAAAGTTATTTTAAATATTCTAGTCAACGTTCTCGATGATCGAGATCCATCAGCTTTGTTTGAAGTTTATAATCAATTTGAGGCTCCTTATCTTTTGATTGGATTAAAGCGTGATCAATTTCCTCAAGCCAATGGAGGAATAAAAGACTTTGCACAATTCAACCCATTTGGCTCCGATTGGCATGCACCTACGCCTTACATTCCAAGTTTGGATAAATTAAAAATCAATTTTGATGCCTGGATTGCAGAAGCCAACACCAACATGCAAAGAGAAATCCTCCAAGTGTTACAAGTATCACCTTTAGATGCAATGGATGATGCAATTAATGATGAGGGGAAATATCCAACTACTCCTAGAAAAGCCATTAAAGTTATCGTGAAGTTCATGCAAGAAAATATGCCAACCACTTTTACGACAGAAAACCATCGTAAGATTTATGCGGATACGATTGAAATTCTTACAAAGATTGGAGCACTTATTGATCGTGTTCATGATCCGGTTTATATGGATCTACCGGGAATTAGTCCATTAGAAGCGCTAACTGAAATTTCGAGGTTAGCACAACTCAATTTCGGAACAGCGTTGATTGATGGACGCGTGACCCGTTCAATACGTTACACTCTTAATGACATTGTAATTAAGCGTGCCCAAAATCCTGAAGATACAACATCGCAGTTTTTAGCGGCAGATGATATTGTTAAGTCAATTGAAAGAGTCACTCCTGTGAGTTCCGTCACTGCTACTTTAGATAACGTCCAGGCCATTTCACAAAATTCAGCTTCATCCTTTGTTAGTTTATTTGGGAAAACCATTCGCAAATCTCTGGAATATTATGATCTCAAAGCTCAACATGCCCAAGAGAACAATAATCCTGAAGCTCAAATGCAAAACCTAAGAATGAAGGCAAGACTATGTATGCGACTTTACACCGTAGACCTATGGCCTAAGAAAGTTCCTTTTGAATTGTGTAAAGGTGTTCAATTAAAACATGCGAACTCCAAAGGACCTAAATCTATTGTTTTAACAGAAGCTGAACTAACTAAGCCATTTCATGAACGCGTTTGTGAAGTTAGAAACTTCATGAGACGCAGTGATATCTTTGACCGTTACATTAACCGCGTCAGTCGCTCCAAAAAACCCTCGACTGTAACTCGTTGATTACCTTAAAAACCATCTAAATACTTAATTTATCTAAGGTTTCCTAACTCTTTGAAAGTACTTTTTTGTCTGTCCCATTTTTGGACACGACCAAAGTTTAAGCAAATAGCCTCACCAAACTTCAATAGTTTACCCCCTCAATGTTGGCCGTCAGTCTTGCATTAAGTAAAGACAGATACAAACCTTTAATTTCATTTAAGGGGGCTTAAAATGAAAACTAAAGTAGCAACAATGTTCATTCTTTCTTTCTTGTTTGTTAGCAACGTGGTTCCTAACTCTCATGTTAAAAGAGGACAAGTTGAACTTGTTGAGAGCATGATTTCAAAATTAAAACCAAACTTGAATACTGAGCGTACTCACTCAATTGCAATGGCAATTGTGAATGCTTCTTTAAAGTATAATATTGATCCTAGAGTTATTATCGCGATTATTGATACAGAATCTGATTTTAGAAAAGGTATGATCTCTTATACTGGTGACCTATCTTTAGTTCAAATCAATCCTGGTATTTGGAATAAAGAATTTAAGCGTATGAATCGTGAATTATTAGATACTGATAAACTACAAAAGAATGAGAATTATGCGATTGAAAAAATGGGTGAGATTTTAAATATTCTCAAAGTTCGTTATGCAGGAGCAGATAGTAAGTGGTTTGCTCGTTACCACTCAAAAACTAAGAAATTTAAAAACATCTATCATTCAAAAGTCGAATCTAGACTTATCACTCTTGCTTCTCTATAAAAGTGTGATGAAGACCGATCCTCAAAGACCATCAACTTGGAAACCATATAAAAACGGAATGTGTGAAGGGTGTAATGCTGGATGCTGCACCCTTCCTGTTGAAGCCAGTATCAGCGATTTAATTCGCTTAGAGGTCACTGATGAATTTGAAATTGAAAATGATTTCAAGGGAATGATTAAACGACTTACCAAAAATAAAATTATCAAAGCCTATTATGCTCCCACGAAAACGTTCACCCTCGCCCAAAAGAATTACTCCGATTGTATTTTTCTTGATTCGAATAGACGTTGTACTGTGTATGATAAACGACCAGAGACTTGCCGCAATTTTCCTAAAGTTGGCCCACGTTCAGGTTGGTGTCCCCACGAAAAAATATAGTTACGGGACTACTACAATAGAACCTGGTGTAGCCAAAATTGAATTGGCAAAAGTACCCACCAGAAGACCATTTGAATCAATTTCAACAATGTGATTAAAAGCCGAGTCTGGAACCAAAATATTACCATTTGCTCTAATAGCAACTTTAGTAGAAGTTGAGAGAACAGTAGTATTAATAAAGTTCCAATCAACTGTCGAAAGATCTGAAGAATATTGTCTTACCCCATCAGAAGCACCGTTGAAGGCAGCTACGATCTTTCCATTGGATTTACGGGCCACTCCGGAAGCTGCCACAGCAGCACCTAATGATGGAGCTGGAAGAGCAGATGTAGCGGAAGTAATCGCTGTACCTGAAGAATCATAAAGACGAATCGTATTGGCAGCGGAGTTGGAAGCCACTACAAATCCACCACTACTTGTCGCTGCAACATCGACTGCTGTTGCTACTAGAGTTGCGTTCATAAAAGGGGCCCCAACTCTACCTAAGCTGGTATCAAATTTTTCCATCGTCGCTGTACTTTCAATCACAAGTAAGTGATTGGTACTTACTCTAGCAATTCCATTCAATCCAGTTGCAGTTAAAATGGTTGAATTGTTGTAGTAAGTAGAAACCGACAGATCATATGGATCGACTGATAAAATTTTATCCAAAGTTGCCGTGGTACTATCAAAAGCAATGAGTAAACGATTAGTATAAGAATCCCAAGCAATCGCTGGGATCGTAACAGTACCATCCGTTCGTGCTGAATAAATTGTTGTTTTATAAGTTCCATCAGGCTCTAAAAGAAGCACACTATCGGTGGCCGTATTTACAACTACAATATCACCTGATTTCATTAAATTCGCTTGAGAGTTTGAAGTTTCAATTGGCTCAGATTCGCTGATACAACCAACGAAACAATACATCATTACTAACAATAAACAGGAAGTGAGTTTTCTCATAGAGTCTTTTCTCCTCATCAAAGATTATAAGCTAAAAGAAAATTTAATTTGGAGACGGAACAATTTGCCTGACTCTTTCGCTTTCGTATTCCAGACAGGATATATTAAGATTCACAGTCTCATTTTAAGGCATTAATTTCCATCTACTAAAGCATAGGTAATGTAAAATATAATTTATGTTGGAGGCTTATTGAAACGGCTCAAGTTCCTTACCCTTTTAACCCTTTTGTATTCACCTGCAAGTTTTGCAGACTTCTATTTTGCTGCCAATGGCGGTCTCAACTACTACAACTCCGAAATTACAGATCGCTATCGAATCACTAGTACTGGTACAACCTATGGAGGAATATTAGGCTTACGGGTACAGTTTATTGGTATTGAGACATTGGTACAGAAATTCTCCACCGAAGGAAAAATTAAACACTCTGGGGCAGATTATAAACTAACTTCGGACACTACAGCGATTGGAGCTGCCGTTCGTTTTAATTTCAATCTACTTTATTTTAGAGCTGGTTATGCTCACTATAAAGTAGAACAAGGAATACTTGATACTAACGGACAGACTGTAAATAGCTCACAGATGAATAGCATCTATGATATAAATCCCTCTGGTGACTCATGTAATGGATTTGTAGCTGGAGCAGGTTTACAATATCGACTTGGAAGACGTGTTAGAGTTTTTGCAGATTTCACACGCTACAATATGCCTGAACTGGACGCCCACTATAACACTGTTACAGCGGGCTTAAGTATCAGCTTTCAAGGTCCAAAAATACAATTAAAGAATGACTAATTAAGCCAGTTGAAAAGCTGTCTGACTACGAAGATACATCTTCATTTCCATCGCTAATTCTTGAACTCGACGATCCATTTTAATTTTCTTTCCTTCCATATAAAGACGGATCTGCTCTTGAAGTTCTGTGATATTTTGATTCAATTCAAGTGAAAGCGTTTCGCATTTTTCTTTAAATTTAAAATCATATTCCATGAGCTTTTGAGCTTTGCGGGCCAGGTCTTGTTTGAAAGTTCTCGTGTTATACACAGACTTCACTTCAGCCAATTTAAAACGTTTAAGAATTTTAATGTAAAAATAACCAATATCAAATTCATACCACTTATGACGGAATGAACATGAACGCTGATGAGCGTGGTGATTGTTATGATCCAATTCTCCACAAATCAAAAAGTTTAGTGGAAATAAAAAACCTACGTTACGTGAATTATCATTGGATTGATGGTTTCTATATCCCCACCAGTGAGCAATTGCATTCACCCCACCAACTGCAAAAATAGGTGAGATAAGAAAATTAATCACTGAAAGAATTGTTCCCCAGTAAACACCGAATACTAACATGTTAAAAGCCACCAGTATGGACGGGCCTAGAAATAAATTCTCGGACATAAATTTTTCGAGTTTGTTATGTTTAATTTTTGCTCTAAGTTTTAAAACTTCCGGATGAGCTTTCGCTTTTGTGTAATCAAAAACACCCATGAACAAAACATGACCTAAACCCTTTACGACAGGGCTATGAGGATCCTCTTCCGTGTCAGAATGAGCATGGTGATATTGATGAACTGAAACCCAGTCCAATTTACACATACTAGTCACTAACCAAAGCCATAATTGCATCATCGTATCAACGATCTTATTAAAGACCACACCTTTATGAGTATGGTAGCGATGGAAAGACAAACTCATGCAGCTAATCGTGATATGAGTCATCACACAAATATAAAGAACAATCTTTAACAGTGAATTCGTTTCCCAGAAATTCCCAAGAAAACCTTGGGGTCCGAAAGCAGCATAAAAGGACGTGGAAAAGAAAATGTAAGCGAATAAGAGTTTGTACGGAGTAGCAATTCTAGTTGAGATAAAATTCATGAAAATCCTTCGAGAATAAAGCACCGTCGGCATTTAGGGGAGACGGCGGATCCTTAAGCACATTATGTCTCATCTCGAATGATAGCACAAACAAAACGAAGTTGATTTGGGTCAAGGATTTAGAGCTCTGGATGCGCTAAATAATCCTCTTTATATGCCAGATAAGATTGATAGTGATTGGCAATTTTCGTTTGTTCTTCAGGGGTTAAGGTTCGCTCCACTTGCGCGGGGCGTCCCTTTATTAAAGAATGGGGGGGAAAAACCTTTCCTGGGCTTACTAATGAGCCAGCAGCAACTAAACAATTGTCTCCTATTTTTGCTCCATCTAGGATAATTGCACCCATTCCGATCAGACATGAATCACCAATCGTGCATCCATGCAGAACCACGCTATGCCCAAGTGAAACGTTTTTTCCAATGGTCAAAGAATCCTTTTCTGTAACATGCAGCATGCAAAGATCTTGAATGTTAGTATTTTCTCCAATTTTAATGAAATTAACATCTGCTCTAACTACTGAATTAAACCAGATATTCACGTGATCACCTAAACGTGCGTCACCTATTAATTGCACACCTGGAGCAAGAAAAACTCTTTCTCCGAGAGCAGGTTTTAAATTCTTATAGCTTAAAGTTTTCATAGAACCTCGTTTTAAATCTAGAGCAGAACTGGTATAAAACTAACATATCGATCACTATTTTAGGGAGTAATCCATGAACTTTGAAGACTTTATTGTTAATGTTCCTGACTTTCCAAAAAAAGGAATCATCTTTAAAGATATTTCCCCCTTACTTTCGAATCGTTTTTCTGAAACGATTGAAGAAATGGGAAAGCTCATTGATTGGACCGAAATTGATGTTATCGCAGGAATTGAATCAAGAGGTTTCATTTTAGGTTCGGGGCTGGCAGCCCGTTACTCTAAGGGTTTTGTTCCTATCCGTAAAAAAGGCAAGCTACCTCCTCCAGTTTTAGGCGAGAGCTATGCTCTGGAATACGGTACCGACACTTTGGAGATTAAACCTAACGCAACAACCAAACGCGTGCTTATCGTGGATGATGTATTAGCAACAGGTGGAACACTGAAGGCCGCTATCACTCTTTGCGAGAAAGCTAACTACAAAGTAAATAATCTTATGGTTTTGATCAACCTCAAATTCTTAAACAACTTCGAAAAAGAAGGAATTAAGGTTAAATCCATTTTAAATTACTAGTCCAAAGCGTTGTATTTGCTACCGAAATCCCCTATACTTGAAAGAAATCTAGAATAGAGGTCAAAGAGAGAACTATGGAATCACGTTTAGTGTTATTACTTGTTTATCTAAGTGTTGCTGGTGGAGTTGCTTCCCTAATCAGTTATAAAAAATATTATGATCCCAATCGTGTTGTTCGTGTAAAAGCGATTGAAGATTTTGTTCATGCTGAAGCTAATAAGAAGCCAGGGGAAGTGGTCGAAGTGGCGGTGAACTTAGATGCTCCAGAATTAGCAGCAGCTAAAGAAATTTGGGTAACTAAAGGTCAGTGTATTACTTGTCATGGTGATAAGGGACAAGGCCTCAAGGAACAACTGGGTCCAAAGCTTGCTGGTCAACTTGATTGGTATCTACTGGCTCAATTAAAAAAAATGAAAGCGGGCGAACGTGTAAATGAAAAAATGAATCCGTACTTAAAAAATCTAACGGAAGCAGATTTCAAAGAAGTACTGAAATACATTCTCGCTTTTCCAAAAAATTAATCCATGAAAATTTTATTTATTTTGCTCATCTTCTCTACTACGGTTTACGCCATTGATGGAGAGAAGATGAATTTCACCTATCAATCTTACGAGGGTGATCTCAACATGAAATGTAAACACTTCCCTATTGATGAATTTAAAATCGACTGGGATGTAACTTGCAAAGATAACAAGGGTTATTACAAGCTCTTTCGTGCCCATGTTCGTTTAGCAAAGTATACTCGTCCTGTGATTCCGATGAGTACTTATGAAGTCCTTTACTGGGTAACTGATCGAACTGTGAGTAATAATCCAGTTGGTTCTAGTTCCAGTCTTTGGTTTAATTTTAAAAACGATGCTGAATTTCACGGCTTAACTATTTCTCAAGCAGTAGATAAAGAAACAGCGGGACTCTATCTCGATATTAAGCCTTAGCTAAAGTCTAACTATGTTAAAAACCCATGAAGGAACATTTGCGCTTCTCCAACGCTTAGTCGATGCTGCGATCGTAGGGTGTTCTTGGTTTCTTGCTTATCATTTACGCTTCAACATTATGTCAGGTGGTGAATCAGGTTTAGGTTTTTTCTTTTTTAAATTGTCTCCACTCTTAATTTTGACCAATTTCTATTTTTTCAGAAAATATGGACTTTATAATTCCCAACGTTTTACTTCACGTTTTATGGAAATTGCCACAGTCCTCAAGGCAAATTCTTATGCCGCGGTCACTTTCTTGATCGTGATTTATTTTTTTGCTCCTGAACGTGTTTCTCGTATGACTTTACTTTACTACTATATGATTTCTTCCAGTAGTTTAGTCATTCTCCGTATCTCTGTTCGTAATCTTTTAAGGGCCATGCGGAGACGTGGACATAATCTTCGCCACTATATTTTAATTGGCGATGGACCACAACTTTACGAGTTTATTGATAAAATCAAACAATTTAAAGATTCAGGAATTCAATTGAGAGCTTGGTTTGATTCCCCTGAAGACAATACTCATACTGATATTCCCCGAGAACAATCCAAGTTAGAAGATTACTTAAAAACTCAACCTACCGATGCCATTATCATTGGTTATCCTAGTAAAAAATTTGATCAAGTAGAAATCATACTAAAAAATTTCCATAACGATCTCTACAATATTCAAGTACTGCCTGACCTTTCTTATTCTTTCATCGGACATAGTGTGACGAATTTCGCGGGAATTCCTGTTATTACCATTAACCAGCCTCATCTCACTACCTTTGATACACTTACTAAAAGAATGTTTGATTTAATTCTCACTTTTTTTGGCGTACTCCTTATTTCGCCTATACTAATAGTGATTGCGGCCTTAGTAAAAATTACTTCCCCAGGACCAGTTTTCTACGGACAAGAACGTATGGGACTAGACGGAAAATCCTTCATGATGTGGAAATTTCGCTCCATGAAAGTCGATGCCGAAGCTTCAGGAGCTGGATGGACCGTCGAAAATGATCCAAGGAAAACAAAGTTTGGAAGTTTTATTCGCGCCACTTCTTTAGACGAATTGCCTCAAGTGTTTAACGTGCTATTAGGGGATATGAGCTTAGTTGGACCTCGCCCTGAACGCCCAGTCTATGTCTCTCAATTTCGCCAAGAAATTCCAGCATATATGCTTCGTCATCGTATGAAAGCGGGTATGACTGGTTGGGCGCAGGTCAATGGTTGGAGAGGAAATACTAGTTTAGAAAAAAGAATTGAATGTGATATTTATTACATTAAAAACTGGTCACTGTGGTTAGATATTAAAATTCTTTTCATGACCTTTTATAAAGGTTTTATTAATCGCAACGCTTATTAATCCATCTTGATCGTTGTAATTTTCCACTAACCGTCGTCAAACCAATTTTTTTATAGATAGGACAAACACCTGTCCACGCTGTTACTACCGCCACAAACCCCATAAGAAAGACCGGATTTTTTGGTCCCCAAAAACTTAAGCTCATCACAAAGAGACCGGTGATCGCACGAGAGAATCTTTCTAACTTATGAACGTTTTGCATGCCACTCCCCCTTATACACAAGATCTACACTACCAATAAAGTAACGCGAATCATTTTTCCATTCAACACTTAAAACACCACCTTTAGTGTTGATTTTCAAACGATCATTTTTACCATAGAAATGTTTTACTGTCTCTGCGGTGGCCACGACACCTGTTCCACAAGCATAAGTTTCAGCTTCTACTCCACGTTCAAAAGTTCTGACATGGCAGACGTCATTAATCATTTGAAAATAATCAATATTTGCTCCATCAGGAAAATTTTTATGATGGCGTAAGGGAGGGGAAAGTTTCTCTATATCCAACGATGTAAGATTATCTACTTCAATTACGAAATGAGGAACGCCAGTATTTAAATATAAAGCACGTTTCCCAGGAAATGAATCAAGTTTGTACTTATCAACATCGTAAAGCTCCGTCATCTTAATACGAACTTCATCCTTATCTCCAATAGAACCTTCATACAATCCATTTTGGGTAGTGAACTTGTACTCTGGACGAGTTTTAAGTTTTAAAACATAATGAGCAAAATGAATCAGTGCTCTCGTGCCATTGCCACACATAGATGCTTCCGTTCCATCGCTGTTGATAATTCTCATTGAGAAATCAGCGTCTTTAGAAAACCCTAAAAGAATAATTCCATCCGCTCCAATGCCAAATCGGCGATGGCAAAGCTTCTTGACATCTTCTACTAACAAAGGAATTTCTTTTCTCGCATCGATAAGTATAAAATCATTTCCAGTGGCATTGTATTTGTAAAATTGCATTAAGCTTCTACTTTTCTTGAAATTTGTGACCAGGAATAAATAAACATTAAAAAGAAAAGAGTTTCACCATCACCCAGAGTGTATTCAACCTGTCCTGAAACAATCAGTGACACAATAAAGCCAATGGTTATTTGTCCGATTAAATCTTTTCTCTTTACCATTTCAATCAACCAAAAGAGATGAAAAAGAATCATGGCGATGAATCCCAAAATACCTGTGCTGGCCAAGTGCTCAAGGAAATTATTATGTGCCGTTCCTGCAAAATGTACTTGAAGATCAATTCCATATTGTTTTTTGATTCTCACCGATTGATCTTCATAATTTCTATAACCTAAACCTAATAGTGGGCTTTCTTGAAAAGCGTAGTAGGCCCCCTTATAGAGACTGATACGCTGATCATTCGAACTTCCTCGTTCCGTAAACATGCGACGAAAAGATTCATTGGAGTTATAAAGGCCAAATCCGATTGCCACCAAGAGTACACCTATGCTTAATCCAAGTTTCCAGCGTTTTTGAAAGAAATAAATAGTAATTCCCGCGATAAAAGCTCCTAGTGCTCCACGAGCATAGGAGAGATAGAAACCTAAAAAGTTAATGATATTGGAAAGAAGCCAAATTGCAGGATGAGAGACTTTTTTCAATTTAGACATATTAAATAAAACCAGCATACTAACTAATACAAAGTAACCCATTCCGTAGCCATAGGACATGTACATTCCATACATACCGCAGGCCCTTTCTGTATGACAGGCTGCTTTGAAACGAAGTGGATTGAAACCGGTATATAGGCCAATCAAACCTGATAATGAAGCAACTGCAGAAGCGATTAAAAACACATTCAAGAGAATCTTAACTCGTTTCTCATTTAAATAATTTCGACTAATGGCCTCAAAAGAAAAAACAGAGAGAATGGCTACTAAGAAATATTTCATCTTTATTGCATTCTTATATGGTCCACCACTTTTAATTAAAGAAGCGACGCTGATAAGAATAAGTGCGAATAGGGCCCATGAGCTTAAACTTAAACGGAAATTTTTCTTTTTGTAGGCCTGGAAAGCAAAGTATGAACCAGTCCCGATCATCGTAATATGAAATAGGCTCGCGGCACTAAAAGAGGTAAATAGTGTGGCGGCCAGCCATAAACATCCCCAGTAGGCCCATTGTAGCATTCGATTTTCCATGATTTTAACCCTTTTCCTAGATCCCTATCTTCCCCTATTAGGGATTTTTTGAGAAGGAGAAAGAGTAAACAGTGGCAAAAAGCCGTAGGGTTTTGTAAGCTTTTGAAGTCTAAAATAAGGGATTATAGCTCAGTTGGTTAGAGCTACCGGCTCATAACCGGTTGGTCGTAGGTTCAAGTCCTACTAGTCCCACCAAATTAAATACCGGCTTTAGGCCGGTATTTTTATTTAGAGAATGTTGGGATTTTTATTTCTTTTCGACTGTAGATATTAAAAGAAAGTCCAAAATTATTCGAACCATACTTTAAATAGTAAGTTTGTCTTCCATCTAAAATTCCATGATTCTGAGAAAAGAGAGAATATTTCATTTCATAAAATAAACCAAATCGCTCTCTTGGAGTTCTCCAATCTAAACGAGTTTTAATACTTCCACCAAAGCCTTGGATCTTGTATGGATCAATATAGTAAATGAGATCTCCAGTTACTTGATCTCTAACCACCGAGTTCGTTTTACCTGTCATGAGTCCTAAGGCGATAGATGGAGTGACAGAAAGTGTACCCCACTTTGAATTTGCAAGTAGATCAAAGCGGCGTCCATAGCCTGCAGTAAATTCAACTTGCATATAAGTATTTGCATTACGAACTAAACGCATATTAGCAGGTTCAGAACTATAAGCACTTATAGAAGATTCTTGATCAACATTGATACCAGCAATTTGCCCTTTAATTTTTGCTATTTGATAATTATCCTGTAAAAACTTAGGGTGAAAGTAAGAAATAAAAACTTCATTTTTATCTTTTTCAAAATTTAAGATAAATGTATTAGTTGGCTCATCTAATAATTGAAATGGATTATGACCATCTTGTTTCCAGACTTTTGGAGTAAAAAACTCTCGACTACTTCTTTCAACAATTTCATAGTCCTCAATCTCTACGTTAAAATAAGAAGATCTTATCTTGATGTCAGTTGAGAAATACGTCGTAAATGAATGACTCGCATAAAAGCGTAATCTCCATTTCACATCTTGTACTTGCTTTCTTTTTTTATCAGAATATTTAAAAGCATTACAAAGGCCATTATCGTATAGTTGCGCACCTTCTTTTGTGTCTTGAATAATAGCAAAAATCTTATCTGCAGAAGGATCATCAGGGTTAAGATTTAACGTTTCCGCATTCAAACAAAGCTGATCAAAATCAACTTCATTGGCCAAAACAAAATGGGGAAGGGCGATGAGAAGAATGAAAAAAAGTGGTTTCATATTATTTCCTAAGTTAGATTTAGGAAAATTGTAACGCTTGGAAATCGCCCTTAGCGGGAAAAATAAGATGAAAAAAAGAGGGCCTAAAGCCCTCTATTTTCAATACTTTATCGGCAATCAGAAATTAAGCAGCTTTGCCCCATGTATTCCAAACTTCTTTCGTCCAAGTTGATTTGGTGTCAGCTACCCATTTTTTCGCCCACAGTTTTTCATGCACAAATTTTTCTAATTCTTCAGGAGTTTTACAGTCGATCCATAGGATCATATCCCACTCACCCATTGTGGAAGCAGCCCATTTCACTTCTTTCCACTTCTTTAGCCATGCCCAGTCTTCCCAGACAGGAGCATCTTTTGTCCATTTAACTTGTACTTGAGCAGTCCATTTTGAATTTTTTGCGGCCATATTTCCTCCAGATTTTTCTTTCAATCCTAGAGGATTTTTAAACAGAGTAAAGAAATGGATCGGAAGGCAAAAAATACCAATTTAGAATAAATAAAAAAGAATAGCAGTGAAGACTCCAAGTATCATTCCACCTAGAACATCACTCAGATAATGAACACCAAGGTACAAACGTGAAAGTCCTATCGCTAACCACCAAATGAAGACAATAGGAATTAGTGGATGTTGAATAATCAGTAGTGAGCAAAGAAAGGCCGATGTTGTACTTACATGACTAGAAGGAAAGGAATCATTCAGTCCAGGATGATTTACCAACGTTGTGAAAGAGTAGGCCTGATATGGTCTTTGTCTTTTTATTAGTCTTTTTATTACTCCACCAACAATCCAAACAATACCTGCCGGTAAAAGTGCGACTAAAAATTCTTGTCCTCTAGGTATAAAGTTCCATCCCAAATTTTGCAAAATCACGAGCAAAGCAGCCAGCAAAAACCAGACAATGGCCAAGCCTGAATAGCTTACCAAAGAAAACAGACGTGTTCTCATTGGAGTTCTAAGTAAGATAAACTTCTCTAACGTTATTTTGTCCCACAACGTTATTTGTTCTAAAATACCTTTCATTTTTTTACCTTTAATACTCCCCTATTTTAGCCTAAAATAAACACTATGACATTTTTTGATCATATCAAAACACAATTTATGCAAATGGCCAGCATTCCTGACGAAGAGTGGGCTCTTTTCCTTAATTTGTTTAAAGTTAAACAATTCAAGAAAGGTGATTTCTTCGTACATGCAGGAAACTTTTCTACAGATTTTGGTTTTGTCGAAAAAGGAATTTTTCGCTTCTTCTATACCACATACGATGGTGGTGAATTTAACCAAACTTTTAAAAAAGAATTTGATCACATGCTCTCCTTCACCTCTATTTTACTGAATGAACCTTCAAATTTCAGTATTCAAGCTTTGGAGGATAGTGTTCTTCATGTTGCGGACTACCGTGATTTTGAAACATTCTATAAGCGTCATCCCTCATGGCAAGAACTTGGTCGTAAAGTTGCAGAGATGAACTTCATTATTAAAACCAAAAAAGAAGAACAATTTCTTCTTTACAGTGCTCAAGAACGTTACGAAAATTTTGCAAAAGCTAATCCCGAAATTTTAAAAAGAATTCCACAACTTCATATCGCTTCTTATCTTGGTGTTAGTGCTGAGACGCTTAATCGTATTATTAAAAAATCAAAAGATTCCTAACCTACTACAAGATCAAAATAATCAAGTTTTATCAGTGCTTGGCAACATGCTAGTTACTTAGACATAAGTAAGCTTTGAGTCTATAATAGTCCAAAGCAAAGGATAAATATGTCGTATCAATCAAAAATTATTGGAACTGGAATGCATGTACCACCAAGAGTGGTTACAAATTTTGATCTGGAAAAACTTATGGATACATCTGATGAATGGATCCAAAAACGCAGTGGTATCGTTGAAAGACACTGGGTCGATAGTGCAACTTCAACTTCTGACTTAGCCTTGGAAGCTTCGATGAATGCTATTAAAAAAGCTGGCATTCAAAAAGAAGAAATCGACATGATAATCTTCGCGACATTAAGCCCCGATCATGACTTTCCTGGTTCTGGCTGCTTTCTACAGGCTAAATTGGGCTTAACTAACATTCCTTGTTTTGATATTCGCCAACAATGCTCTGGTTTCCTCTACGGTCTTTCTATGGCCGATCAATATATTAAAACTGGTATGTATAAAACGGTTCTACTCGTAGGAGCAGAAATTCATTCAAAAGGTTTAGACAAAACTACGAAAGGCCGCGATGTCTCAGTTCTGTTTGGAGATGGCGCAGGCGCCGTTATATTACAAAGAACAGAAGTAAAAGATAAAAACAAAGATGCACATATCTTCTCCACTCATCTTTTCGCTGATGGATCAAATGCAAAAGAACTGTGGACTTCAGCTCCAGGGTCGGGCTTTAATTCAGAAACACGTCTTAATCCAGAAATGCTGTCTGAAGGTCTACACTATCCCTATATGAACGGGAAAAATGTTTTTCAACATGCAGTGAAGAGAATGGCTGAATGTTTAATCTTAGCGCTTAAAACAAATAATTTTAAACTAGATGATGTTGATCTATTTTTATTTCATCAAGCCAACCTACGTATCAACCAATTCTTAGCTCAAGAATTAAAAATCCCAGAAGACAAAGTTTTCAATACCATTCAAAAATATGGAAATACAACTGCAGCGACCATCCCAATAGGGATGGATGAAGCAGTGAAAGCAGGAAAACTAAAACCTGGAATGCTAGTCGCTTCTGCAGCGTTTGGCAGTGGTTTTACTTGGGCCTCTACCGTTTATCGTTATTAATTATATTTATCTTCAAAAAATAAAAAGGGCTCCCTAAGGAGCCCTTTTTATTGGGATGAAAGTATTAAATTATAGTGAACAATCTAGATCTTGAGCTGTGTAGATGTTTAGCGATTTTGCTTTTTTCGCGACTGCATCTTTAAGTGCTTTCATGTTCGCCGTAACAGCATCTCTCGCTTCAGCAGAATCTTTAATTGCGATAACATCGTCGATCGATTTATCGCAAAGTTGTTTCTTGATACGAGCAAGAACGTAAGGCTTAACTTCATCTTTAGTTGCTGGACGGCCTTCTTTTCCAAAGAAGTTAGACCAAGAAGCAGCTGTCTTGTCTGCACTCGCTGCGTATGAAGTTAGTCCTGAAACTGCATCAGATACTTGGGACATTTCTTCAAGCTTCCATACAGGAGCTGCAGTAGTTTTACGGTTAACCAGCATATCGATACCACGAGCTAGACGAGCTTCAAAGTAAGAGAATGGATCATTAGTTGCGTCCATCTTAGAACATTCAGCTGATGCCAGAGCTACCTCAGCATCTTCGTAGGCCACATGGTCATCTGTACAGAACCAGTTTTTCTTCGTTGGTTTTACGCCAGCATATCCGTAAGAAATAGCCATTACATCGTAAGCCTGAATAGTGTTAATATAGCGGTATTCACGGCCCAGGTATTCCATAATTGAATTCGATACCGTTCCAGATTGACCAGAGTTATCAGTATTGATTAAGTTACCACGGAAGTTGTGACGAAGACCAAGGTTGTGACCAAGTTCGTGTGCCACCATCTCTAGTAAATAACCATACATATATTTCTCATAAGTATAACCTTGAGGAATTCTTTCGAATGTTCCCTTTGCGATTGGGTCTTCAAGATCATGGCCTTGTGAACGTACATTGAAAGCAAGTTTTCCGAGCTTTAAGCTATATTTCATTTTCTTACGTTCTTTGATTTCTTTTTGAGATTTAGCATTGAATTCTTTTAAAAGAATTTCAGCTTCTTTCTCTTTGCCTTTCGCAATAAGAGCATCCGCCTGTTGATTAACTTTAAACCATTCTGTGTATAATGATACAATGGTTGGGCCTTGAATTAAGACGTTCGCTGACATTGTTTGACCAGAATATTGGTTAGCAATTGATGGCCCAAGACCACCGTACCCAGCTTTGTTATCAAGATCCCACTCGATGATATTATAACGAATATCACCTGGAGTAAGTTTTGCGTGCATAGGGTCTGTTTTCTCAACAAAAGTATAACTTAATAATTCGCGACCAATTACATTCTTGAACTGAACATTCCAAGACTTAATCGCATCTTCAAATGACTTACGATATTCAGTTGGAACGTTCTTAATATAGTATTGAACTGGACCATCTGTGTTCATAGGAGAAGTTTGAGCAAAACGCATAATTTTTGTAGTGGCTCCACGTTCAGTTTGGAAAAAACCTACTTCTGGAGTTGGAGTACGAGATGAAAATGAATATGTTGTTTCTGAAGCATTTTTTAAATACCAACGAACCACGAACTCAGTTTTCTTTGCGGTTGGATCTGTTGGATTTGCTTTTAAAGGGATCATAGTCGTTTTAACGTCAAACACTAAAGTAGAAAGTGAATAATCTACTGCCGTGGTTGCTGAAGCAATTGCTTTCAGTTGAGTATATTCACCTTTTGGATCAAGCATCGAAACGAGATCTAGTTCCCTACCTAATGGAGCAAGATCAAGAATGACTTGTTGTTTCTTCTCATCAATACCAATAATTGGGAAACTGATAAGAGGCTCTGATTCAGCATTAGATTCATCACAATTTTCGACACAACCAAAAAATGTAACAGCTGGTTCATTTTGAGAAATACCTGTTACATATGTTCTGCCGTGTAACGGAGTCAAGTCAGTCAGCTTTAAACCACCTAATTCTTCGTTTTCGCCGTCAGAAACTTTAGTAATAACTCCACCAAAAATATTTTCCTGTCCAATCAAGCCAATAGGCATTGAGATAACAAGTGATTGAGCAGCTTCTTCTTTAACTTTTTTCTTTCTCTTAAATAATTTCTTTAAGAACTTTTTAATTGGTCCATCATCACGAGATTTTGCAGCAAGAATTTTTTTAATTTTTGCGCTATCAACTGAAAGATATTTCCCTGAGTCAATCGCTTGTTGAGCAACACTTTCACTCATAACAGTGATTTCATGCCCTTCTTTTTGGATTGTTTTAGAGATTTCAACTCCCTTCTGAACTGTTACTAGTTGAGATTCTGCAACTGATGCTTTCGCAAAGTTGGTCGATAATAAAGCAGTTGCTGTAAAACCGAGACTGAGAGCTTTGAGACCATTTGTTTTCTTCATTTTTTACCCCAATGTTCTGTCTAAGAAACAATTCAAAAAAACCAACGTAACCTAAAACAATTCACTATTATTTTTCAAGTGCCGAACAAATAATGTCAGCATTTGTTACAATCTATGTTTCAGAAATCCTTTTCTGGTGCAAGTTTGGCACTATCTCATAAGACCGTATACGCCACAAACCAGTTCTAGTTTTTAGGTAAAGATTACAGGGGCAAGGTGACAGATAGTAATGAATCCGCTACGCGGACGAGGACAATAATCATGTTTAATTACAACAAGTTATCGATTTCCCTGCGCAGTTTATGTTGAAAAACGCCTTTAGAAAAATGCTCTGCCCGCTGATAAAGATCAAGCGTTTTATAGCGATTGGGTTCAAATGTTTTAAGCGCGTGAAGAAGAGAATCAATTGTAGGATCTTTAAAGAAATGGGCCACCTTACTATCCAAAGTTTCAAGTACGCCACCAAACTGATAAGCAATGACTGGTGTACCAGAGGCTAGAGCTTCGAGAGGAGTTATGCCAAAATCTTCTACGCCAGGAAAAATAAAAGCTTTCGCTTCACTCATTAAGCTAACAATTTCTTGGCGGCCAATGTTTCCTAAAAACTCAATATTAGACTTAGCTTTACTTTTAAGTTCGCTTTCCTGCTGACCTGAACCCACAATTTTTAAACTCCATCCCAGCCTATTAAAAACTTCAATCGCCAAATCGACACGTTTATTAGGTGCAAATGCAGTAACCATCAAAAAATAATCTTTCTTCGTCGCTGGTCTTTGTTTTAGATATTCAAAGTCTTTTAGATCAACAAAAGGGTGAACCACACTTGGTTCTCGACCATAAAAGAAACGAATCCTTTCTGCTACAAAATCTGCATTTGCAACAAAGTGATCAACGTTGGTGTTAGTAATGTTATCCCATGTTTGCAGATAGGGCCGAACAATATGAGCTGCAGCTCTGACTGGTAAGGATGTGCCTGGGCCAAAGTAGCTATCAAACTGGTCATAGATATAGCGCATAGGACTGTGAATATAACAAAGATGCTTAGATCCTTTTGGTTTGGTGACACCTTTAATTACACAATGAGATGAACTAATAACGAGATCAGCCTCTTCAGTTATGGTTAAACTTTGAGCAGCCAAAGGAAAAAGCGGAAGGAATTTTCGATAAGAGTCTTCTATGCCAGGGATATGATTTAAAAAGGAGGAAACAATTTTTCGGTTCTCTATAATTGGTGAAGTAGAACCCTTTTTATAAATTAAAGTATAAAGAGGAGCTTCGGGAAACATTTCTGCAATAGCTTCCAATACGCGCTCTCCACCACGAAACCCTGTTAACCAATCATGTAAGAGTACAACTTTCATTGCATTAACTCGAAAAAACCTGGAAAAGATTTAGACACACAATCACTGTGCGCCAACTCTCCTCCGCTATTGTGTCGTAAAAAGAGGTAAGCTGTCATGACCATTCTATGATCAGGAGCGGTTTTTATTTTTTTGAAAGCAACCCTTGGTGCTCTTCCTTGGATCGTCAGCGTATCGTTTTTAGTATTATAGTCATACTTCACTTCAAATTCTCTCAGTAAAGATTGAATCTCATGCAAACGATCACTTTCTTTGTTCTTAAGCTTTGAGACTGAGCGAAATATAGTAGGACTTTGGGCATAACTGGCAATGAAACTTAGTGCCGGAATAAGATCCAAACACTGACTCACATCGAGCTCAAATCCCATAAAGTTCGATTGTTGATTTAAATAAAGCCCTGCTTGTGACCAGGAATAAGTGATATTCAGTTGATCAAAGAGTGTCAGAAGAAAACTGTCAGCCTGATGAAAATCTCTCTCAAAGATATTCGTTAAAGTCACTTCACCATTCAATAGGGCCAGACAAAGTGGATAAGCAGCTGAAGAAAAATCTGGAGCAGCTTTAAATTGATTCCGATGGGATTCCTGAATCAACTTTTTCGTTAGATCAATATAGACTTTAGATTGGACTGCCTCATACTTAAAAGCGACACGGTGGTCAGACAGGGCCAGCATCAAGCTTGAAACAAACTGCGTCGTTTCATGAGCATCAATATTTAAAGCGTCTGGAATTTTTAATGGTCCTTGTATGATCAAAGGAAAACATGCATTTGATTCATGTTCAATTTGGGCCCCTAATTCTTTAAGAGTAGAAACTAGTGAATGAAATGGTCTTTCATTCAATCTCCCTTTTGCACTTAATCTATATTTTTGTTTTCCTCGCGCGAGCAGACTTAAAAGAAAGCGGGCGGTTGTTCCCCCTTCTCCTATATCAACTTCTGTTATTTTATCTAATTCACAATCAGGGAAGGAATTCGAGATGGTAAGATTCTTATCAAACTCTTCGATACTTACTCCGATAGCTCTTAGCGCTGCCATCATATCAATTACATCTTGAGCAGGAGAATAGTTCTGAATCGTTTTAGTTCCCTTGCGCAGAGACGCAAGAATAAGAAGCCGATTAAGATAAGATTTAGAGTAAGGAACTTCTAACGACTTCAGAAATGGTTTGGGTGAGACTGTTATCCATTTCATATTTGATCAAGTTTAATCTTTTTAATTTCAACATGCCCAATCCGATCGGGAACAATCAACTCTAACATATTGTCGGCAGTTTTCTTTTTGTCAGCGAGGATAAACTGTTTCACTTGTTCCGTCATCTGCAAGCTTTCTGGCATTTTCAAATCTAAAGCTTTTAATAGCACTTCAAATTCTTTTAGAAGCTTGGGACTATATTTCTCTAGAATGATTTTAATTCCAAGAATCACCGCTTTCCCGTGATACAGATTATAGACCATCTCGAAGGCATGGC
>JBEIOQ010000108.1:0-8285 GCA_040377495.1 Halobacteriovoraceae bacterium
GGTCTTTGCCGGACCTGTATTAGCAGAAGGCAATCAAGTATTTTATCGTTTTGGTCAATCAAGATTAGATGGCCCGCGCTCAAATGAAATTTTCACCGACGTGAAAGGCGCTACGACAAAAAATGACAGTAAAAAGGGAACGACTTTTTCAGCTGGTCTAGATTTAAAGATGATGAATTGTCCCCTCTTCCCTACGAACTCCCTCTTAGGAGAAATCATGTTGGATTATAATCGCTTCAAGAATCAGCATGTGACCAACGCTATTGGTACTGTCGCCGGCACCAGTCCCACTCAAGGTAATGTTCCCATTACAGAATTGGCTGTGGTAGTAGCACCTAAATATCGTTTTGATGGAATTATGGATGGAAAAATTAGACCTTGGATTATCCCTATCGGGATGGCCTTCATGGTCAACTCACCACCATCTAACTACACCTCATACCTTGATATTGGTATCCATTACGGCGCTGGCGCTGAATACAACATCGCCAACAAAGCGTCTCTAGGTCTTGATTATAGACGCACACAAGGTAGCGGAGATCCAGGGATCACAGTGAAGTATTCTAACTACGCGGCTTACCTCGGTATTAATTTCTAATTTAGAGATTTTTCCTACCCTTTTCATAGAGAAGGGTAGGAAAAATTAACAACCCTTATTCTGATAGCAAAAGTTAACATAAAAGAATTTTAGGATAAGCTTACTTTTTTCACTCTAACTAGCAGCTTAATGCTAGGATCCTCCCATGAAAATACTTGGTCTCTTATTGCTCATCTATTCCTTTCCAGCGCTCTCTTGCTCTATCTTTCGGCAAATTGAAAACAGTATCGTCGCCAAGAATTTTGACTGGTCAGAGTCCAGAGGCGAGCTCATCGTCAGACCAGTGGCTGCTATTAAGCATGCATTGAATTCCCAAAAGACTTGGGTCAGTCGCTACGGTTCGGTCACTTTCAATCAATACGGGCCTGATCTTCCCACCGGCGGAATCAACACTGAGGGGCTAATGATAGAGGCGCTGATACTAGGAGAGTCTGAATTTCCCAAGCTTACCTCAGAGGAAAAAAAGGAAGCGTTGAATGAAGCCGAGTTCATGCAATATGTTTTAGACCAATATCAGACTGTGGATGAGGTTTTAACTCATTTAGCGGAAATTAAAATGATAAAGGCCTATGTTCCAGTTCATTATTTTCTGTGTGATGCGAGCAAAAAATGTGCCGTGATTGATTATATCAAGGGGAAACCTTCGATCCATCAAGGAGATGAACTTAATCCTGCTATCCTCACCAACCTCTCCTACCGAAAGCTGCAAAGCTTTTCGTCCAATAGTACCGAGGGGTTTGCTAGTCATGTTCGTTTTCAGGCTTTGGCCAACTATAATCCAGTTGATTTCTCTCTCCGCTCAATGCTGGAAAAATTAAATCAAGCAAAAATCAAAAACTACACTGCTTGGCAAATCTTCTACTCCTTAGAAAAGAAAACGATCGATCTCTACCATGTCTTCAGTCCTCTTCCTGTTTCAGTAGAACTGTCTGGGCTCAACTTCAGCTGCCAAAAAGATTTAGATGTTTTAAGTTTTGAAGATCAGGATCAAACCTTTTCTCAGAAAAGTATTAAAGAAAAAATTGTGATGAGGGCCAACCTTTTAGATCAGGTGGACCCTCAGTTAGTTCAAGTCTTAAAAAACCGCCCTTTAGTTAATCATTGTTACCGATAAATTACCGCTCACCCCGTCACTCTCGTCACTATTTTTTTTACCTTTCAGGTCTGCTTGCAAGTAATCTAACTGATAAACATTACAATCGAGGTCAAAATGAAAATGTATATTATTGGATTTATTCTTATCACCTTATCTTTGAACTCATTTTCAGGCGGACGTGAAGAAGGGGCAACCCATATTGTAACATTAAGAATGAAAAAGACCTTAAAGGACCATGAGATTGACCGTGTAGGTTCAAAAGTGTTTAACAAAGAAACTGCGGAAGAAATCTTCCCACATTGTATTAAGCGGGACGAAAGTGGGAAGTGCCTGCAGATAAACTATATCCTGCGTAACAATAACTTAAACTATATCGTTCAACATGGTTTAACCAACGACTGCAACACGGTTCTGGACCTTAAGAAACTGGAAAAGAAAAAAAGCTATCGAAAGTGGAAGAAGGCCATTCGTTATGAAGTATTTCATCGAGATGAAAAAGGAAAAATCAATCTGGAAAATGACTTCTATACTAAAACGATCGGAAGTTTTATTTTGATGGGAGCAATTTTTTATGGTGGTGCCGAAGGTGCACTGTATGCCGCGGTCGGGCTTATCACCCTGCCCTACGGACTAGTAGTGGATACCCTGTCAATTCCTGTCATGACCTTCAACTCACTTTCATCCATTAAGTATGTAAAAAGCAATAAAGATTTAATTTTTGAAGATGAAGAAACAAGAGTGATGAATAATAAACAATTTAACATTTTTATGGATACTCTTTACCAAACAACAAAATAACCCCATAATGAAGAGATGAAAGGTACCGGAATCATCATTCTTCTCATTACCATGATCATTGTGGGCATTGTTTGGACCAAACAAAGAACTGCTACCGTTAAGATGTCACCTGAAAAAGAAGTGCAGTTACACGAATTACCTAAAGAAGTGAAAATTGAACTCGATCAGGCCAACATACAAACAGAAAAACGTATTGATGAAGGAGAGGAGCAGGAATAACCTGCCCCACTCCATTTTATACAACCAAACGATTTCTCTCTTTAAGCTTCAATTCAATTAATGAACGACGAAAAGATCGAGCATCAAATATTGAGTATATTGTCATGAATAAAGAGATGGTCATGACGATGAGGAAAACCTTATAACCAATCATCGGATAGAAGAACGCAGAAATTAAAGCACCTGTGGAAAAACTTAAAAACGTTCCCATGCGGATAAAATTTACTTTTCTATCCTCTTTAAAGCGAGTACTTGGCTTACCACCAAAAAGACTTCGAACTAAATGAAGCCCTATATCTGTAGATAGTCCTGTTAAGTGAGTAACTCGGATTTTGCCGTAAGTACTCCATGTAATTAGAGCATTTTTTAGTCCACAGATTAGACAGAGAGTTCCAACAATAATCAATTCCGTAGGTGAATAAGAAAGATCGCTATCGTATTTATTTTCAGTATTAATCAGATCACTTTCCCCTAGTAATATAACGGCAACAATCAACAGCGTGATCATCCCCTGAACAATATGATAAGGAGGAAGTCTACTCCCAGGTAATTCTCTATCTAGAATGGCAGAAGTAATTACCCCACCCATAATAAATGATATCGGGATCACTAATAATTCAAGACCAAAAAAATAGTCATGGTGGCCAAAGGCAATCCCCACTTGTGTTCCAAACCCTGTAACGTGGGATACGAATTTTCCTGTCGCGAGGAAACCAGCTGAGTTAATAAAACCTGCTTTAAAGGCAGAGAGAAGCCAGATCCAGGTCTTGTGTCCGGTATAAATTTCTTCAATATTTTTAATGTGAATCATTTTAATCTCTCAATCTTTTATTTAATGACGTAACCTGTAAGCTTGCTTTTCGTACTTTTAAACTCTTCCTTCACCTTATTTGCTTTATAAAAAATGGAGAGAGTAAGCCCCAGTATCAGAATTGAGACTACCATGCTTGAAAATAAAGTAGACTGCTTCATACAACCTCCTGGTTAAAGTCTTCATTATTCTATTAGTTTTTGATTTTGATAAAATTCTAAAAAATTGATGGATCCCATAAAGAAAAATTATAAGTCATCCCATATGGTCGGATTTGTCTAAGAATTATCTAGGTATTTGGTAGGTAGGTTATGTCAGTTTCAATTGAAATAAAAAAGGCCCCTTTCGGAGCCTTTTTGTTTTTATAAACCACGTCTAGTCAGTTCACTGGTTAAGTATTCTTGGAATCGGCCTAAAGTCGGCTGAACACAAGTTCCATCTTCTCTAATGACAGTAACCCATTTCACTAAATGGTCCATATAAGAAGAGATTTTTTTGTATCCCGTTGTTCCGTTACGTAAATCAGTTTGGAACTGGAAGAAACGCACTTGAAAACCAGCATTGTAAAGTTTCATATAATCCGCTGGAGGGTTCTGAAGAATTTTTCTTAAGCGGTAATAACCTTTTGCCCAGCAAATGATATTGCCCTTATTCACTTCCGTGCTTCCACCTTCGTAAGAAAGAACTCTAGGCTCAGCACCATTAGCAGCTGACAGAGAACCATATTTATAAGCTTGTCCTTCAGCAGTGGTGCCTAGTTCCCATGCACCTAAAGAAGTTTGTTTTCCTGAATTACCTAAATAGGCAGGTGCTGGTTCACTTGGAAGAACAGGACATTTACTGATATTGATATCTTCTGCATAGAGAGACTGGCCATCAAGACAATTGTCCGCAGTATAAACTGCCTCTTGTGCTTGTAGAGATAAAGAGAATAGAGCTAGTAAAGAAATTTTAAGTAAGTTCATGTTAACTCCAATGAGGTTAATTGTGCTCTCCTTATACTAAAGAGAAACGAAAAAAGCCACCCATTAGGCAGCCTTTTCAGAGAGTTAAGTAATTAATATCAGAAGAATATTTTTATTTAGAACTGACCAGTGTCTTACATCCGGCCATGGCAAACTTCTTCATGTCGAAAGGCATTTTCATTTCTTTACCATTGAACATCTCGCACATTTCCGCCATCACTTTTTTGTTCACAGTATTTCTGTGAGCTTTGGATTTATAAATGATAAACGCAAAAACAAAAGTTTCATTCGCTTTCAGTTTGCACATTTTCTTGAAACCCAGACCGTGATTGGAAAAATCATCTCCGATACACTCGTAGTAACTAAGAGCACCGTGCTTCATCCAAGCTTTACACCCCATTTGCGCCATTTTTTTGTACGCTTTAACATTTTTCTTTGGAATGGGAATGACAAACGCATCTACATAATTTGACATAAAAATTCTCCTGAATTGTTTTATTTAGAACTCTTGCTTTAACAACTCAATGGCTGCTTCAATATCCGAAGGCTTGGTTTTTTGAATTTCAATCATACGCTTAATCGTCGTCTTGTGTACAATTCCGAAGCCTTCTCCCAGTGCAGGCAAAGATGCCACTCGAATGGCATGGAAATTTAGGTCTTCAATCAATTGATGAAAAAGAAGCGAGATTATTCTCTCATCACACTTCTGAGCCACCGCCTGTTCAGCAATCAACTGACCGTAAACGATAGTACAGAACAGTTTTCCCAGCGCCATAATCATTTCTGCGTCTTGTGAGTTTTCATGGTTCTCAATCGACTTGTTGAGGGCCTTTTCTACGGCTTCAAAAACACCAAGTCCTAATAAAAACATTTTAAAAGCAGAAAGCTGGTCTTTGAAAATGGCCACATTCGGAATATGTTCGATGGAAGCATAAGCTTTGAAGTAATCCGGAAATTCTACGCGACTAAGTCCTCCCGTCTTTGAACTGAAGAGATAAGTATTCTCCTTGGTTGCTTGGTGGTGTGGAGGAGCATCGACATCAACATTTTCAAAAAAATATTTTTTCAGAAACACGTTGGTGAGTCCGTAGTTGATATGGGTAGACCCTTCTAGCCCTGGGATTAATAGAGCATCTCGCATTGCTGATTCAAAATATGTTGGAGTCTCAAAACCACGCGCCCCAAAACATTCAGAGAGAGATTGCATGACCAACACACCTTCCGTACTCACTTTCGCTTTCTGAACGGAGTTAATGAGAAGATAACGACGATCTTTTTCCGAAGCGACTTGCAGATAATCAATCGCACGAAAAGCGAACAACTTCATTCCGAGTAGTCGGATATAGGCAGAGCCCATAATTTTTTTAATGTGAGGCATTTCGAACACGGGTTTACCGAAAAGAATACGGTGACTCACATGATACTGAGCTTCTGCCATAGCATGCTCACAAATTCCCACGGAACCAAAACCTAAAAAGAATTTCCCCAGATTCACTGTTCCAAAGACTGCATCCCAAGCATCTTCACCGCGTGCAATGATGTCTGCTTCTGTGAATTCGTGATTCTCGATTGAAAATGTTCCCACGAAAGCAGTTTTCACGCCCATGGTTTCAATTTTCTTCAAGTTGGTAAACGATTTACTTTCTTTCGGCCTAAAGGCAAAAAAGACGAAATCCTCTTTGGTTACCTTCCCCGAAGGATTACGACTTTTATCAATCGCCAGAACAGAGATAATCTCGGCGCAGTTAGCATTACCAATATAATACTTAGAACCATTCGCTACGTAGTTCCCCTTTTCATTTTTAGTTAAAAGCATTTCTGAAGAGTAAATATCAGAACCGTGATCTTTTTCGGATAACCCAAAAGCAAACATCGCTCCACTTTCCAAACGTTTCACCGCTTCCATTTTCAAATTTTCATTCTTACTCATTAAAATAGGGAAAATACCTAAAAAAGAAACTTGAAAGCTATAGGCATGGGCAGGAGAATAATAAGCGAAGGTTTCCAAAAACTGACATAGAGACAAAAAATTAAAACGATTTCCCAGACTACTATACTTTTCAGGTGAAAGATAAGTGGCGTAGATTTTATGTTTGGCCACGTGATCTACAAAATCCTGATACCAACCTTCTGCTTGGTCTTCTTTTTTAAGTGTCGCTAGGCCTTTTTTATCGAAAAATTCAGCGAGGTATCGAACCGCTTGAGCTTCAGTATAACCAGTATTTTCAATTCTCGTCGGAAGGAGCGTTTTCATTGGTTTCTCTCTCAGTAAAAATTAGTTTAGATAATTCTAAACGAGAAAGAGAAATTAAGCACTAATGAAAATGCTGAGAATGCTTGATTTAAGAAGGACTATTTTAAGACGGGCCAGACAGCTTGAACTTTGGTGATATATTCGCCACCTTCAGAGGGTGGAAGAGTCTGGCTCTTTAAACAGCCACTAGAATCAGAAACAAAATCTGTTTTTCCTGAAATAAGAATACCTTCAAGCTCACCAGTTTGCTCATTAAATACACCTGAGCCTGAATTGTTGGTATATGTATCAAGATTGGAACGCATATAGTTCACCTGATTTTCAAGAATCTCACCTGAGTCAGCAATCTTTGTCGGAACACCACGAGGATGTCCAATTGCCCCTAATTTGGCCTGCGGGAGAATAGTCCCACTCATTCTCATCCTTACAGGAGCACGATCTTCTACAGGGCGATCCAAGCGAATGAGAGCATAATCGATATTTGTTTTTCGATCGTCTTTGATTGCCACAATTTCTTTACATTTATAAACACTGGACTCAGGGACTGTAACAGTAGACTGCTTACTACTCGTAGCACGAAAATCGAAAACCCATCTGTAACCTTTGCAATCGAGGCCGGCAGAAGAATAACAATGTCCTGCAGTCAAAATAAGATCTTTGTCGATCAATGTTCCTGAGCAATTGGCTGCCGAAATTTGCTCACGAAATTTTTCCGTGGAGCAAAGTTTATAAATCTCCTTAAGTAATGGGGCCTTAATTACGACCCCACCTTGTTCAGAAAATAGATTTTCTTTTGCAATCATCGCCGCCGTAGAATAGGCTGCTTCTCGCAAAAGTGGATTTTTTGCCAGGTGAACCTCGGTACGGTTATCTTCTCCGTAGATGACATAAGGAGCTGCCCAAAGGGACTTGCTTCCTAGAAGACAAAGACATAAAAATAGAATGGTTTGGGTCATGGAGGCGGTTTAACATGCCACTCATGGTTCTAAAAATCCTATTCTAAAAAGGTGAAAAATATTCATAGTTTATTGGCCAAGCGCCTAAAGTTCAGGCCAAAATAGGTGTAAGGAGAATTCAATGCACGACTTAGATTTTTGGAAAAATAAATGGGAGAAAGGAGAGATTGCGTTTCATGGGGCCAAGCCGAATCTGCACCTAAACTATATCAAAGACCTATCTCCGCAAAAATTCATGGTTCCCCTCTGTGGTAAATCACTGGATATGCTATGGCTAAAAGCGCAGGGGCATGCAGTCGTGGGAATTGAACTAAGCACTGTCGCTTGTGATGCCTTTTTTGCGGAAAATGAAATCCCCTACCAAAAACAGACGGTCAATTCATTTACTATTTATGAAGGATCAGGAATCACTATCTGGTGTGGTGATTTTTTCCAAACGGACGAAAAAACATGGAAAGGTTGTACCGCTCTTTATGATCGCGCGGCCCTCATTGCTCTACCGCCTGATCTGCGTCCAAAATATGTTCAGCACATTCTGAAAAATCTTGGCCAGATCCAAACTCTATTACTGGAAACAATCGACTATCA
>JBEIOQ010000052.1:0-15733 GCA_040377495.1 Halobacteriovoraceae bacterium
CCAGGTAAAAACAATCGTCCTTGTAAAAATCTAGCTGGCAAATTTTCTTTCACATAATAATAAAGAGTGGGAAGCATTTTAATCCAAACGGCATAGGATGTTTCTTTTTCCGCATTGAGCTTAGAAAATCGATCCAGACACTCTTTTGCATTACCTTGATCATTAAGTACATTCGCCACATTCGAGCTTAAAATTAAATCAGTAGGAAGCTTAGTTTTAGACATTCCAAAAAGTAAATCATTCTCAGAGCAAACATTTTTAAAAAAAGTCCAATCTTGAGTACAAGCTCCGTGCATAATTTTTTTCATATTTTCAACATTATTCAACTTACAGGCGACTTTATTTTTCTCACAATAAAGACGCATCCGTGCCAGTGTGGGGTTTTTATTTCCCCTTTCTTTCAATTGTTCATTCCAAGTTTGTTGGTATTTTTTAAAAGAATGATCTTGAGGTAAAATAAAACGATAATTTTCCACAACAGCATGTGAACGACGTAGAAACTTTTTCATTTCCTCGCTATTGGCCTGGCACTGATGGAGAAAAGTCTTCCAATCGACGTAACAACTATGATCTTCGACTCCCATTTTCTTCAATGTTTCAGAATAATGAATGAATGACTCATAGGCATAACTAAGCATGACTAAACGGTACAAATAGCGCATGTAGTGGATGTGGTGATTCAAACTTTCATTAGGGCATTTTGAGCTAGTGAGAAAATCGTTCTGTAGATAATGTTCTAACTCAAAAAGATCCGCACCCATTTTATTGGTCATTGGCCGTTGATTTTCCATTTCTTCAAGGATTTCAACTTTGCCTTTATATTCATTATATTTTGTATTCGGTTTAGCTGGACCAAAATAATTGGGCTGTGTTTTCTCCCCTACGTAAGTTTGCTCATAGTAATCCATGGCCATTGTGGCCTGAATAAAAAGAGAAAAAAGAAGAACCAGCTTAGCCATTAGTTAAACCAAAATAAACTCAAACTAGGCACATATGTAATAATGGCCAAGGCCACTAGCATTAAAAGCAAAAAGGGAAACGAAGCCCGATACAGCGTTGTCACTGGTTTATTAAATCGAAAACTACTAATAAATAAATTAATTCCCACAGGTGGAGTAATGTAACCAATCTCTAAATTAGTTAAGAAAATAATAGCTAAGTGAATGGGATCAACTTGAAATTCATTCGCTATGGGAAGAATTAAAGGAACCACGACGATGATGGCGCTAAAGATATCCATCAAACATCCAACTATAAGCAGGAAAATATTAAGCACCAGTAGAAACATTAATTTTGAATCAATGTATTGCTTCATCATTCCCAATATTTTCATGGGGACTTCTTCATCCACTAGATAATTAGTCATCCCCAAAGCGCAACAAAGAATGAGGAGAATTGCTCCTACCAGTGTCATGCTTTCACCAATAATTTTCGGCATGTCTTTTGTGAGTGAAACATCCCGGTAAAGAAAGCATTCCATAATGATCACGTAAAAAAGTGTTATGGCCGAGGCTTCAGAAGCTGTTGTAAAACCGCCATAAATCCCACCTAATACAAAAATAGGTAAAGGTAATTCATAACGTGCTTCCCATAAAGCTCCTCGTAATTCGGAAAAGGAGAAAGCTTGACGAGCGTTTCCTGATTTTCCTTTTTTAATGGCCCAGAAACCTAATACAAGCATAATAACTATTCCGGGAACAATTCCTGCTCTAAATAAACGATCAATGTCCACTTTCGCGATAAGACCATAAAGAATGATAGGTAAGCTTGGTGGAAATAACAGACCTACTGATCCACAAGTGGTAATGAGTCCTAAATTAAAATCTTCTGAGTACCCCTCTTTAGATAAAATGGGATAAAGCAAACCACCAATGGCAATAATCGTTACTCCTGAAGCACCGGTAAATGAAGTAAAGAAGGCACAAATCACAACTCCCACGATAGCAATTCCTCCGGGCAACCAACCTAAGCTAGCTTGCGCTAACCTTAAAAGGCGAACTGGAGATTTACTTTCGGCCATAATATAACCAGCCAAGGTAAACAAAGGAATGGTTAAAAGCGTAGGCGCACTGGCGATACGATAAATTTCTACAATCACCGCTGAAACATCAATCTCCGCAAAAGTGAATGCCACTAAAGCCAGAGCTGACATCACAATAAAAATGGGTAATCCCAGTGAAGCCAATAACAAAATTCCTGCGTAAGGTAGAAGTTGCATCAGTGTTGTCCTTTAGTGCTAAAGGTTTGTACGAAATTATAAAAAAAGCGGTAAGCAATCAGACCAAAACCAAAAGGAATGATCATAACCAGAACACCACTGTGAATTCCCAGCATGACCTCTTTTCCAAATTCAAGTTCCATTTGTACAAAACTCACTGCTGCTTTCGTGAGCCAAACTAAAACGACGATAGCTGCAATATCCACCAATCTACGAAGATTATTGTTTAAAGAATGCCAACCTTTGTTTTCCAAAATCTTAGAAGCGACATCTATACCAATATGGTTTTTCGCTCCTGTGGCAAGAACTCCACCTAAAAAGGCAGACAGAAAAACTAAATGACGAATCATCGGATCCATCCACATAAAAGTCATATTAAACCAACGAAAGACAATCGTTGCCAGTGATAAGCTCAACATAATTGCAATACTGACAATCAACGCATATTTTGAAAACGTTTCAATCGCTTTATCAATAAAACCAAATAAACCAACCATGCCTATTTCCCAATCTCTTTACTTAAAAGGTTAAGAGCTGCTTCCGAAACAAGTTTGCCTTTTAGTTTGTTAATAACATCTGCACGAATGCTGTCACTTTTTTTAATGTCACTATCAGGGAATTTGATAAATTGAATGTTCATTTTTTTCATACTTGCCAGAGCTTCTTCATTCTCTTTAACTGTCTGAATATTAGCTGCATCCGCATATCTTTTCGCGATCTCTGCTACTTTCGTTTGTGATTCCGGCTTAATTTTCTTCCAATCTTTTTCAGAAACTAAGAACGCTGCCGTTGAATAGGCAACGGGAAAGTCCACCACATACTTAATCTTTGTTTGCCATTGAAGGGCCAGAACTCCAAGTGGAGATGAATATGCAGCATCAATAACACCGGTAGATAAAGATGATAAAACATCTGGTAAAGCTAAAGGTACGGAGACAAGTTTCAGTGAATCAACCATGGCCCCCACTAACTCGTCACCTTCCCACGACCAGATTTTTAATCCTTTAAGTTCATCTAAACTTGCAGCTTTCTTAGTCGAGACCAGATAAACCGGTCCCACTTCAAAGAAGCCTAGATTGTGGAAACCTTTCTTCGTAAAGCCAGCATTGAAACTAGGTGCGAGTTTATTTAAAGTCGCTAAACCTTTTTCTCTGTCTGTTTTAAAGTTAAATGGAAGTTCCAATACTCGAACATCTCCGTAAATTTCGCCTAATGTTTTTCCGGTAAAAACGCCACCCTGCATTTGTCCAATACGGATTTTTCGAAGAACATCTGGTTCATCGCCTGCGACGCCACCATAGTAAATCTTTAGCTCAACATCACCATTCGTACTGGCTTTAATTTCTTTTGCCATATCACGAAGACTATTGGACCAAGTTGTTCCTTCTGGTGTTAAAACGCCTAACTTAAGGGTAACCGCCGCAAAGGATTGAGTTGAAATGAGCAGAAGGGCCAGTAAGATTTTTTTCATGAGATTTCCTTTCTTAATTTAAAAAAACTTCTTTTCGTATTTTTTCATTATTTCAAAACGTTTGAGAGCAATACTATTCAATATACTTAAGCGTTCATCCGACTGAATTAGGACATCTTCCAAGGGACTACCTGGCACCACTACTTTGGAATTTTTAAATTGTCTTTCAGCTGTTAAGAGAATTTCTTTTACTCTTTTATATTCAACTTCATTCCCTGTCGGAATAACGTAATATTGGAGATAGGCAATCGGAATCAGTAGGCTATCTGGCCTTGCAATCATCGCTTGCTTAAAGATGTTAGCTCCCTTTTCTGGATTTCCACCCAAAGTCCTTGGTCGTGCCACTTCAAATGCACCATTAAACATATCGCAAGCCCCAAATTGGAAATTAGGCTCAATTTCGCAAACAGTATCGATCAAATTTTTCACCACACCAACACTGGAGAGCAAAGTAATATTGCCACGTTGAAGATTGATGGCACTTCCCCACGACTGCGCCAAGAAAAAGAGAACTTCTCTTCCCTGTGCATCTCCACTAACTTTACTCACCAACTTTTTCATCTCTCCCAAGTCTTGAGAAGCCAAAAGATCATTGGTCTTAATTCCTTTAATCTCGAGATAACGTAGTCCGTACTTCATCGCACGCCCATAGTAATCAATAGCTGCATCGAGCTCATCTGTTTTTTCAGTTTCGCCCCACTGATCATGAAGATAAAGAGTTTCACTCACACCAAATGCGTAAGCACTATATGCTTTCGTCAGATTTTTCAAAATCACTTGATTAGTAGGATCGATGGTCAACATGCCTTCCATCATTTTAATGTTGGTAGGAAGAGCATCACGAACAATGGCCCAAGACTTCTCTGTTTCCATTGTGATTGAGGCTTCGTCCAGAATGGAAGCTCCACTTTTCACTGCCATTTTGTTAAAGGAACAACTACTTAAAATGACGAAAACGCCGACTAGAACGAGGTTACGCATAGATCGAAATCCTTCTGTATTGGTCATTAATGTAAGAGTATGATCTAATAGATATCAGCTATTTACAAGATTGGACGTTATTACCTGCCACACTTGGTCGGCAAAAATTGCCCTGAAAGGTGCTTTTTATTTACCGCTATGCTATAATATCTCTATACGTACAGGAAATGATGGAATGTTCCTCAAGTACTCTTGGATTCATTCCGATAGTTACTGGCGTTTTCTTTAACAGGAGGATTTTTATTGCAAAATTTATGCAATAAAGTTCACTGCCCTTAGACCACTCTAGCGTCTCTCATAGGACCCTGGTTTGTTAAAAGGTCGGTGGATCAAAAAATAAACTAGAGGATTTTATGAAAGAGCAAAAACTAACAGCATCAGTCGAGAAAAACACACTCAAAAATTTGAGCGCAGAAAGCCGTACTCGCTTAGTTGGACGTGCCAACTCACTACGCCCGATGAAATCGCTGATGAAAATCAAAAGTTTGCGACCGAACACTCAGACACAAGTAGGCACGACAAAGATTGCTGAAAAAATGTTCTGACTGGAAATGGCTATTTGAGAGAGCTTTTAAGCTGAGATACAAAATCAGTTTTAAGCCTCTCCAGAGTGTCCACGTCTCGTTTGTGCGTTTTCTCTAAAAAGTCTTTTTTTGCATCAGTTAATTTATCCATTACTTTTTCGACTGCATCCACTAGCTCTTGATGACAAGTTTTCTTCTCTTTTAATTTTGCACATTCTTCTTTTTTCACTTCAATATACTTAGTAAGTATCTCATCACTTTGAGCTAAAGCTTGGCCCTGATTTTCATCTGGGAAGTCCTTCACTCGATCGAGCTCTGTACGCAAACTTTGATAAATACGCCCACTCTCTACATTCTGATTTTCTTTTTTGAAAAGACCTAAAAGATTTTGAGCCTCTACCGAGGTTGAAACAAAACATAACACGAACATTGAAAGATAAAATTTTCTCATACCACTAGATACTAGCTAAACAAATAGCTTTCGCCAATCTGACTTTTCAAGATCGAGAGATAAAAATGTGGCAAAATGAGTTAGAAAATCACTTAATGGAAAACCAACCACATTAGAATAAGACCCCTTAAGATATGAAATGAATGTAAGTGACTGTCCCTGAATACCGTAAGCTCCTGCCTTGTCCATAGAATCTTTGCTGTCCAGGTATGCAGCCAGTACACTTTCTGCAATAGGATCAAAACTAACCTGAGACTCAACACTAAAACAATGTTCCTTATCTTTAGTCAAAATGGCCACAGCAGTAAATACAGAGTGAGTTTTTCCCGACAAGATTTCCAACATCTGTCTCGCTTCTTCCACTGATTTTGGTTTACCATAAATTTTTTGGTCTAAAACCACAATGGTATCTGCACTGATTATCACTGGCTCAGCATTCGTTTTATAGTGTTGTCGAAGGATATCTCTCCCCTTTAAAAGAGCAATGTCCTGACTGAATTGTACCGGATCAGAAGCAGTACTTACTTCTTCTTTCTTCGAAGGAATAATTTTAAAGGGAACACCAAGATGACTTAGCAGCTCCTTTCGCCGTGGGCTTTGACTGGCAAGAATGAGTTCATATTGCATGAATATTCCTAGTGATTACCTTTGGCATTCAACATTAACCAATAATGATAGCCAAGGCGATTAAGCTCCAATGCTTCATCTGTTTTTGCTTCATACAAATTTGAAAGACGGTAGACATAAGCACCATAGGCTTTACCATAATAGATGGGATCTAGGATCTCTTCGGATTTTGAGATAATTTTATTCTCCGTCTCAAGTTTCTCATTCAACTTTTCGACTGAGGTCAAATGTGTTGTTTCAACTCGGCGTGTATATTCTTTTAAGTAACTCACACGTTCGTCGATCTCCATTTTATCGTCCTTGGTTTTTCCCCATAAACGATAACCCATTTTAGCTCCCAACTCAGACTTATCCAGTTTATCTTGTAATATAGGTAGGGAATATTTTTCAATCCAGAACTCACGTGCCACCATAATACTCGGGACACGCTTAACTAACAATTCACTTAAATGAAACGTTTTATCTCCATCTTCGTAATCAACAATCGTTTTTCCTCTTTCATCCACTTCATACCAATGCCCAACTGAAATATCTTTGGTTTCTGTATTGTTGTAACCTCGGTAATAAAAGTAAGCCAGCTGCTTCACTTCATCTTTGGCCGGATCAATATCATAAATTTCGGTTGGGTCCTTTAGCTTTATATAAGCCTTTTTGCCTAAACGATAATAAAGCTCCAATTGAAGATTTTGACCAGAAATCGTTCCATTAGGCATCACAAGAAAAAGCTTAGAAACTTTATTGATAGACATTTTTTTATTATTATCATCAATCATTTGATTCAATTTTTCATACTGAGAAATATTGTTTTTTTTCTCTGCTGTAACGGTTTCGAGAAGTTTTGTTTCTGATTGATTTTGGCGTTCTAAATGCTGATAATATACACTGTTCGCTTCTTTCATTGCTAAAGGTAAAAATAATGGATCGGTCTCTTCTAAATTAGAAGATTTTAACTTAAAAGGCAGGCGTGAATGCCAACTAAAATAGCCTTCATTAATTCTCATATGATAAAAAACTTCAGACTCACCAATATTGATTTCTTTAAAAGAAATCGAACTCTTGGCGCTAATACGCACCAAAGTTCCATCCATCATATAAACCCAAGCATAAGAGTCGTTATCTGTAAGTACGTCATCACCTTCTAGAATTTTCGAACGATAGCTGGCATTAATATAAGCCTTGCCTCGGTAAATACGACAAACACCCACGCAACTAATCACTTTCCCCATTACTTCGGTTAGATTCAACTCTCTTTTTTCTAAAAACCATTCAGTACTTTTGGCTTGGGCCAAGGCTTCTGTTTTCCACGTTTCATAGTCCAGCCATAGCTTCTCATCCACCTCGTTCCAGCGAATAAGGCTGCGTTTTTGTCCTTTAAAGTGATAAGGATCATGCGGCCCTTTTTGTGCTTGCGCCATGACCTCAAATGAGAGCAAAAAAATCAAAATCCATTTCATGTGTTCCTTATCGGAGAATCTTGCCAAGATTTTAGGGCAACATGCCTGACCACTCTAGTCAATTGCTATGCAGAATGACCAATGAAAATCAGCAAAATCCATGGGCAAAAAGTGAGAGCTTTGCTACAGTAAAAGCTCTTTTTTACCTTAGAGGCAGCATGAATAAAACGACTGATTTACCAGAACAAGAACTTTCCACAGAAACGAGCAACGAACAGTTTTCTTTCGTTGAGGCGGAACTTTCTATTTTAAAGTTTTGGAAAGAGAAAAAGATTTTCGAAAAATCCTTAGAACAAACTAAAAGTCAAAAGCCTTATATTTTTTATGATGGACCTCCCTTTGCGACTGGCCTTCCTCACCATGGCCATTTAGTCGCTTCGACACTGAAAGATATTGTTCCACGTTACTTTACCATGAAGGGTCGCTATGTCACCCGCCGCTTTGGTTGGGACTGTCACGGACTTCCTATTGAACATGAGATCGATAAAAAATTGGGCATGTCTGCTCAAGATGCAGTCGCCAAATTAGGTGTGAAAAAATATAACGATGAATGCCGTAGCATCGTTCAGCGCTATGTTAGTGAATGGGAAAAAACCGTTTCTCGTATGGGACGATGGGTGGATTTTGAAAACGATTATAAAACCATGGATCTTAATTTCATGGAATCTGTTTGGTGGGTGTTTAAAGAAATCTGGGATAAAGGTTTAATCTACCAAGGAACGAAGATCGTTCCTTTCTCAACTGCTTTAGGCACAGGACTATCAAACTTTGAAGCTTCTTCCAACTATCAGGATGTACAAGATCCAGCGGTGACTATTCTTTTCAAACTTCAAGATGAAGATAATTATATTTCAGCCTGGACCACTACTCCTTGGACCCTTCCGTCCAATTTGGGTTTGTGTGTGAACAAAGAAATTGATTATGTGCTAGTGAAAGATACAGAAAAAAATGTCAGCTTCTACATGGCCAAAGAACGACAAGCTGCTTATGAGAAAAAACATAAACTAGAGTTGGTCAAAGAAGTGAAAGGAAAAGATCTCGTAGGCAAAAGCTATGATCCACTCTTCCCTTACTTCTCGGATCTTCGTAGTGAAGGTGCGTTTAAAATTTACGAAGACGATTTTGTCACCACCACCGATGGAACGGGAGTGGTTCATATGGCGCCGGCTTTTGGTGAAGATGATAACCGTGTAATGAAAAAAGTCGGTTTAAAAACCATCGTGTGTCCTGTCGATGATAACGGACGCCTAACCAAAGAAGTAAAAGACTTTGCTGGTAAATATGTTAAAGACGCTGATAAAGAAATTATTAAAAATTTAAAAGACCGTGGTCAGTTGTTTGAGCAATCAACCCTGGTGCATAGTTATCCTATGTGTCCTCGTTCTGATACTCCATTAATTTATAAAGCCATTCCTTCTTGGTATGTGAATGTAGAAAAAATAAAACCTGCACTTCAAGAATCCAATGCTCAAATTAATTGGGTTCCAGAGCACATCAAAGATGGCCGTTTTGGAAAATGGTTAGAGGGTGCACGTGACTGGGCCATCTCTCGAAACCGCGTTTGGGGAACACCTCTTCCGATTTGGAAAAATGAAGAGAGTGGCAAGTTTGTTTGCTTCGGTTCAAGAGCAGAACTAGAAAACAAAACTGGAGCCAAACTCAATGACCTTCACCGCGAATTTGTGGATGATTTAAGCTTTACTATTCCAGGTGAAGCGGGTGTTTATAAACGTATCCCAGAAGTGCTCGACTGTTGGTTTGAATCAGGCTCTATGCCGTACGCACAACTTCACTACCCTTTTGAGAACCAAGCGGTGTTTGAGAAAGGTTTTCCTGCTGAATACATTGCTGAAGGCTTAGATCAAACTCGTGGATGGTTTTATACTCTTACTGTTCTCTCGACTGCGTTGTTCAAAAAACCAGCGTTCAAAAATGTCATAGTGAACGGAATGGTGTTGGCCGGTGACGGAAAGAAAATGAGTAAACGTCTAAAAAACTACACCGCTCCTGATATTCTTCTGGAGACATTTGGAGCTGATGCTTTAAGACTTTTCCTTATCAACTCGGGATTGGTACGAGCAGAAGAATTACGTTTCACCGATGAAGGTGTAAAAGACATGGTGAGAAGAACTCTTCTGCCATGGTATAACTCGTTCAAGTTTTTCATGACTTATGCAGAAGTAGACGGATGGAAACCATCTAAGCACTACAAAACTTCCAACAATATTCTCGATCAGTGGGTAATTTCTAAATTACAAACTCTCATTAAGAATGTTAATCGTGAGATGAATGCGTATCACCTCTATAACGTTGTACCAGAACTTTTAACTTTCATTGAAGATTTAACTAACTGGTATATTCGTTTAAATCGACGTCGTTTTTGGTCGGAAGGGTTAAATGACGATAAATGTGCTGCTTACTCAACTCTCTATACTACTCTCAAAGATTTAAGTGCGCTCATGGCGCCGTTCACTCCTTTTTTAAGTGATTATTTATATCTGGAGTTGAATAAATTAGGACCGCAAGAGAAAGAATCCATTCACCTTTGTACATATCCAGAACATGACGAAGGAAAAATCAATAAAACGCTCGAAGATGCTGTCGATAGAATGCAACAAGTGATTCTGCTTGGACGCCAAAAACGTGTCCTTGGTGGAGTGAAAGTCAAAACGCCATTAGCGAATCTGACCGTTATTCACAAAGACGCAAAACTTTTAAGTGAAATGAAAAAACTAGCAGAGTATGTTCAAGTAGAATTAAACGTGAAGGAAGTTACTTACGACCAACACGAAACCAACTTCATTAAACTCTACGCTAAACCTAATCTTCCAGTGCTTGGAAAGAAATTAGGGAAACGCATGGGTGAATTCAATGCTCACATTCAAAAGTTAAGCACTGACGATCTGATGACCCTTGAAAACAAAGGTGAAATTCATCTGCATGGCGAAACCTTTAATTTGAATGAAATTCTTCTTTTTAGAGAAGCGAAACCAGGCACCAATGCTCTTTCTAACCGTTTAATCTCCATCGATATGGATTGCACACTTAATCAAGCATTGATCGAGGAAGGCTTGGCACGTGAAGTAGTAAACCGTATTCAAAAAACCAGAAAAGATCAGAACTTCAATGTCGCTGATCGAATCAAAGTTCAATATGATGGTAATCCAGAACTTCTAACCGCGATTCAAAAACACGCGGACTATATCAAGAATGAAACTCTATGCGCTGATATAACTCATAAATCAGGACTCGCTGGAACTAGTTTTGAAGTGGATGATTACAAACTTAACCTAACCGTTCAAAAAGCTTAATCATGTACGCGATAGAGCAGTTAACTGAAGCAGATCTTCCTCTCTATCGCGATCATATGAAACGTCATTTTGCCAAAGAAGACGACCAGGAAGGAATTATCTACCATCCACTCACAGACTTTAGTTATTTTGATACAGACGAATTCATCCAAAATAATTCTAAGTCCCTACAAAAAAAATTAAATGAAGAGCAGTGGCATCGTGTGTGGGTGGTCAAAGATCAGCAAAATATTATTGCTCATATCAATTTAAAAGGTGGACGACTATCTACCATGCTCCATCGTACTAGTCTTGGCATTGGAATTGAGTCAAACTATCGCGGAAAAGGACTGGGAAAAAAGCTCATGTCATTTGCTATTACTTGGGCCAGAGAACAAAAATTCATTTGGCTAGATCTCTACGTTCATGCGCAAAATTATAAAGCAATGAATCTTTATAAAAAACTTGGATTTAATGAGATAGGAACGACCAAAGATTCCTTTCGCGTGAACGGAGTATCCATTGATGATACTCACATGACTCTAAAACTCTAATTTTCACAAACTCCCAAGAAAAGAATTTCCTGAGTCTTAATATCATAAATGGCCAGGTGTTGACAGTTAGCTTGAGCACTAAGGGTATTCACTTCAAAGTAAACCACTTGGCGCGTAGGCATCACAACATCAAAGCTTAAATTGATGCGTTCTTTTAAACCACTGCGATCCGAAATAAGTTTGTCGGAGATTTCAGAAAAGGCTTGAGCCTCATTCCCTTTTTTAATCTTATTCACTTCCACTGCATCTTGATAGTTTCTTTCTGAGATCATTTGCTCTATCACATCTTCGATGGTTTCTGTATCTTCTCTAATTTCTAAAGCGCGTGCGATGACTACACCCTTATAATCAACACTACCTCTCATTAGACCAACAAATTCACGGCGAAGACTTTCGATCTTCGTGTTGCTCATTTCTTCTACGCGACTAAACTCGGCAGCGAAGCCGACGTTAGAGAGAAGAATAAAAAGTGGGATTAAAAGTTTCATATAGCCCTTATAGAGGAATTGGAATGGAAACGTAAAGCGAGTTCTAATCAATTTATTATGCATAAAATGAATAATGCGGATTATTTCTATTTTATTAAAAATAATATTGACTTGTTCGACATATCAAACCATGATAGATGTAGCCGAACACAAGAGCGACAATCCGAATTCTTGAAATTGGATGATTGGCCTCGTTCATTTCAATGCTCAATGTGAATAGGTTATTTCTAGGTTATATGATCCCCATGGGTGGTTTTAAAGTCTCTCTTGGGGATTATTAATTTCAGTTAGTTGTATCCATCTTTTATTAATCTATTCGCTCAAGTAATGCAGCGCATTCGCCGAACAGTTCCTGTCCATAAATCGACAGGAGTATGCATGACAACATTTAATCTTTTTTCAGGCTCTATTACTATCAAAGTTAAGGGCTCCGCAAAGAAGTTTACATGGGCCCATGAGTTCTCTCCTAGTGACCTAAGTTTCCAAGACTCATTGGTTCCAATTTTTATTAAAGATATTACTATTCCGGAGAGTGAGCGTGGTTACCTAACTAAAGATGTACGTAAAATGCTTCTACAAATTAAGAATATTAAGCCATCGCAGTGGACAACTACTTGTGCTGAAATCAATGCCTTCATTAAGTCACAAAAAGGCAAAATAAAAATTGAAGCGAAAGGAATTGGAGCCTATATCGTCAGCCATGCCCTAAAGGGCAGTAGTGTCGCGATTGATTTCTATTCCTATGAATTTCCTTTTCTACTTTTAGACAAGAACTTCCAAAAACGCGTGGTGAAAAAACCGCACACCATGCACCTCTACTACCGCGAAGAAACACCGTTTAAAAACCTTCCCTCGCTTATGGGGCCAAAGTACAAGTGGTGGAAATCTTCTAAATCACTTGTCGCTTAAGCGACACTCCCTCATAATGAGAGCATGAAGTGGATTATCACGATCCTATTATTGACTGTTATTTCCAGTGCAGAAGCTGCTCTCTCGGAGAAGTTTAAGCAAACTGACGCCCAATTTTCAGCAAGAGTGAAACCTCACCTCTTGAGTTTAGATAATGATTTTTTTGATATTTTCCTCAGTTTTCGTCCTGAATTATCTCCTGTCAAAGAAATCAGCCGTAACAATGTTAAAATTTTAAAAGAATTGCAATATATGCATCGAATATGTCGCCCTAATGTTTTTGTTCGTTGCCAGGCTTCCTTAAAAATCCTGGAAGAATTCGTTCGTCAAAACCATGCGCTGACTTACACTTTGAAAAGAAGTGGCCCTTGCGCCATGGTTACGAAGAGTAAGTGCACCTTTAGTATTTCCATTCTGAACGATCTTTATCTGGCCACCCAAAGGGCCCAGAATAATTTAAAACTAGGATTAACTTCACCTCGCCCAGCCATTTTTTGGAGTGTGATCGAAAAAGATCTGGGTGACATCCGCACATTCACGCAAGGTTTTATTAGTCAGAATTTTCCAGATAGCTTAAACCAGGATTTTCAAGTTTTATGGAATGGATTTTTTAAAGTGAATCAGGATTTATTTCTCAGTTCTAGTAATGCCAAACTTTTTCAAGCGTGGGTCGATCGCCTGAATTTCAGTATTAACGAATTCCTGCTAAGTCTCAGTAATAAAGAGAAGTTACTTCCACAAGGTTTGAAATTAAAAGCTGAAGTGATGCACACCAAGTGGAATTTAATGTTGAAAGAATATCTCTAAAAAAGAAAGGGCCGAAATTTCGGCCCTTCTATTATCTCTTTTGATTGAGTACTAGTTCTGGCAAGGATTCTGCCAAGTACATTTCATTGCTTCACAACGAGTTTGTCCTTGCGCTGTAAGAGAGTTACAAGAAATTCCGTCAGAACCTGTCCCTGTACAACATGCTGGAACTGTAGGTGTTACACCGCCACAACCTGGAATCCACTTACATTTTGGATGTTCAGCGCATCCCTGAGCTTCAGCTGAATTAATAAACATACCGGCGCACATAGCATCGTCAGCCGCAACTTTTCCTTTACAACAAACTGGAGCTGCAACAGTTGGCAATACTTTTGGAGTCTTAGTCCCTTTTACTGCTGGTACAGCAGAATCAGTAACAGTTTTTGTTCCCGTCGCTGTAGAGTAACTGTCTTGAGCAAAAGCATTGAGTGAGAACGCAGCAATCGCAACTAAAATTAAATTACGCATAAATTCCTCCCTGAAAATTATTAATAATTAATTTTATCTAGAAGTTTGTCCTAGGCTAGTTAAATAAAGTAAAAATAAAATATTAATGATGACTCATGTCTGAATCACCCAAAAACCGAGAAAAATATTTGGTTAGTTTTTTAAGACAAAGCCCCTCTTTAGAGGGGCATATGTCGACTAGAGTTTTTTCATTAGATCTTTTAGCGAGATCGTACCGCAACTTACTTTTTCAAAATCAACACCTGCTTGGTAAATATGTGGGCGTGAAAGAAATCCATCCAGCAAAGCTTCTTTTAAAGTTTCTTCATCTTTAACAAAGTTATACAGACGGTTAGAAACTGTTTGGTAATATTTGCGAGTATAGTTGTTTTCAACTTTGGACAGATTCATATCAATATGAGCTCCACCTACGATTACTTCATTCATAGTGAATACGTTCAAGTTTTCTCTTTTATCTGCCACCACTTTTTCGGCAACAATCATTGAGTTTAAAGGGATATGATTCCAATCACCATTATTAGAATAATAGGTTATTAGTTGCATGAAAATCATTTGTCCTTTGATCGTTCCTTTCAAAGAAGCTTTATTCACCATTAAGCTTTTGCCTTCTAGTTTGGCTTTCGCTTCAGCTTTGAAAGCTTTGTTTCCACTTCTGTAGTCATTTAAAAACGTTACTAACTGTTCTTTAGTACAGTTATCAGTATTAGTTGTTTCAAAACTAATTTCCATCCCTAGTTTTTTTTCTAATTTTTTTACCGTACGTGTAAGTTTGTTGGCTTGGGCCGAGAAACTTGCGGTAAGAACAATGGCCATGAGGATTGCTTTCATGTGTGTTACTCCTAAAATTTGAAGTTACTAATGAAAAAACACTATCAAAAAAAAACCCCTCTTTCGAGGGGTTTTATTAAGTCTAGTACTTACTAGTACGGTAAGATTTAATCGCGGTTTTCTTACGACGCTTTTCAGCGGCAGCAAGTTTTTCTTTGTTGCGAATAGAAGGCTTTTTGTACTCCTGACGTTTACGATATTCTCGGATAACGCCAAAAGATTCACACATTCTCTTAAATTTCTTTAGAGAACGATCAACGCCAAATTTGTCGTCGATTTTTACTTTGATTGATGCGGATGCAGCCATTTCTATTCACCTCCTTCAGGCAGTCATTAACTCTCCTACTGGAGAGGCTTGAGGGTCTTTTGACCTTTAAGATGGATTAAAGTAAGCTTCCGACAATCTAAAGTCAACGCTATTAGCACTCTAAATTATGAATAAAACTAAAAACGATCAACTCAATCTTTTTGCAAGGCAGCACGAGGCGCCAGAAAAAGCTCCTCTGGCCCATCAAATGCGCCCGACGAGTCTGAAAGATTTCGTAGGTCAAGTCGAGGCCTTGAAGAAACTCTCGACACTCAAAAAACGCTCTTTTCGCGGCATTATTCTGCATGGACCTCCAGGCTCAGGTAAAACGACTTTAGGTCACATTATCGCTCAGG
>JBEIOQ010000127.1:0-5124 GCA_040377495.1 Halobacteriovoraceae bacterium
ATATTGTTCAAAAATATGGTCGTACCCTGACTCTCTTTGATCACCAAGGAAATGTGATGAAAGAAATGGACGCAGGTGTGATGCGACCTCTTTATCAAAAAGGAAAACAGCTTAAAGATGGTCGTTTGATCTTTATCGACAATGAAGCCAATGCCGTTATTTATGATCAAAATTTAAATGTTCTCGAAACTTTTGAGTTTCCGGCAGACTATGTCTGGGCCCCATGTGAAACGGAAAACGGAAAAATGATTTTTCCTACTTATCGTGATGAAGAAGTGCTGATTCGTGATGGGCAGAAAATATCTTCACTAGGAGATGTGGGAGAACAATTAAAAAGAGTTTCTTGTTTAAAGAATAATCGATTTATGGCCGTAACTGAAACTGGCTTTATGACCGTAGCCGATGTCAGTACTGAAATTGCCAAAATTCTTTTCCAAAAAGAACTTGGCACAAGTGGCGCTTTTGTTAAAGTGATGGGGCATAAGGCTTATTATATTACAGCTGAAGGATTAGAGATTCTGGATTTAAGTAGTTTTCAGGCAGAGGTTTTCCCTAATTCAAACTTAGAACAGTTTTCTGGTATTGATTATTTCACCAATGGAAATTATGCCACAATTGAGACTTTTCGCAATGAAACTGGATTTTATGATTCAGTGGTTAACCTTTATTCAAAGCAGGGACAAAAAATTTCGAGTAGTAAAATGGAGAGAACCGGAGCCAGTGCGGAAATGCCAATTACGATCGTAGATGATAAATATATTTTAAGCAATTTTTGCAGTTCTCAAGTGGTGCTCTTTGATCAGAATCTGCAAGAGCTAGATCGTTATGATGCGAAGAGATGGCTTTGCTCCGACGCTGTGATTTTAAAAAATGGTTTTGTCTTTAATGGATTCCATGATCAACATTATGTCTATCAATTCAATCTTGTGCGATAAAAAAAGCCCCTCTAAAAGAGGGGCTTTTTTTTACAGCTTAATCTTATAAATCCAATCCGCTGGCCCTTCTGATTTTTGGCCTTGGATACTTAGCATTTTACTTCTGATTTCAGTCGCAATTTTCCCCAGAGGATTTTTTAGAGCGTAGACTTCATCACCATCGGTGAGGGATTCAATGGGCGTTATAATCGCTGCTGTTCCACAGACGAAGGCTTCGGTACATTCACCAAAACGGATCTGGCTACGAAGGGTATTAACGTTGATTTTGGTTTCTTTAATTTTATAGCCCATAGTAGCTGCTAATTTTAAAACTGAATCACGCGTGATCCCAGCTAAGATGGTATTGGATAGAGGAGGAGTGTGTAGTTCGCCGTTGATCACAGCAAAGAAATTCATGCCTGACATTTCTTCTACGTAAGTGCGTTCGACGGCATCCAACCACATGGTTTGGTGAAAGCCTCTTTCTTTATTGATCTTATCTGCCAGTAAGCTTCCAGCGTAGTTTCCGCCAGTCTTGGCACTGCCCATACCACCAGGAGCAGCACGAGTGAAATTTCTCTCAATAAAAACTTTAACATTATCTTGTTTGAAATATGATCCTGAAGGAGAGGCCACACAAAGATACATGAATTCTTCGGCGGGTTTAATTCCCAGACTTACTTCTGTGGCAAACATCATAGGGCGCATATAAAGAGAATGCCCTTCTTTGGTCGGAATAAAATCTTTGCAGATTTTGACTAATGCTTCCACTGAAGTCATAAAAAAATCTTGCGATACTTCTGGCATCGCCATACGACGAGCAGAGTGGTTAAAACGTTTGAAGTTTTCTGTAGGACGGAAAAGATTCACTTCGCCTTTCTCATTTTTGTAGGCCTTCATTCCTTCAAAAATTTCTTGTCCATAGTGAAGAACTTTAGCACAAGGATCAAGTTCGAGTGGCCCGTAAGGAACGATTTCTAAATCACTCCATTCATTATTTTTATATGTTGCTTTTACCATAACGGGCGCAAGACACTTTCCGAACTCTAACTTTTCTGGCAATTGAAAGGCTTGAGCAGCTTTTGTCGCTTCTGGTTGAATATGTAGTTTCATCACATAATCTCGACTGAAAGTAGGGTTAAATTTAAAGGAAAATCTAGCGCAAATTGATTAAGATTGGAAACGAAAATGAGAGGCTAAGGCATGAAAAACAGGCTTAAGTTCTTAATATCGCCAGTAAAAGTCAAAAATAGCGCGGTAACCTTTAGACCCGATGTCTGGTTCAGAGAAATCTTCGGTCATGACTCCCACCATAAAATGGGCGTTTTTCCCAATAAAAGCGTAAGAAATATGCCCCCCCAAAAGTCGTTCATCGAAGTTATATTTTGGACCAACAAGCAGTCTGTTCCAGTTACTTAACATGATACCGTAATAGTTTTGTAACTCGACCGTATAATCACGTTTTTTATTATCGGTGCTACGATTACTGGAGCCGGAAAAATAAGAATCAGAGTCTGGACGTTCTCCAAAAAATGTAAGTTTTGAGTAAGATACAATTTTGGGTGAAGCATAAGTATCAAACATAAGACTGACATCCAGTGGATTGGCTTCTGTTTGATTGGCATAGTGACTATAGTGGAGACCTAGGGAGAAAGTGTAATCAGCTTCGGGAATAATTTGCACATTCGTTCCAATGTTATAAATGGAAACAAAATTTTGAAAAGGAGTGGTAAAAACTTGAAAACGATCTATCACTCCATAGCTGATCATGGATGGCCCGAGAAGCCATTCTTTTTCACGAAGTGTTGCCGCTGTCTGTCCACTCCAGTGCCCTAGGTAAGTGAGTGGTTGATAGCGAGCTTGAACTTTAGTGTCTTTGCTACGAAGCAGAGAATAGTTTCCATCAAATTCTTCATTCTCTTCATCAAAGCGAATCAAACGAGCTTTGGCATTTTCACGAACGAAGTAGTGTTTGTTTTCGATATCAATATGACAAAGTACCCAGTTTTCTGAACTTTTTTTAATCACGGTTGCAAAAGCGATCACCGTATCATCACTGATTGCGTGAACCGCAAAAATACTCCCTACTTGAATCCGTTCCATCTCTTGAGCATTTGAATAAATTGGTCGGATAACTAGTTCTTTATCATTCACAATTTTTTCAACGATATAGGTCGATTTTTTTTCTCGTGCAGCTAAAGCTACTGACGAAATAAGCATCAGGCAAAAAAGGATGATGAGACGTATAATTGGTGATTTCACCTCTATAGATTAACCTATAAGAGGAGAAAGTTCATGGGAAAAATGCTGATCTTTATATCACTGCTGGCCTTAGGTTGTACTCAACTTAAGCGAGAGCCTGCGCGCATCGTCCCTGGTGCGGAAAGTGATATTGTGGAACCTCGGATAGATATTCCTGATGTGGATGGCATTCCTTATTTTATGGGCACAGATGGCGGCTACGATGTTTTTTATTTGAAAGAACAAAACGACATGGTGATCGGTTTTCAATTTGAAAATAAAGGTAGCTCAAAAATTATTCCCATTTCATCTAAAGGATCAGTTCAGCCCTTTCGTAATTACTCTTTCGATTTCCCTGCCCGTGCTCGTCAGGAGATCATCTTAAAAGTCACTGATGCCCCTACAGAACTTTTTTCGCACTACATGGAATCTTATATCGTCTTTTTTCCCCGCAATGTACTTCCTGCCATCGAACCAATGGATGATAAATTGATTGTCACTTTGCCCACAGAAGAGAAAATTGAATTTGATCGGACCACCAAAGAAATCATCAGTGGAGTTCTAGAAGAAACTGCCCCTATAGATCTTGGGCCTGATCGTTTCAAAAGAAAATTTGCGAGCTTAAACTATACTGGTAGCGGAGTTATGATCAGAGTGAACAAGCGTGGAGGTGATCCTCGTTTAGGTTCTCAGATTGCTGAAATTTTCCAAAAAGGAAATGTTTGTAAAGTTCCTGTTGCGAAGTTGTGGGCACAAACACAGAAGGTAAATTTTCTTTTTCCTACCGATGAAATGTTCAATCAATTTTTAAAATCAAACTACAAATTCGAACTTTCAATTTAATTCAAAAATTTAGTCAGACGTTTAGTTTCTTAAACTAAATGAAGAAATATTTGTGTCGATTGAAAAGTACTGTTACCATTTTAAATACGACATTTATTTCAGTGAGGTTACTTAATGAGACATGCTCTCTTAATTGTATTTATCTCTATTGTTAACATAGCTTGGGCAGATGTAGATGAAACTGAATTAGAAAAAATTAAAGTAGCTCAAGCGTTTAAAGAATCATCGATCGTAAGTGACATGAAGAAGATGATGGAAGAAAAATACAATGTAAATTGTGATAATGGTGGCGCCATCGCTTTTATCCCCGATCTTTTCAAGCGAGTTGGTTACAGCACTACTTGTTCTAGAATGGGAACAAAACTCAAGCTAAAAATTTCCGCAAAATATAAAAAAGAAAATACTGGGCCTGAGTTTACTTTGGCAAAATATAAAGTGAACTTTTTGTACAACACTAATGTAGAAGAGAAAACTTTAGATCAGACCTTAGATGCTCAAGATGTCGATTCCTTGGATCCATTCGTCAACGCTTTTAAGAAGTCACAAGCAGTCAGAGAAATGCGTAGTTTTATCGAAACTCAGTATAAAGTTCTTTGTAAGGCAGGCAGTGCCAGAAAAGGAACGGGGTTAGGGGCAGCGAATTTTTACTATTCTGTTACTTGTAAGAACGATCAAGTCACGGTTGATTTCGCTATGAAGTCAGTGGTGTATGTATTGGACGAAAATACTTTTGCTTTTCATTTAAAAAAATTCAAAGTTTTGCTCTAAGGTAAAAATTGTTGCCCACAATTAGGGGACACCTTTAAAAGAAACTTATCAAACTTATCCCCCGCCAGTAGGTGGAATTGTTTTGATAACGCTTGCCGCTCATCCAAGCTCATAGGCATATAAAACTTTTCCAACTGAGAAGCTTTTGCCATTTTATTAGCTTGAGCGACACCTAGTTTTTCTTCTGCGACAGCCTTTATTTGTTTCCCTAAATTATCTCCATCTTTTAATTGATCATGAGGAATAAAGGCCACAAACTCGTCTGGAAAAGTAAAAAGTGTAGTTAAAATTTCATATTCTCCTGTGAAGCTGGTGGTTGGTCCCAAAGTCATAAGACGTGGGTCAATGGCAAAAAGAC
>JBEIOQ010000046.1:0-16609 GCA_040377495.1 Halobacteriovoraceae bacterium
TTGGTGGGTTTGGTAAACGATTGATCCCATCCAAAACATTTTCAAAGAAGCCTTGCATTTTATCACTGGTAGAAGAGCGAATCATACGAATGGATTTAATATTTCCATCTCGGTCAAAAGTCACTCGTCCTGTCATGATTTCCTTGCCTGAGCTAAGAGGAAATTTGACTTGAGGATTTTCCAACACAAACTTATCCAGCGTCTTATAAAAAGAAGAAATATAAGAAATGGCAGTACGTTTTTGGAAGCTATAAAATTGTAATTCGAATTCGTTTAACTCCGAAACATCTACACCTTCGGGGACTTCCATTTTCACATCTATCCCACTATTCGCTAAGAAAGGATTGGCCATAGGTGAGAGCATTGGAGCGGCGATATTATCGTTTTTCAGGAAGTCCTTTATCTCTACGCCTTTAAGGTTAAGGGATTTGAGAGCAAGGTTTTTGCCCGTACGATAGTCAGCGTTGTCTTTATTTTTTTTCGGCAGAGAAAGTGAACTTAAATCTAATTTTTTTGGAGCGAATCCTCCAGAGTTCTCTAGCATCGCTAATTTTTTCGCTACATTCTGAGCTTTTTCTTGATCTCCTTTAGAAGGAGCTGCAGGAGTTTTAGACGCCACATTTTCTGTGATTACAGGTTTGGTCCTGGCCGGAGCGTAGGTTCCACGGCGGACAACTTCTGGCACTGCCATAGCGTTTTTTGCGCCATCTTTTTTCCCAACTGTGCGCATGTTTTTGAGTTCTTCCAGGGCCTCCTGGTTAATGGATTCCACAACCAAGGGGGAGGTTTTTTCCATAATGCGATCCAGTGAATGTTCATAATCGTAGATCAGACCGAAGGTCAGCAAAAGGGCAAAGTGAAAGACGACGGAAAGAACACTCGCCACTAATTTGCGGTCAATTTTAATGGTAATTTCTGAATTTATCATGGGTTTACCGATTCCTTTCTTCTGGCTCCTAAGCGTCCTGCCTAGGGACTTCTACACTTCTACTATACCAACTTTGCTAAAGTTGAGTCAAATACTCAGGGTAGCTATGGAAATTTTTCAGACTTTTCTACTAACTATCGAGAGCTTATCTTGACTATTTCTCTTGGTCCCTTACAATAGAACCAGGCGTGTTTTAGGCCCTTTTTGGGACTTAAGACTAATGGATTAAAACGCCTCCTTTTAGGGCAAGCCTAGAGGATAAATTCAAGGATGGATTCTCTTATGAAAACGATTTTCAGTTTTTCCAAAATTGGTAGCTTTCGCTTAACCGTGATTGCACTACTTACGACAGTAGCACTAGGTTATGGTTATAATAGCTACTTCAAAGACTACAAAGAATTAGTTAGCTTACACGAAGGGATTAGTACTTGTTCTCATCGTGTAAACCAAAGTTTTACCGCCAAAATGATTGGCGATAAAAACTCAGTTTATCTCCAAAACGATTTTCTAAATTTAACGGAAGATTGTTTTGCCGATACCATCGCTCAATTTAATATTGGTCTTGCTAACAGAATGAATTTAGTTGGTAATCAGATTAATCAATTAGCGACGGAAACTCATGCTCTTCATGAGAAAATTCTTGTAGCATCTACTACCACTCAAGATTTAGGGAAAATTTACGAAAAAATTGAATCTGGTCGCAACATTGTGATCGATGAAATTGATAACTCAGGATTAAAAAATCAAGGTTCACAAAACCTGATGCTCATTTCTTTAATCGCTGCTTTTATGATCATGTCGATGATTGTTTTAAAAAGTCTTTGGGATAGCCTCACTCAACACAATAGCAATATGGCACTAGAAAATTTGGCCAAAGATCAATTAATCAGCCAGGAAGATGATCGCATCACTCGTATGGATGAAATCTTAAATCAAACTCTAACTCAAAATGGACTGACGTTTAATGCTCAGATGTTTCAGTCTTTTAGAAATTACTGGCAAGATAAAGTGGCTGTGGCGCAAGTAAACACAACGAGTAATGCTTTTAATTTAAACAAGCCTAAGGCGCGTGCAGATGAAATAGTAGCGTCTGAAGTTGTGCGTGCCCCTGTCGTTGAAACAGTGACTATGATTCAAAATCCACAAGCTACGGTTCCTAGCGTGAATCTAACGGAAACCATTTCTAAAGTGATTAATTTACTTTCTGGAAAAGCTTTTTCTAATGGTGTCATTCTGGATTTTGACCTTTCACAAACGATTTATGTGAAGGGTAACGAAGATTCTATCAGCCAAGTGATCTTTAACCTCATCTCTCACGGAATAAATAACAATCTTTCAGCTCAAGGTACGAAAGTGATCCGTTCAGAATTAAGAGTGAATGCTGACCGAGTAACTTTAAGACTAACGGATAATTCACAAGTTTATACTGATGAGTTAGTAAGAGAGTTAAATTCTCAAATGAATCTAGTTCAGGACATTAATCTTTCTCTCGCAAAAGAATTCATTGCTGAATCGAAAGGTGAATTACATGTAAAAAATGTGCAGAATGCTGAAGGTCAGAGCAACAGCTCTGTGACTGAGTTAACTTTAAATGTTGCTCATACTGTGATCGCTGAAGCAAGTCCACGTTTGGTTTCTTATGAGAAAATGAAGAAGAAAGACTTCAAAAAGAAGAATCGTCACAATCGTTTCAACCAGAACCGTCACGAACAATCGGTATAAAAAAAAAGCCACCTTCGGGTGGCTTTTTTTTTGCTTAAAAAGTTAAATAGAAGGTTACGGGTCCGTCGTTTTGAATGTTCACCGTCATATTGGCGGCGAAGATTCCTTGAGCGACTGGAACGTGTTCTTTGAGCTTTTTATTGAAGATGGCGTACATCATTTTGGCTTCAGTTGGATTCATCGAGCGATCAAAACTGGGGCGATGTCCACGGGTTCCATCCCAGGAAAGAGTGAACTGACTGATACTTAAGATTTGTCCCTCTACCTGGGCCACGTTGAACATCATTTTTTCATTGTCGTCTTCAAAAATTCGAAGGTTGACGACTTTGTAAATGGCCTGATCGATGGTTTCTTCTACATCACCTGTTTCAAAACAAACGAATAGTACAAGTCCGTGGGTGATACTTCCTATCACTTCATTTTCGACGATGACAGAGGATTGTTTTGATCTTTGTACGACGATTTTCATAAGTTAAAAGTATTTTTTCTTTTCCGTTTTAAAATTTTTCGTAGGTATAGACTGTTTTAGCAGAGAGAGCTTCAAATGAGAAGCTTGTTCCTGATGAAAATATCTTTTCAGGAAGTTAAGTGCCTTGGTTTCCTGTTTATTCATCCATTTAAAATAGTAGTGGGCATAAAAATGACCCACTAATTTCGCAGAGAGATGCAATTCAAGCAGTTCCTTAGGTAGGCGAGGGAGTTTTTTGTTGCCTAGAAAATGAAGAGATAATCGGATGGCCTGCACTTCTGTTTTCGGAAGTTTCGGCTTTTTTAATTTTTCTTTCATATCCATATATAGGTCACATTTCCTCGATGGATTCATGATTTTAGAGAAGAGAAAGCCCATAAAACTTTGTTCTACTAAATAACAGTAGATATCGATACTTTCATTAGAAGAAAGAAGCGCTTCACGGTACACATTTTGTGAATTTTTTAGCTGTCCAAAAACAAAAATTCCGCAAGTGTAACTTAGACGATTGATGGAGTAGTTTGGGCAATAAAGTGTATTTTCGCCAGGAATTTTAAAAGACTGATGATTGGCCAGGAGATTGGCATAATAGTTTTTTAGTTTTAGATTTTTTAGTGTTTTGATTTTTTTATCAATTGTAGAAATTTTAGTTTGATCATAAAGATTAAAGTCTTCCATCGCTGAAAGCTTAACATCTAATTTTAAATTATGGGTTACTTGCTTCGTGACTAAATGAAAGTGATCAACCACATTAGCATCAAAGGATTTTAAACCTGTGGCCATGATGTGGTGATGCAGATCAAATTCCGGATCATCAGTTAGATTTTCAAACCAATAAACCATACTTTCATATTTTATCCAGGGAGGGCTAGTTTGCAGATGAAATTCACCCGTTTTAAATTGAATAACTTGTTCTGCTTCTGATCCATCTAAGCGCCAATAAACATCTTCTAGATTTTGTTGAATCACAGTTTGCTTTATTGAACGTTTTCCCAAACGAAGGCCTACTTGGTTTGGAATTTTATTATGAGCAATGTGATATTCGCCATAAAGAACTAAGAGGCGAGCTTCAGGATCAATTTGTAGTAGACTAGAAAGCATGGTCGCAGCAAAAGCATCTCTTTCTGTAAGTGTTCCTTTCGTGTTAATCCCCATGATCGAAATTTTCTCTTTTTTCGCCAAATCAAAAATGGAACGATAGTGATTCCAAGGAAAACGCCATGCTTCGTGGTAATTGATACTGTCTAAAAATTCAATTTCGGTCAGATTTCCATTGAGGTAATGATCTAAATACATTTGATGTTCAGCGTGTACCATCTCTAAACAAAGAATAAATTTTTTATTTTTCTTTTTCAATGCACGCATAATTCTTTCTAAGTTACGGCTGCTTTGATCGAAGGTATGGAAATCACCCAAATAAACAATCTGGGAATTGTGACAAGCATCCAGCATTTGCTTGATGCTAGATAGTTTAAAAGCTCCCTTGGCGATTTTTTTTAGATTCGATTGGTATTTGAAAAGTTCAGGTCCTGGTTTTGTTTCAAAACTCATGGCCTTATTTTTTATGTATTGATTAATCTGACGATAAATACTTTTTAAGCGCATAACTAAATAAAATTATACACTAAATTTAAAAGGGTAAGTTTTATTTCGAGCCAGAAATACTGAAAATAAGATTTTGATGAAGCAGATGCAACAAGCGACTCTGAATACTTTTGTATTCATTCTTGAGTCCTTGATATTTAGCAATCTTATCTTTGAGTTCTTGGGATGAAGGAATGCTCAGGCCAGTTAAAATATGATGGAAGGCAACCCCTTCGGCGAAAGTTAACAAATAACGGACAAAATCTATTGTGTACTCTTCAGCAAAGAGTTCCATCACCACTCCACCGCTATGGAAGAGTTCTAAAGAATGAACCAATTGGCCTTTAACTGTAGTGGTTTTTCTTAAGGTCTTAGTTAGTATAAGTTCCAGATCTTGCTCAGAATTGGCCTTAAACTCGATAAAAATATCTTCATTGTGGGGGTAAAGGACTTTTGTCGGAAGGCTTCTAAGTTCTTCTTGCAGCGCTTTGTGATTGAAATCGAGTTCATCTATTTTATGGCCAGAAACTTGTTCTAAAATATTTTGAATATTATGCAGGAAGTACAAACTTAAACCGTAGGTCTGGTAAGAATAATTAGTAAGCATTTTTGCTAGAATCGGCTCAAGCATATTAAATTTACTTTTAAGATCATGTGGATGAAGCATCAAAAGGTTTTCCTCACTCTCTTTTAAGAGTCCTAAACAAGACTCTAGATGAATGGGAAGAGGAGTGGCTTCTACAAAGAAGCGGGGAATGAAAAGTCCTTCTAGTTTGGATTTAAATTTCGACACACTTCCGCGGAAAGTTAGATCAATAATCTGCACTCCCAGACTTGATTCAAAGTAATAGCGGAAAAGGTTTAAGTTGATGTGAGCAATTTTAGGTGTCAGACCAAAAAAGTGACAAAGACCTGTTCCATACTCGTTCACTTTATGAGCAAAAGTTTCAAATGAGGTTAATTCCAGACGTGTTAAATTAGGATTACGTTGATCAATGATCATTAAGTACTGGAAGTAATCGGATGACTTCACACTTAAGCCTAGGCGATTATCTTTCTGAATATTTTTTTCTAAGCTCTGGGCCGTAATTGGCTTAATGGCAAAGAAATTATCAAGTCCTACACAAGTTGAAGTTAGATTTCTAAAGAAACTTGGGTGAGTAATTTTACTCGAGTCTTTAGAAGTTGAATTGATTAAACGTCCTTCCACGATAGCATCTTGATAAAATTCAAAGCGTAAATTTTGCTCTAGCTCTTTATGAAATAGAGGTGGAGTATCAGTGAGGTGTTCTAAATAGAAAGAACCCAGTTCATCAGTAATCGTCGTGAAATTCTGGAATGTGGTTAGCTCACCGATAATACGGAAACTAAGCATTTGTCTTTTCTTTAAACTGTAGCCGGTGGATTGCTTTTTATTGCTTCGAGAGAAAATATAAATATAGGGAGCAACTTCTCCACGACCAGAAAGTTGATCGAAGTTTAAGCTAGTTTCGAGATTAAAATCTTTTAATAATGTTTCCACTTTTTCTTTTTGGCTAGGTACGAAAAGTTTTTGAGTGGAGAGGACATAGAGAAAGCCTTCAGCTTTCAAGAAACGTCCTTCTTTTTCAATTTGATTTACCAAGTAATGATGTGAATTATTTTTAGGCAGATCTACAAGATTAAGAACAATGCGGTCATAATAAACTGATTGTTCATCCACTAACATTTGGGTTTGAGGCGTTTGAGCTTCGCGCTTTAAGTACTTATTACGCATAATTGAGCAAAGGAAATTCACTGGCTCAAAGCCCTGATCGTCTGCAATTTGGGCCGCAAAACTTAAAAACTGCAGTTCATTACAAAGTTTAAGATATGTCCCTGTCACAAAATTAGAACCATTGAAATCTGGGCATAGGATTTCGTCCCATTTCAAATAAGTATTATTTTCCTGGGCCAACCAGTGAGACAAAGAGAGAGATTCCAGGAAATCCCCTGTGTATTTGGTACAGACTGTGTCCATACTATCTTTATCCGAGATAGGTTTGGTTTTATTTTGAATTTGGTTTAGCCAAATGGGAAAGTTCAATAATAGAGAGTTAAGAAAAAGTCCAAAATGCTTGTGTGAAAGAGCGTGGGAATAATACCGGCTTTCGTTTAAGAAGTTTTCCGTTTTTTGTGAAACATTTTTCACAATCTCTGCAATCGAAATGGTTTTAGAAATGTGACTTAATTCCTTCAGTGATTCAATCAAGTTAGGACTAGGGCGATACCAGGTATAGTGGTTAGACTGTAGAGTTTGTCCCTTTAATTCAGTTGATGAACCATTTTTAAAGATATTCGCTAAAAAAGAGTTGGGATTCAATAACTCACGATCCGCTAATATCACATTGAGCTTTAGTGCCAAAAGCGTAATGAAACGGATTTTATGAAAGTAGATAATCGAAATTCGATAAGTATAAAGATCTAGAAATGAAATCAATTCTTTATGGTAAGGAGAGTTTTCATTGCGAATATGTTTCCAGAGTGTAGTGAAGTCGTCGATGCCGTCAAAACTCATGGATTTGTGTTCAGCATAAGCCAAAAACTCAGCATAGATGGCCTGATTCAAACTCTTAGTAAAAGAGGCTTGGCTTAAAAACTGGCGTAAACAATCATCTTTGATGGTGTCTAATAAACGGTTGAATTCAAGACTGCACTTGGAAACTAAAGATTCACCTTTCCAGCCAGGAATAAAAAATTTAGCAGGATCGAACTCGATGGTTTCTTTGCTCGGTAGCTCTTTTAACTTTTTGAGTTCAATATCGGTAAATGGATTGAGCTTTTTGGATTTGGCCAAAACATCATTAACTGAAGCTTCTTCATCTTTAAACCAAAGGTTCAAATTAAAAGGATTTTGCGCCAAAATTGATTTCTCCCTAAGTAGAAATTCTAAATAGTTGTTGTTTAAATAGCTGATTTTTCAAAGATCGAAACAGTAACGAGAGACCGACTGTTTGTCATGGTTTTTATCCATCTATTTTCGACTCAATTTACCAAAAAATACCGTTAAAGTTCTAAAAATTTCCGGTCGAAAAGAAATTACAGGGAAATTAAATAAGATCCCTTTTTAGACGCTAAATGACATTCCCTTAATTGAGGTTTTTATGGACAACAAAAAAACAGATGATGCTCAAGGTTTTAACGATTCTGAACTTGCTGACATTATGAGTGAGATTGAGGATCTAGAGAAAGATCTTGAAGCGCAAACTGTTGAAACAATCAATAACAGTGTTGTAGCGAAAGCTCAGTCACCTGAAATGAAGGAAGTGTTAGAAGAGTTTGTGCAAGAATCTGTAGATAAAGTGATTCCTTTCAGCAAGAAGTCACCAACTGTTGCTCCCATGAAAAGTGAAATGCCTGTTGGCGGACAGAATTCAACCATGAATTTTACTGTCGCAGGAAATATGACAATCAATCTTGCTTTCAATGTTTCAGGTCAGACTATCAATCTTACATTGGATGAAGCTCAAGGTTTAGTCATTGAAATGCATGGAGGAGCTAAGTTCTGTCTTCCTCTAACCAACGATACTAAAGCTAAAAAAGCCGCTTAAATCCATGTCCATTCAAATACTAGGTGGTGTGGCCAGAGGGAAACTTTTAAAAGTTCCTTCTGGTGATACTACTCGCCCAACTTCCGTCATGCTCAGAAGAAAATTATTTGATGCCTACCAAAACTTAGAAGGATATTCATTCTTTGATTTGTGTGCTGGAACAGGAGCGATGGGATTTGAAGCCTGGTCACGAGGTGCTGCTCAAGTTGTTTTGAATGAAAAAAATCGTAAGGTCCAAATGGTTTTGGAGCAAAATCTTCACTCGTTTCAAGGGCAATTCGCTGAGGAATTAAAGGATCGCCCCATTACTTTAAAAGCGAAAGATTGCTTGCAATTTCTGCAAAATTTTAAAGAGTATTACCTAAGCCTCGATAGCGTACAAAAGAAAGAAACGATTCTTTTTTTTGATCCACCTTACGAAGATCATGACTTGTACCTGAATGTTTTAGGCCAGTTTCACTTTCAAACTGAGCAATCTTGGTTTGCAGGAGAGTTATGGTTGGAGTCAGACGAACAAAAAGGTCTAAAACTAACTCAGATAGTTGAGATGAAGCTTCCCATCAAGAAAAACTATGTGCAAGGAACTAGTTTTATTGTCATAATTAAGTAACAAAACTTTTTCTCGTTAACAGGTAGTTATGGGCAAAAAAACATCAGCCAAGCAACTTAAGACAGCTCTTTATGCCGGATCCTTTGATCCTTTCACTCATGGTCATGAAGATATTGTGACCAGGGCCTTAACTATTTTTGATCATCTTACAATCGTCATCGCCATATCACCCAATAAGTCTCCACTTTTTGAAGTGGATCAGCGTTTGAAAATGATTCGCGAATTATATAAAGATAATAAAAAAATTTTTGTAACCACCTGGAGCGGATTAGTGGTGGACTTCGCCAAAGAAAATGACATTGGATCTATTGTCAGAGGTTTAAGACCAACGGGTGACTTTGAAATTGAATTTCAAATGGCATCAATGAACCGTAAACTTTTTCCGGAATGTGATACGGTATTTTTAATGACAGGGGAAAAGCATTATTATGTTTCTTCATCATTGGTCAAAGAAATTTATAATTATGGTGGAGATGTTGGACGTTTCGTACCGAAGTTGATCCACGATTACATGTTAAAGTTTCGTAAAAAAAAGAAAAAGGCTGAATAATGTTTCTAAGCTCTCGAGTAAAAAATATTAATGAACCAGTGACGCTTAAGCTTAATGAAAAAGCCCAAGAGTTACAAGATTCTGGTGTCCATGTTTACAATTTAACACTGGGACAATTGCCATTTAAGCCCATTCCTGAATTTACCAATAAGATTGTTGCTCAAGTAAATTTTCTCAAAAGTTTTCAGTATTCCCCCCCTGCTGGCTTTGCTGATTTACGAGAAAAATTTATGCAAAATGTAGAGCAATCGAGAGGTATAAAATTTGATCGCTCAGAGTACGATTGTGTTATTAGCAACGGAGCAAAACATACGATCTACAACATTCTTGGAGCGGTAGTCGATCCGGGTGATGAAGTGGTGATTATTTCCCCTTATTGGATTTCTTATCCTGAAATGATTAAGTTTTGGGGTGGCGTTCCGATCGTGGTTAAAACTAAATCCTACAACGCTTATATTCCAGATATTGATGAATTAAAAAAAGTTCTTACCAGTAGAACGAAGATGATCATCATCAATTCTCCCAATAATCCTTCTGGACTCCATTATCCTGACTCATGGATGCAGGAGTTTGGAAATATGATTACAGAATTTCCTGATACTTGGATTTTGTCTGATGAGATTTATTGTGACCTTCATTACTACGATCCTAAACCAACTTTTTACTATCAGAAAAAAACAGAATTATTGTCTCGTACTATTATTGTGGAAGGAATTTCTAAAACTTATGCTAGCCCTGGATTGCGAATTGGTTATTGTATTGCTCCTAGCAAAGTGACAGAAGCAGTCACTTTGATTCAATCACAAACTACTTCTGGTCCCTCCAGTCTTATACAGAGAGCATTGATGGAATTAGATTTTCAAAAAAACCTTGAGTATCTTACTCCGATTAAATCCCATCTTCGTAGAAACGCTGATATTTTACGCGAAGCTTTTGGTAAGGCCAATTTGAGTAATTGTTGGTATCAGACTCTTTCTGCCTTCTATTTTACCTTGGATTTTTCTCTCACTCCTTGCTACCAAAGTTATAAAAAAGAAAATGAAGCTGATGTATCTACCCAGATTTGCGAGGATCTACTACGTGAAAAGAGTGTTGCTCTCATTCCTGCTTCTGATTTTGGTTTAGCTAATGCAGCCCGAATTAGTCTGGTATTAGATAAAGAGCCTTTTACTCACGCTATGGATAGACTGACAGAATTCTTAAATTCCACTCCTAAAATGTAGCTTTTACTAGGCGCTTTTTGCTCCCCATACTAAGTCTCAAATCTTCCTCTTACAATAGAGGAAGGTTATGAAATATTTAGAGTTTTCAATCCTCATTCTCTGTTTTCTAAGTCTGGTTGGATGCGGTAAGCAAACGAAAGATGAAAAGCGTGATGAAGCTATTTTGTCGGCGCGTATTTCGCTTACTCAAGGAAAATGTCAGGAAGCGATCGATACCTTGGAATCGGTAGGACGAGATTGGGTTAATGCTGATTATCTCACTACACTTTCTTCTGCCTACTCATGTCGAGCAGGTTTTAGTCAAATTGTTTTTTTTGCGACTGACGTTAGTAAAGTGGATAGCAGCAATATCTTTGGTAGTTTTTCTACTTTCACCACCTCTGAAGCCGATAAAAATCCTGATTCGGATCCAAAATATTCTGACAATCAGACTGGATTGGACTTACTACTTTATGCTGGAAATATTACCAGTCCTTCTCATGCAGGACGGGCCAATTATTTTGCAGCAAGAGATTTAGGGAATATTAGTTCTCAGGGAATTTATCTCGTCGCCGCTCAGCTAGGAAAATTTGTAAAGTACTATGCAAATGTTAACAGTGCTGGTCGCAAAGGTTTAGGAGGAGGACCGAATACTTGTTATTACACTTACACTGATGTGACTGCTCTTGCTGCTGTTCTCTATCTAAACACCAATACTTCGAATGACACTTGTGATGCAGGATCTCCCTTGGGGCACTCTGATTTGGATATCAATGTAGAAACACAAGCTGATGTTAAACGTCGAATGTGTCGTGGTGTGATTCTGTTTAATAATTTTATCGATTTATTTTTGGGTACCACACTGAGTGCTAGTTCTGAACTTACCCAACTAAAGAATATTGAAGATGATATTGAATCATACATCAGTAATTGTACGGTAGGAGGAACCGGAGGAATTAACATTGGAGCTCTTTGTAACGTGAGAAGCCAGAGTGCTTGCGAGTCAACAGCGACGATTCAAAACTTAGAAATTTATTTCGCAGCTATTTTTGAGTCTCTCACCATATGAAGTGGTTTTGCTTTCTTCTCCTGATTTTCTTTCACCTTCAAGTTTTAGCACAACCTGTACTTTATTTAAACCGTTCACCAAGAGCTCTTCTTTCTGGGGATGCCTATACCGCCGCCGCCGATGACGAGTATTCTCAATATTACAATCCCGCTAGTCTAGGCAGAGTCAAAGGTTTTGCCATGACTCCTTTGCAGGCAGATTTTGCTGCGACTAATGTTCTCGCAGAACAGGAACGCTTAGAAAATTTTCCTAAAAAAGATCCCGTGAAAATCGCTGATCGTGTAATGGGAGTTCCCCTTTATGTTCATGGGGGAACGACACCTTCCATTAAGATGGCGGGCTTTGGTTTCACCGCACTGATTAATCAATCAGCCAATATTGTTCTTCACGATAAAACCACTCCCGTTTTAGATATTAATTATCGCTACGATCGTGGTTACATGGTGGGATACGCTTTCACCATGGGAAAAGGCAAACCTAAAAAAAAGAAATCGAAGAAAAAAGATAAGAGTGTGCAGACTTTTAATGGTCAGGAAACATCCATTGGTTACTCTTTTAAAAGCATTTATCGTGATTCATTAGTTGGTAGTTTTCCTCTTTTTGGAACAGAGTTGGTGAATATCATAACCTCTGCTGACGATTTAGATTATCACAGCCTTCGTAATCAATTAGGTTATACCAAAGGCCATGGTTATGGTCATGATATTGGTTTTCTACATACCACTTACCGAGGGAATGCTGAGTTCTCATATGCGATGTCTGTGTTAGATGTGGCCGATACCAAGTTTAAAGTTTATGAAGGTTCTGGAAAAGTACCAAACCAACCCATGATGCTTATGACTGGAGTTTCATTTAAGCAAGATTGGGCACTCTTTGACTACCGTTTGTCCTTCGATATTCACCCGGTAAATATGCCAATCGAATTCAACCGTAAAATTCACGCCGGCATTGAAGCTGGTCCGAAAGTTGTCAAACTTTTGGCAGGTTACAACGGCGGTTACCTTTCTTACGGTGCAACAGTGGATTTATACCTGCTTAAAATTATGGCCGGATTCTACGGAATCGAGACTGGGACGAAGTTTCGAGAGGAAGAGTCAAAACGGGCGGTTGTTTATTTTAGTCTACTCGACTTTTCATTCGACGTTCCGTAACCACTATCTTACAATTTTCTTATGACCATGCTACACACGGAGGCGTTCATTGGAAAAAACCTTTGTTCTAGACACCAACGTTCTATTATTCGACCCCAACTCCATTTCAAAATTTGGCACTAACAAAGTCTTCATTCCACTCATTGTGGTGGAAGAGCTAGATCGTTTTAAAAAGGATCAAAACGAAAATGGACGAAACGCTCGTTATTTTTCTCGTTTAGTCGATGATTTGCGTTCACATGGGCCACTATCTCAAGGGATCACCTTGGACAATGGTGGAAAACTTTTCATTCGGGCCACTCCGGAGTACAAAGGTAAGCATGTAGGAGGAATCGATCTTAAGATTAACGATAACCTCATTCTTGCCTCAGCTCTGATTCTGAAAGAAGAAGGCGAAAATGTTACATTAATCACGAAAGATATTAATCTTCGTCTAAAAGGCGATGCTGTTGGTATTGTTTCTGAAGACTACGGCACTAGCGATATCGAACTGACAGAACTTTATTCTGGTCAAAGAATTCTTGAGATTGAAGTCGAAAGAATTGCAGAGTTCGAAAGAAATCGTTTTCTTCCTTTGACTGAAACTGAAATGGCTTTGGGAATTCTTCCTAATGAATATTTGATTATGCATGAACCGGGCAATCCACATAAGAAAGCTCTGGGTCGTTATTCCAAGAAAAAGGGAGGAGTTGTTCCTCTTATTCGTTTCCGTGAAGGTGTTTGGGGAATTCATCCAAAAAATATTGAACAACAATTTGCGCTTGATGCTCTGTTGAATAATGAAGTGAATCTGGTTTCTCTTGTGGGTAAAGCAGGAACAGGTAAAACTTTATTGGCCATTGCTGCCGGACTAGAAGTGGCGATTGGAAAACAAGAGTATACGAGAGTGTTAGTTTCCAGACCAGTCATGCCAATGGGACGTGACCTGGGCTTCTTACCGGGAGATGTGAATGAAAAACTGGGTCCTTGGATGCAGCCGATTTTTGATAATATCGATTTTCTTTTCGGAAACCAGCGAGCAAAAAATGAAACAACGACGTGGGATGAACTTATCAATCAAGGGCTCTTACATGTCGAACCACTAACTTATATCCGTGGTCGTTCTCTTCCATCTCAATACATGATTGTGGATGAAGCGCAGAACTTAACTCCGCACGAAGTGAAGACGATTATCACCCGTGCTGGTGAAGGAACGAAAATCGTTCTTACTGGCGACTGTGAACAGATCGATAACCCATACTTGGATTCAGTGAACAATGGTCTCGCTTATTGTGTAGATCGTTTGAAGGGTGAAGATATTGTCGCCCATACTACTTTAAGAGTTGGTGAACGTTCTCCATTATCTGAGATTGCAACCAAGCTTCTATGAGTTATAAACGTAGCCATCTCCGAGCTCCTTGTTTTTCAACGGTTCTTTTTGGGGATCATGGATACGTTTTTAAGGCCAATACATTGAATATTTCTGAGGGGGGGATGCTTTTAGCTGACCTCCCTCATTTTCCAGAAGGGGAGAAAGTCCCCATGATGGTGAAACTACCTCAATATCCATCTTTGATTAATTTCAATGTCGAAAAATTACAAAGTTATTCTCCCGAATTATTTCCAGCAAAAATTATTCGTATTTTAGGCAAAATGGTAAGAAAGTCGAACACGACAACTACGGTGGACGAAGTTTTCCGCACTCGTATTGGCTTAGAGTTCACCCAGATTGGGCCACAAGATCAGAAAGTTATTTCGGATTACGTTAATGTCTTTGCTTCCAACATCGTTTATTTGCAAACAACTCTTGAAACGGTGAATTCTAATCCTGAAGCGATTGAGAAAAGTCGTCTTATTGCAAGTATTTTAGGTTATGATTCCACGCTGAAAATTTCTCAAATGCGTAATGAGATTGCTCAAGATTATCGTAGTCTTTCTATTTTATAGGTCCTCATGGAAATTTTGTTCTGCTTGTTTCTTAATTTTGTAGAAGCGTCTTATGCGACAGATTTTACGTCTAAAAATTTCAATGAAATAAAAGAGATGAAAGTCGGGGACTCATATTTATACTTACCAACTAATTATAGAATCACATTAAAAAAGATCCAAAAACATGTTAGTCAGTGTGCTGTGCCTGGATTTAATTGTGGAGCCAGTTATCATCCCGATCCAAGCTACACACCAATCTTTGATATTGAGGCAGATGCAAAATGTAAAAATCGGATCATGCCGGAAGTTTGTAATGTTACACATAAGGTGCTCAAAACGGACTTAGAAAAATCGGCTCAAGTTACTTTCACTCAAGTCTATGATGCTTGTCTCTCACAAACAAACAAATCTAATCGTAACAGTTGTATTTTGAATACGACAGTGAACCATTATGATGCTCCACCAAGAGAACCTAAAAATTGTGACTTAATTAAAGATGATGAGCAAGCGAGAGATCATTGTATACAGCGAATTGCTGATAAGTTATCTGATCATACTCTCTGTGATTTGATGAAAGGTGATATGGGTTTTCAATGCACATTGCTTAAGGCGAAATTTTATAAGGATCCTAAATTATGTAAGGCCTTAAAGCGTGGACCTTTTCATCACACCGAACAACAGTGGCAAGATGAAATTAACTCATGTCTGAGTGTATTCTGAGTTACTGAATATTGATCACAAAAAGTTTTTCAATATCTTTTAATTTAGCTTCTAACTCTTTCTGGAACTTTTTCACTCCCAAGGCCATCATAGGAGAGCTCATATTTAAACGTGCTGAAATTTCAGAAAGCACCAGCTTTCCTTTTACTAATGATTCACGGTTAATCTCACCTTCACCAAGAATACGGATAAGATCTTTCACTTCGATTAGTAATTCTTCTGTTTTAAGCACAGTAAGATAATCGACATAAGAACCCATCTTAACGTTTTCTTCGCGTGATTTTTTTAACCACTCAAGGCTAATCACATTAGGTTGTACGAGTTCTAGATTTGATGTCATCATTGACGTTTTCCTCTTGTCTTATTAGGCCCTATCGCTTCCTGCTTTGGGCGGTTTCGCTCTTAAGAGAGCAAGCCGAGTGCCAAGAAGAAATTGAATTAAGCAGGAGGTTTATAGGCAGGATCCGAGCAAATGACAAATGAGAATTTCCTAAAACTATCAGGTGGTGAATTTTTTACCGAAGGTGGACTGCATTATGGGGATATTTTATAGGATTTTGGCCATTTTCCTGAGTAATTTTGACCCCATATAAAATAGAAAGGGGGACAAAGCGTCCCCCTTTTTAAGTTCATTTTATTGAACAAGAATTCTTATTTTTGGTTTTTGCCAGACCATGTTTTTAGGCCTTCAGTATTTGGCTTCATTGTATCTTTACCTTTAGTCCAGTTAGCAGGACAAACTTCCCCGTGCTTAGCTGTATATTGGTATGCTTCTACTAAACGAAGAGTTTCATCTACGTTACGACCTACTGATAGGTTATTGATGGTAGAGTGCTGTACAATGTTCTTGTCATCAATAAGGAAAAGACCACGTAGAGCGATTCCTGGGCCTTCAAGTAGAACGTCGTAATCAGTCGCAATTTTCTTTGTAAGATCGGCCATGATTGGGAAATTGATTTCGCCTAATCCGCCTTCTTTACGAGATTGTTTTGTCCACGCAAGGTGAGAGAATTTTGAGTCAACTGAACAAGCTAGAAGCTCACAGTTCATTTCTTTGAATTTGTTAGCTGCGTCTGAGAACGCTGTGATTTCTGTAGGGCAAACAAAAGTGAAGTCTAGTGGGTAAA
>JBEIOQ010000021.1:0-23622 GCA_040377495.1 Halobacteriovoraceae bacterium
CTCCAAGTATTGCGAATGCACTTAAACTGGGTGAACGTTTATCGAAATGGATTGAGACAGAAAATAAAAACCGTACAGCAAATCAGGCCCTTCGTTTAACTTCTTCTGGGACTCGACGTGGTATTCCAATCGATAAGCCAAGTATTTATTCAGAAAAGACAGTTGAAACAGATATGGCAACTCTTTTAAATGAAATGCCTGCAGAAATGAAAGAAGTCATTTTAGGTATTTCAGCTTATCCCACAAAACTTCCGGTAACAGATGACGTTTTTATTACATTTGGTCGTAGACTAGACCGCATCTATCAAACAGCAGCTCGTTTTAAGAGTTTAAATCCTTATCGTTCAGCTTATGAGGCTAATGCAGCCAAAGACGTTCGTGGTTATTACTATCTTGTTACAAATAAAATTGATGAAACAAAACTTACTGACGTATCAGTGTTTGTTGAAGCTGATGCGCTAAAAGTCCAAGATGCTTTGATTGGAATTTGTATCAACAACAATACCTCCGTAAAAAACTGTAAAGATACGGTAGTAAAAGCTTGGAAGGCGAATAAAGCCGCTCCACTTTATACAAAGTATTTTCCTAAAGCGGCAAAAATCTGGAAAGCTTTCTTTGATATTCCAGGATATGCGGTGAGAGATGATGTTGATTATCGTGATGAAAACGTGATGAATGTTCCTTTTAACACTCCAACCATTGCTAAATTTAAGCCTTATTTGAAAGACAATATAGAAGCTGAATTTAAATATAAAACTTGGGGATTAAAAATCATTTTTGGAGATTATGCGAACGGCCCTCGTCTGGATTTTCAATCAGGAGTGGTTCCACATGTAAACGGTCTAGGTGGAAACCAAATTGTTATGGACGCAAACCAACCAATCGAAGAGTATGAATCACAATGGACTATTCGTCATGAGTTTGGTCACGTCATAGGTCTACCAGATTGTTATCACGAATTTTATGATGTTAACTTATCTGCTTATGTGAATTACCAGCTAGATATTACAGATATTATGTGTAGTCGTGCTGGAGATATGAACGAAAGAATTTATAAAGAACTTAAGCGTACTTATTTTCACTAACTTATTGATTGGGGATATGCTTATTTTGTGATTTCACAAATGGAGATATCCCCAATTACTTTTGCCCGGCAACTCAACCTAATCGTTTTACCCTTCATTTTTTCTTCTCCACATTCTGCTTTATACTGAGCATAGAGAGCATTGAGTGTATTTGTTTCAATCACTCCAGCAGGTGAGAGATTTTCTTGTCCTTCCACTACTTCAATACGACAGGCACCACAAGAGCCCGCTAAACAACCGTGAGGAAGAATAATTCCTCTATCCTCTAAACCATTGTACAGAATCTCATTTTCTTCTAAATTTAATTCTAATTTTTTATCTAAAATTGACACTCTGGGCATATATATTTCATCCTTGGGGTCTTAGATTATTGTCGTTTCACAAACTATCTTAAGCAAGCTTAATTTCGAGGAGAAATAATAATGCTAACCTTTGAAAAACTCTACAGTATGGGCCACGAAGAAGTCATTTTTTTCAGTGATTCATCTTGTGGTTTGAAGGCCATTGTGGCCATCCACAACACAACTCTTGGACCAGCATTAGGTGGTACTAGAATGTGGCCGTATGCCTCTGAAGCGGAAGCAGTAGAGGATGTGCTTCGTTTATCTAAAGGTATGACATACAAGGCAGCTGTTTCAGGATTAAATCTTGGTGGCGGTAAAGCTGTTATTATCGGAGATCCGAAAAAAGATAAGTCGGAAGCTCTGTTCCGTGCTTATGGACGTTTTGTTGAATCCCTTAATGGACGTTACATCACTGCTGAAGATGTAAATACAACAGTTGAAGATATCGAAAATATTTATACTGAAACTAGTTACGCTGTAGGTGTTGCCAAGATCCATGGTGGATCTGGTAATCCTGCTCCTTATACAGCTTTAGGTGTTTTCAGAGGGCTGGAAGCTAGTTGTATGAAAACATATGGCTCTCGCTCATTAAAAGGAAAGTCAGTTGCGATTCAAGGAACTGGATCAGTTGGTTTTGAGTTGATGAAAATTCTTTCTGCCGAAGGTGCGAAAATTTTCTACACGGATATCAATGAAACCAACATTCTAAAAGTGCGTGAAGCTATACACGGCGCTGAATTTGTCGCTCCAAATGAAATTCATAAAGTGAAATGTGATATTTTTGCACCTTGTGCTTTAGGTGCAGTGATTAACGACAAGACGGTGGATGAATTAAATTGTAAAATTGTGGCCGGAGCTGCCAATAATCAATTAAAAGATAACCATCACGGAACAATTTTAAAGAAAAAAGGCATTTTATATGCCCCAGACTACCTAATTAATGCTGGTGGCTTGATGAACGTTTCTATTGAATTTGAAGGGTGGAGTGATGAAAAATCTAAACGTATGATTAATACCATCTACGATACTACACTGAAAATTTTCGATATCTCAGATAAAGAAAACAAACCAGTCAACGAAGCTGCAGATTTATTAGCTGAGCAAAGAATTGCATCAATCGCTAAAATTAAGACCAACTTTATTGGTAAGGAAGTCGGACACCGCTTTCCTGGACGTAAAAGAAACTAATTTCAATCGTAACCATCATAGTTTAGAGATCACTTAGGACAATACCTGAGTGATCTTCTTTCTACTAGGCAATTTTCCCCTGCATATCATCAAAAATACCTCTCCAAGGTACAATGGGAGAGTGAGAAATCTGTGCTTTTTCATTCTTATTTCCCTGATCTCTTTTAAAACTTATGCCATAGGTTTTGAAGACGGAATTTATCCAGAACTAATAACTTCAGCTCGCGGTTTAGCGATGGGAAATGCTTTCATTTCCAAAGTGGATGATTCAAACTCTGCTTTTTATAACCCAGCTGGTTTGGGGACTGTTCGAAATTCTCATTTTCATTTATTCAATGTGCATCTGGAAACCAATGATGATTTTTTAGAGGTCGCCGGTGATGGTAGTGGTGCAGATAGCGTGGCTTCCAATTTAGGTAAATCTTTTAAGATGGATGGTCTAAGACAATTGTTAGTGAATAACAAAGGGAAAATGACCCATTCACGTGTTCATACATTTCCTAATTTAACCTTTAGATTTTTTACTGTGGGATATATGGTTTCGAAAAGAACACGAACCACGATTGAAGATACAGTTGGAGCTCAGTTTGAATATGCTGATCGTTTTGATCATGGTCCAGTTTTGGCAGCAAACTTTTCACTTTGGGGTGGAGTTTTTAAATTAGGAGCGACGGCGACTTTTCTCAATCGAACTGAAGCGATAGGTACTGCTCCTGCTGATCGAACTTTTGAATTAGCAGATGAGCAATACAACAAAGGTCATATGGCCCATATCACAGCTGGTGCTAAACTTACACTTCCCATTGCTCTACTTCCTACTTTATCGGGAACGCTTCGAAACGCAGGCGGAACTGGTTTTACTCATGATGGTGGACCAGAAGCTCCAGGAAAAATTCGTCAAACAGCAGACGTAGGATTTTCACTGACCCCTTATCTCGGTAAAAACTCACGCTTTCATATGGAAGTGAATATGAAAGATACCGGTAATCAATACGAAAGTGCAGCCAAAAGACGTGTCTGTGTTGGGGCCGAGCTCGATATCGTAAGAACTCTTTTCTTCCGAGGAGGATACGGTGATAGCTTTGGTTCTGCTGGCCTTGGTCTGCGAGTAAAAGGCGTAGAGCTCGACATTACGACCTATGCTGTTGATACTTCGACCGCGACCTTTAGAGGTAAAGAAGATAGACGTTATGTCTTCTCCCTTTCTGCTGGATTTTAACTCCCATTTTTGATAGAAATCTCACCAAATTGAGGGTTCGACTCCCTCCCAAAACTTCATAATTTGGACTATAAACAAGGAAAGATTCATGTCTTTAGAGACTACAACGCCCTCTATCGTTAACCCTTACGCTTCATTTTTAGATACAGTAGAAAAGCCAGCACGCTATATAGGTGGTGAGCATTTTCTTATGCAAAAGGATTGGTCCAAAGTTGTAGCGAAAGTTGCATTAGGATTTCCCGATGTTTATGAAATTGGAATGAGCCATCTTGGTTATAAAATTCTTTATGAAGAAATTAATCGTGAAGAATCACTTCTCGCAGAACGAGTGTTTGCTCCTTGGATGGATATGGAGAAAATTCTACGTGAAAAAAATCTTCCACTGGTAACACTGGAAAATTTTAAGCCTTTAAAAGATTTTGATGTAGTTGGATTCAGTCTTCAGTATGAAATGAGCTACACAAACATTCTGACCATGCTCGATCTAGGCGAAATTCCTTTATTCACAAAAGATCGCAAAGAAACTGACCCATTTGTCATTTGTGGTGGCCCATGCGCTACTCACCCAGAGCCTCTTGCCCCATTCATGGACTTTGTTGTAGTAGGGGATGGGGAAAAACTATTCGTACGATTAGCGCATTTTATTGGTGAAGCACGTGCACAAGGTTATAAACGTCATGATATTTTATTAGAACTAGCGAAGTGGGATGGAATTTATGTCCCCCAATTTTATGATACAGAAATTGATGAGAAGACTGAGTTAGAAGTCGTTGTCGGAGCGAAACCGGAGTACGCGAGTCTAGGGGTCCCCGATAAGGTGAAACGTTTTTTCTTGGCCTCGCTCAAAGATTATCCTTTTCCTACAAAATCACCTATCCCTCATATGACCGCGATCTTTGACCGCTTTTCAGTAGAGTTGGCGCGTGGATGTACAGAAGGATGTCGTTTTTGCCAGGCAGGAATGATCTATCGTCCCGTCCGTGAACGTAATCCCAAACAAGTGATTGAGATCGTCATGGATGGACTAAAGAACGGTGGATTTGATGAAGCTTCATTAACTTGTTTGTCCACTGCCGATTATTCAGCAGTAACACCATTAGTTTTAGAACTTTTAGATAGGTTAGCTGAAGATAAATCAGTATTGGGGATTTCTTCTCTACGAGCTTACGGATTAGACGAAAGAATCTTGGATAAAATGGCCAAGGTGAAAAATTCATCGCTAACTTTTGCCCCAGAGGGGGGCTCCCAGCGTATTCGTGATGTGATTAACAAAAATATTACAGAAGAAGATTTGTTAAAGACAGCTGGAAATATTTTTGCTCGTGGATGGAACAAGATGAAGCTTTACTTCATGATTGGTCTTCCTACTGAAACTGATGAAGATGTGATTGCCATCATGGAAACGGCCTATAAGTCCAAGCTAGAAGGACGCAAGGTAGGAGTGAGAGAACCTAACATTACTGTATCTGTTTCTTCCTTTGTGCCTAAACCGCATACTCCTTTTCAATGGGCTTCAATGATTACGTTGGAAGAAATTGAACGAAAACAGAATTTACTCTTTGATCTCTCTAAAAGATATAAACTCAACTTCCGTCGTCATTATTCTAAAATTTCGTACCTCGAAGGTGTTGTTTCCCGAGGAGATAGGAGAGTTGCAGACATTATTTATAATGCTTGGAAAAAAGGCGCTCGCTTTGATGGTTGGGATGAAGGTTTTAAATTTGACCTTTGGGTAGAGTGTTTGGAAGAATCAGGGATTAATGTAGCCAATATGCTTGGAACAATCCGTATGGATGGGAAACTTCCATGGGATCATATTGATGTTGGTTTGGAACCAAAGTTTTTAGTGAATGAATGGAAACGGGCCCTAGCCGATCGCTCTTCTCCTCCTTGTGGAAAACCTAACAAAGAACATCTACATTATCCAAACTTGGAAGCACTTGAGCAGGCCCATGATGTAGAAAAAAAGAAGTTGGTTTGTTTTAACTGTGGAATTAAATGTGATCTTAAAGGCATGGTAGATGAACGCCGTGAATATTTAACGGCAATGAAAGCCTTTAAAAACGAACCTTACGTTAAACCAGAGAAGATTAAGCATCATTTACCAGATATTAGAGAAAAACGTAATCAAGAGATTGGTCACACTTACCGTATAAACTTCTCTAAAATTGGTTCAATTAGTTTTATTTCTCATTTGGATTTACAGAAGATCATGATGAGAATTTTTAAACGAGCGACACTAAAAGTTTATTATTCAGAAGGTTTCAACCCGAGACCGCTTCTGGCTTTTGGTCCTGCACTTTCACTCGGAATTTCTTCTCTCTCTGAGTTTTTTGATGTGAGAACACCAGAAGCTTGGAACGAAGATGAAATTTTAAAACTGTTACAAGATAACTCAGAAAAAGGAATTCTTTTTAATTCAATTAGAAAAATTGAAAAGAAAGATCCATCGATTCAAGATGCTGTTACAGAATTCACATACTTCTTACCAGTACGAAATGCAGACAAAATTCAAGCGGTGATAGATACTCTTTCCAATTCTGATACCGTAAAGATTCAGTCTTTCTCGAAAAAAGATCAAAGTTACTCAGAAAAGGACATAAAACCTTATATTAAGTCATTAAAGAAACATCAATTGGACCTAGAGGTTAAATTGATTAATACTATTCATGAAGTGAGTCCGTGTTCGGGGATGGAAGGTGTCGAAATTAAAACTTTGGTCAGCCAAGGAGCGTCGATTAGAACTCATGAATTAATTTCATTGTTTAAAGATTATGGACTTGAAGTAGAGAAGCCGATTAAAACTCAAGTGGCGATGCTTTAAAAAAGGTTTATTTATGTTAAAGATTTTTATTTTGTGTGCTCTTTGGTTACCACTATTAAGTTTTGCTTTCCCTAATAAAGGGGATTATGTCCGTTATGAAGCAAAATACGATGGAGATGTGGTGGTCATGGAAAGGACTATCTTAAATTATTATCCAGAGCGTGATAGCTTTCTGATTGGTTATCTTGTTACCTATCGAGGAAAAGAATTAGAGAAGGTCGTATACGACACTCCAAAATCATTTCTTTATGATGAGGCGAAGGTGGCCAATGTACTTAAGACTTGCGTGGAACGTGAAGGGGCCATTTCGATTGTCGATATCATGAATAAAAAAATTACCGTATGTGAATTTTATAACGAAGACTCAATGCTTACTACCATGATTGGTGGAGTTCCTTTTGGGCAAGTGCGCTTTCAGGTTTATCTGGAAGGAGAAGAGTTCCTTGATTTTTATTTGGTAAAATTTAATGCTCCGTAGTCTACTCTTTCTATTTTTTCTTTTGCTTTCATTTCAAAGTCTAGCTTTAGATTTTGGGATTGATCGTTTGCACGAAGATGATGTTCAAGCGAAGTTAAAAAATAAACGTCTAGCGGTTCTCACTCATGCTGCTGGTGTAAATAAATCAGGTGCTCACCTCATTGACGAACTTTATTCAACCTATCAATTAATAAAAATCTTTGCCCCTGAACACGGATTAAGAACTCTTAATGACGAGTGGGTCGATGATGGAGTCGATGAGAATACTGGTTTACCGGTTATTTCTCTCTACAAAAATGGTTCCAGAGCTCCCGCTCCGAAAGATCTCATGGATATAGATGCGATTGTGGTTGATCTCCAAGATGTAGGACTACGTTATTATACTTATTTTTCTACTATTGCTGAGATCATGAAAGTTGCCGCTCAAACCAAAGTGGAGATGATTATTCTGGATCGTCCCAATCTGTTAGGCGGCCATGTGATCGAAGGAAAATTATTAGACTCGAATTTGTCGGGAAATTTTATTTCTTATCATACGGTACCTACTCGCCATGGAATGACTCTGGGAGAGCTCGCTTTAATGCTTAACCAGGAAATGGGTCTTGGAACCAAATTACAAATTATCACAGCCAAAGATTGGAAGCGTGAAACTTTGTTGGACCAATTTGACCGATCTTGGATTGCTCCTTCACCTGCTCTCACCACTTTGGAGCAAGTGAAATATTATGCACTCTGGGGAAGCTTAGAACATTTTAACTTAGCAGTGGGAAGAGGAATCAATAATGATCAGGCCTTCCGTGTTTTAGGTGCCCCTTGGATCACAAAAAGTGAAGCCCACATTCTGGCCCAAACTTTAAATAAGCTGGGATTTGCGACAGTTCGTTTTTCTTTTGTCGAATGGGATGTGACTCGTGATCTCTATAAAGGTCAGCATGCTTATGGCGTGAAACTTGATCTCTTAGGAGACCTTCCTGTTACTGATGAATTCACTTACAAAGTGTCCTCGGTGTTACAAAAACTGTTTTCTGATCGATTGGTTTTTTCTAAAAATGCAGCCCGTTTTTATGGCTCTGAGAGTTTAGTGAAAGGTTTGCAGCAAGGTCATTCTTGGACGGAATTTGAAGCAAACATCCGTCTAGAGAACCAAAGCTTTCAAATTCGTCGTTTGCCTTTCCTTCTCTATAAGTAATTTCAGGTAGTTATAGATATTTTCCTTTTTGAAAAAAGTACCCTCAAACTGGTCAAAATCATCCACTTTTATTATGTTTATCTCATTATTTTTATTCACTTTTATCATTGAGTTTGGCCATGAGTAATACCGATCAAGTAAAGGGTTCAAAAGCTGTCATTATGAGTAAGTCCACTATAAAAAAATCAAACGATGTACAAAAAAAATTAGATATCGCCAAAAAATATAATTTAAAAAATGAAGACTTGATTAGTTTTCTTCGTAATATCTACCTTTCAAGAAAAGTAGATGATGCAGAAATCACGATGAAAAAACAAAATAAAGCGTTTTTTCAAATCTCTGGTGCGGGACATGAAGGTGTACTAACTGCATTTGCCAAAGTTTTAAAACCCAAACACGACTACTTTATTCCTTATTATCGAGACCGTGCTCTTTGCTTAGGACTTGGTATGACTGCTTATGAAATGCTTTGCCAGGCCAATGGTAATACAGGTGACATTGCCTCTCATGGTCGTCAAATGCCAGCACACTGGGGACATGTTGGATTAAACATCATCACCAAGTCTTCTTGTACCGGAACTCAGTTCTTACAAGCCTGTGGTGTGGCGGAAGCTGGACTGCACTTAAAGAAAATGAAATTAAAAGATGGACCTGTTTATCATGAGAAAGAAATCGTTTATGTTTCTTGTGGTGATGGAACAACTTCACAAGGTGAATTCTGGGAAGGTTTAACCACCGCATGTGTGAATAAGTTACCAGTCCTTTTTATGGTGGAAGATAATGGTTATGCTATTTCTGTTCCTGTTTCGGTACAAACACCAGCAGGATCAATCTCTAAAGCGTTAGAGAATTTCCCAGGACTTAAAATTTTTACTTTTGATGGCTGTTGTCCTATCGAATCTTATGCTGCTGCTGTAGAAGCTGAAAAATATTTAAGAGCAGGAAATGGCCCTGTGCTTTGCCATGCTTCTGTGACAAGACCGTATTCACATTCACTTTCTGATGATCATGCTTTTTATCGTACTAAAGAAGATTTAGCAGAAGAAGCACGTCGTGATGTGTTTAATAGTTTTCCAAAGTTTTTAGTGGAAGCTGATATTCTAACGGAAGATGAGTGCAAAGAAATCCTCACTCAAATTTCTGATTCAGTTCGTGAGTCGATGAATAGGGCGATTAATACAGAATGGCCTAAACTAGATACATATGCGGATCATTTATATTCTGAAATTGATCCTCGTTCGGACAAATTTTCCACTGAACCAAAATTTTCAGGTAAAGATGACATTCCTCTAGCTGGTGGTATTAATTTAACGCTTAAATCAGAAGTTAAGAAGAATCCATTAATGATGGTTTTCGGAGAAGACGTCGCGGACTTTACTGATGAGAAGAAGCTCGATAATCCTGACCTAAAAGGAAAAGGCGGAGTCTTTAAAGTAACTTCTGGTGTACAGCGTGCAGCCAAGCCCGGACAAGTTTTTAATTCCCCTTTAGCTGAAGCCAACATTATCGGGCGCGCGGTAGGTATGGCGATGCGTGGTCTTAAACCTGTAGTTGAAATTCAATTCTTTGATTATATCTGGACTGCTTACATGCAGTTAAAAAATGAAATGGCGACCACTCGTTACCGCTCTGGTGGTGATTTCAAATGTCCTATGGTGGTGAGAGTTCCGATTGGTGGATACCTTAAAGGTGGATCCATTTACCACTCACAATCTGGTGAATCGTTTTTCACTCATATTCCAGGCGTACGCGTCGTTTACCCGTCTAATGCACTAGATGCCATCGGACTTTTAAGAACGGCGATTCGTTGTGATGACCCAGTCATGTTTTTAGAACACAAACATTTATACTACCAAGGTTATAACCGTACCGCAGATCCTGGTGAAGATTATATGATCCCTTTCGGCAAAGCTCGTATTGCTCGCGAAGGTAAAGATGCCACCATAGTCGCTTGGGGTGCTCTCGTGAATAAATCGTTAGAAGCAGCGAAAGCGATGGAAGCTGAAGGTAAAACAGTTGAAGTCATCGATCTTCGTACCATTGCTCCTTTTGATATGGAGGCGATTAAAACGTCTTTGAAAAAAACCGGTCGCTTAATGATAGCCCATGAAGAAACAAAAACCTCTGGTTTTGCAGGAGAAATCGCTGCACGTGTGAATGAAGAATGTTTTGAATATTTAGATGCTCCGATTTTAAGAGTGGCTGCGAAAGATTCCCACTGTGCTTATAATCCAGGATTAGAAGACGTGATTTTGCCTCAAATTTCTGATGTAACGGAAATGCTGGCGAAGCTTTTAAAATACTAATATGACTTTAAAACATGAGCTTTCAGCTCATAAACATAATCTTATTCTGTTTTTGTTTCTCATGGTGATTGATCAGGTAAGTAAGTTGTGTTTTTTCCAGTCTGCTCAAGAATTTTCTTTCGGTCCTATTTTGCTTAAAGGATTTATGAATCATGGGGTGATTTTTGGTCATATGGCCGATATCGATCCATTGCTTCGAATTATCTTTTTTTCTACTTTGTTTACCCTGATTCTTTTTGTGGGACTATTAATCAAGTTTTATTTTCTCGCCAATCCAAAATTTAAAGGTCTAAATCTTGGTCTTACTTTATTCTTAGCTGGTATTTCGGGTAATGCCATTGATCGTATTCGATATGGTGGGGCGGTTGATTTTATTAATTTGAATCTTTTTTCCGCCAACCATTATTATTTTAATATAGCGGATGTAATTCAGTTAGCTGGATTCGCCATCCTGGTGTTTTATCTCTTTAAGTTAAATACGGAGCTTTTTCGTGAGGAAACGAACCGCACTTTTTCATTGATTGATCCTGTTTACCAATTTTCTTATGCTTTTAAATTTTCCCTTATCGCTTTTTTCTCCTCTTTAATGACAGGAACTTTTGCTTATGTCTTTATTAAAGTCTATGTTCAAGCGCCGATTGCCAGCTTGTTTATGACCATTTGGTCAACCATCTGTGCTTTACTCATTGCTTTGACTTTTTTCATGGGCCTTATTCTTTCCAAAAGAAATATCGGGCCAATCTTAGCCTTTAAGCGTTTTATTGAAGAACTAAAGGCTGGAAAAAATACTGAATTAAAGTTACGAGAACAAGATTCGTTTAAAGACTTAGAGAAAATTTCAAAAGATATCCATGAACTCCTCGGAAAATAACTCCTCTTACATCATAGGGATTCTCTATGCCGCGACTGCAGGACTCATGTGGTCTGTACTAGCGATTGCCATGAAAGTGGCTTTGAATTTTATGGATGGATTCACCATCTCATGGTTTCGTTTTACATTTTCATTTATTTTACTCTTTTCCTATCTCGCTTATAAAAAGAATCCAGCGCTCAACATCTTAAAGAAACCACCCTTGCTATCTTTGTTGGCCAGTGTCTGTTTACTGGCTAATTATATTTTTTATATTAATGGAGTGAGATTAACGTCACCTAGTCTGGCACAAGTGATGATCCAGCTAGCACCTTTAGGTTTGGTCATCATTGGTATAGGGATTTTTAAAGAGCGTTTATCTAAACGCCAGATTGCAGGACTGTGTTTAAGTTTTCTGGGCTTTTACTTTTTTTATAAAGATCAGTTAGACACTTTAATCCATGCCGATTTGGGGCCAAACTTCAGCTATGGGGCCATGCTCATTATCATTGCTGCTATTACTTGGGCCATTTATGGTGCTTTTCAAAAAATTCTTTTAAGAACATGGACAAGTCATCATATTAATCTTGTTCTGTATGCACTTCCTGTACTTCTTCTTTTTCCGTGGGTGGATTTTCATTCTTTTACGCTTTTAAATTGGTGGCAGTGGTTGGTGGTGATCTTTTTAGGTTTGAATACGATTGTTTCTTATACTGCCATTTCTGAGGCCTGGCGTATTTTACCCACGACTCAAGTAAGTATGATTGTCACTTTGAATCCGATCTTGACCATTATTATTATGACTATTCTTTATTATCTGGAAGTGACTTGGATTCATGCAGAGAAAATTACTAGCGTGGGGTTCTTAGGAGCATTGATGGTTGTCACTGGGGCCATGATTGTTCTCTATCGACCCCAGTTAAACTTTAAGAAAAAAAATTAGTACATTCTTGTATAACAAGTTAGATCTTGATCAACATTGCTATTGTTGCTTTTAAGATTCAATTGAAGCTCAATGTTGTCAGCATTGGTGCCAATCACTTTCTTAGGGATTTTCACAGTGAAAGTAGCGATAGAGTTGTTTGCTACCCATGTTTCCATTTCATTCGTTGTCGCAACACGATTTAAAAGCAAAACGCCCGATGTTTCCTGATTTCCCCAGTCATCAAGACCACTCGTCAGAAACAATGTTCCTTCAGTTTGAGTCTTGAGAGCGATTACAGCACGATCATTGGAGTTAATATCTGGTGGAAAACAAGTGAAATGCTGCACAGCAAATGCATTCGCGGTCATGAGGAAAGATAGAGTAAGAACTTTCAATAGTGACTTCATAAAATTCCTTTTGATAAGATAGTGGACTAAACTTTGTTTGATATACCAAACGATTTCAAGGATGGATAGATGAAAATTCTTTTTTTAGTACTAATGATTATCAGCTTTCAAGCTGCCGCAGGGATTCAACACGCACCAAAATCTTTTTCATATAAAGATGGAAAAGCAGTGTATGTAGATTTCACACAAGCTCACTATAAGATTGTGTATAACGGAGCAACGCAAACACAAGAAGTAACTGCGACTATTGAGTTTGAAATGACTGAAGAAGGTTATCCGATCTTCGATTCAGTCAAAGAGCCGACACTTCTTACTGTTAACGGTGAAAGTAAAACACAAACATTAACCAAAACTCCTGGAGCAGAAACTTCTGTTCGTATCATTAATGAAAAAGTAAAAGCGGGAACACATACTTTAGTGATTAAAGTTCCTCTTTCTCAGACAGTTCGCTATACCCCTGAAGGTGTAAACTCAGCTTTTTGGTTCAGCGATCTTGCAGATAGAGCTTTCTTGGAAGCTTATTTACCAGCAAGTTTTGAATACGATCAAGTGAAAATGGTTTTTGATATTGAATTTCAAAATCTGAAAAAACAAACTTTTTATACTAACGGCACTCTAACCAAAATTTCAGACACTCAATATAAGATTGAGTTTCCTGAATATTTCAACAGCTCATCTCTGTTTTTCCACACAGCTCCAGTGGGACGTTATCCTGAATTAACGGCCACATTCAAAAGTGTGGATGGCCGTGATATCCCGATGATGATTTACAGTACAAATGGCAGTGCAAATCTTGAAAGATTTAAAACTCAAGCTTTAAGTGTTTTAAAAGAGCTAGAAGGGGATTATGGTCCATTCCTACACCAAAAGGTTGTGATTTTTGAAGCTGGTTCAGGTGGTATGGAGTATTGTGGTGCTACGATGACTGAGTACTCTGCTTTGGCTCACGAATTAACTCACTCTTATTTTGCTCGTGGAGTAATGCCAGCGAACGGAAATGCAGGATGGATTGATGAAGCTTTAGCTTCATGGAGAGACAAAGGTTACCCAGTTGTTTCAAGCCTATTAACGACGACCAAAATGGCTGCTCACCCTGAACATACGAGAATGACCGACTCTGCTGCCTATTCAACGGGAGCAAGATTTATGGGTCTTATGGACTATAAATTTAAAGAAAAGGGTGGATTGAAAAAATTCTTAGCTGAGCTAGTTGAGAAAAAACATTTCGACCCTCTAGTGACAGAAGAGTTCTCTGGCATGCTTTCTGAATTTTTCGGTGAAAGTGTTAAATCAGAATTTGATAAATATATCTATGGAAGAACAGGCGTTACACGTATGAAGTCTGAAGCCCATCCATTTCATCAGAAAATGTCTTTGCAAGATTACCAAGATCTTCTTTAATAAAAAAGGCTCCTTCGGGAGCCTTTTTTTTAGCTATTTTTGAATTTGTGCTTTGGTAAGTCGTTCTAATTGAAAGCGATCTTTCGTGGGAAACCAATCATTTCCTGCACCTCTTCCCACCGCCTGAAATTTATCTGTATCAATTTTTCCGTCGTGAATGATGGAATCATCCACATGGATTTTAATCACTTCACCGGTAATTAAGCGCCCTGAACCTACATTCTCTCCATAACTTAGAATGTCACGCAGAACGCATTCAAAATGCAGTGGAGATTCCTTTAGTCGCTTGGCCTTTACTAAGCTTGAATCAAGCGCATGTAATCCAGCGAATGTAAATTCATCTTGTCCGTAAGGAAGTTCGGTGGAGGTGAGATTAATTTCATTCACATAAGGCATAGTACAAAAATTCACCACAAACTCTTTTTCGCGTTCAATGTTGAGAACGGTGTCTTTCTTTAGGCCAGTAGAAGTACGAATCATAGGACAGAAGGCCACAATCATCGGTTGGGCGGAAATTGCAGTGAAAAAAGAAAAAGGGGCAAGATTATTTGATCCATCCGCATTTCTCGTCGATATAACCGCTATAGGGCGAGGTAAAATACCGCCGATTAAAAATTTATAGTTTTGACTAAAGTCTGATGTTTTTGGATCAAAAGTTTGCATTAGGACTTCCAGCTCATATAGTAATTTTGGTTTTCCACTTGAGCAAACCATTCTGTCATCAATAGAGGAAAGCGTGTATCTACCATGACGGCATATTCATTAGTATGGGTACGATCATTGGCCTTTTTAAAGGCTTGTGGATGTGGCCCATGGTGAATTCCTTGAGGGTGAAAAGTGATGGCCCCGGCACCAATATTGTCACGACTGAAAAAATCTCCTTCGTGATAGAAAAGAACTTCATCGTAATCAATATTTGAGTGGTAGAAGGGAACTTTTAAAACTCCGTGAGCAGAATCTTCTAATGGTCTTGCCACAAATGAACAAATAACAAAGTTTTTGCAAACAAAAGTGGTGTGAGCAGAAGGTGGCATATGATAACGATGACTGGTTACGGGACAATAATCATAAATGGAGAGTTTCCAAGGATAAACTGAACCTTTCCAACCCTTAACATCAAGTGGATTGAAAGGGTAAGTGACAGTGGTCATTTTCCCTTCTCGTTTTATATCGATGTTAAAAGAACTTCCTTTTTCTGCCCCGATGGCAGCCTCAGGGACAAAAATCGCAGTCTGATCGTAGAGAGCGTTTGGTCCTAAAATTCCACGAGATGGTTCTTCAAACTCAGAGTTTGCTTCAACTTTTAAAATCTTCGTTGGAGTTGAAAGATAAAGTTTATAAGTCGTCCCGCGAGGGATCACAATATAGTCCCCTTTTTTATAAGGGATGTGTCCATAAGTTGTTTCCAGTTTTCCTTCACCTTCATGAATGAAATATAGTTCATCAAAATCAGCATTACGATAGAAGTTCACGAATGATTTAGTAAAACGCCCAAAACTTATGATGACATCATTATTGTAAAGAAAATCTTGAAAAGTATTCTCAGGAACTTTCTCAAAGCTGGGAGGTAGATTGCGCGGTTTTAAGTCGCCCTTAATCTCAGTCCAGTTCGTAAGTTGATTTTCATGATAGAGATGAGAGACTCTGCCAAAGAATCCTTTTCTTCCATGCTCTTCTTCGTAAAGTCCCTCAGGGATTTTTACGTGAGCTTGTTTGGTATATGTTCCTGATGCTTTAAAATTTTCCATTATCCGTCCTAAGGGTGGGGAGTAATCTGTCCGACTTTATTTCTTAGAGTTCCAATTTTATCAATATGTAATTCCACAATATCACCTGGTTGAATCCACTTATCTAATTCCAGCCCACAGCCAGTGCCTACTGTTCCTGAACCAAATAGATCTCCTGCAAGTAACCATTCATCGCGACCTGCAAAGGTGAGCATCTGAGCAAAGTTAAAATGTGCATCCCCACTGTGTCCTCGAGACCACTCATGTCCATTCACTTTTGCTGTCATGAGAAGGTTGGGTTCAGTATAACCAAACTCATCAATGGTGACGATAATGGGTCCAATGACAGAACAAAAATCTTTTCCTTTGGAAGGTCCTAGGCGAACTTTCATTTCCGCCTTTTGTATATCACGAGCAGAAACATCATTTAAAATGGTAAAGCCTAAAAGATGACGATAAACATCTTTTTCTTTGATATTATAAGCATCCTTGGCCATGACCACAGCTAATTCTAGTTCATAATCCAATTTATGGGTAAAACTTGGCCAAAGAATTTCTTCTTCGGGTCCAATAAAATTCGCGGTAGCACCTTTATAATAAACAGGAAGATCAAACCACTCTTGAGGGACTGGCTCACCTCGTTTTTCAAAACCTTTTCTGACATGCTTTTCGTGGGTGTAAAAATCGCGATAAGTAGTTATTTTATCCAAGGGTTTCGCGAAATGAATATCAGAGAGTTTTAGCGTTTTCACCTCAATCCCTTGATTTAGGAAATTGTGGTAAATCTCAAGTGTTAAATGCAGCTCCTCTAAAGGATCGGTTTTATATTTTAAAAATTCACTAAGCAGTGTAGGAGACTTGTGCTCGGCTCTTTCGATGTAATTGTAAAAGCCTTCTTTTTTATAGCAGGCTTGCCATACGTAGTTAGGATCAATCACGATATTATTTTCGATAATTCCCAGTCGTAGTTCATGATTGGTGGCCGTGGTGTAATGACAAATTTTCATTTTGGTCTTCCAAATTTCTGATTATAGGTCGGAAGGATGGCTTCCATCGCTTCAAAGTAATGTTGCATTTCTTGTTTGGTTCCCAATGAGATACGGACAAAATCCGGCATTTCATTAGTACGCAAAGGGCGAATGATCACACCTTTGTCTAGGAGAGAATTGTACATCCATTCACTGGCCTCTGCGGACCCGGTTTTAATGGTGAGGAAGTTTGTAACTGAAGCAATAGGCTTAAAATCTTTACTAATTAAAAAATTCCATAATTCTTGATATCGTTTTTGATTGTTAGTCAGTGTTCTTTCTAAGTGAGGATAATCGTCAATCGCTCCACAAGCACCCAGCTGGGCCACCATGCTTGGTTCAAAAGGAAGTTTCACTTTGGTTAAGTTTGAAATCAATTCTTCATGAGCAAAACCATAGCCGACACGAATTCCTGCCAGACCGTAAGCTTTTGAAAAAGTTCTAAGAGTAATGACGTTGTCATAACGGTAATCCATAGAATCAGGATAATCGAAAGTGCTGCGAGCAAACTCAAAATAAGCTTCATCTAAAATAACTAAACAGTGGGCAGGAACAAAAGTCATCAAATAATCGAATTCTTTTTTAGTGATGTAAGTCCCGGTAGGATTGTTAGGATTTGCGATATAGATAATTTTGGTATTATCATTAATTTTTTTTGCCATCGCTTCAACGTCATAACGGTAATCAGAAGTTAAGGGAGTCCGGATCATCTTGGCGCCAGCTCCACGAGCGAGAATATAAAAACCAATAAAAGTTCCATCACTGGTTAAAACTTCATCCCCTGGCTGAACAAAAGCACGCATGATATAACCCATGATACCTTCTGAGCCATTGCCTAAAATAATATTTTCTTTTTTTAAGCGATAGAGTTCTGAGAGACGTGTCTTTAAACGATAGGCATGCATATCGGGATAACGATAGGTATCCCACAGTCCATAGGTCATTTCTTTAATAGCAAATGGAGATGGCCCAAGTGGATTCTCATTACTCGCGATTTTAGTGATTTTAGTTAAACCTTTCTCGCGCGCCAACTCCTCGATGGGTTTTCCCGCTTGGTAAATTTGTAGGTCCTTAATATATTGAGGGACGAGGGTTTTTTTGCTTGCCGTCATAACTTGCTCTATCAGGTGTTAAAAGTTAGAGTAAGAATACTGAAAAAAGAAGAGGTTGAATATGAAGATTTTAGAAGGCAAAAAGGCCTTAGTTTTAGGCTTAGCCAATGATCGCTCAATCGCATGGGGAATTACTCGTGCGCTTAAAAATGCAGGTGCAAGTGTTGCTCTAACATATTTAAATGAGGCCCTCCAGAAACGCGTAGATCCGCTCGCTGCTGAAATTGGAGCCGACTTTACTTGTCAAATGGACGTGACAGTTGATGAACATTACGCCCAATTAAAAGACATCGTGGAAAAGAAATGGGGCAAATTTGATATTTTGATTCATTCTTTAGCCTTTGCTGATAAAGACGATTTGGGAGGTAAATTTTCCGATACTTCCAGAAAAGGCTTTCTCATGGCCTGTGATATTTCAGCGTTTTCATTAGTGGGACTTTCTCATTCGTTGAAAGATTTGATGAATCCTGGTGGATCAATTATTGCTCTTACATATCATGGGTCAACCAAAGTCGTCATGAATTACAACGTGATGGGGGTGGCGAAAGCTGCTCTAGAATGTAGCATGCGCTATCTGGCTGATGATCTTGGTCCTCAAGGCATTAAAGTGAATTGTATTTCCGCAGGGCCAATCAAAACATTAGCTGCATCAGGAATTTCTGGTTTCCGTGATATTTTAAAAACGGTCGAAGAAAAAGCACCACTCAGAAAAAATATTACCACTGAAGATGTAGGGGGAACTGCACTGTATCTTGCATCAAACCTTTCTAACGGTGTGACTGGCCAAGTGCTTTACGTAGACGCTGGTCTTTCTATTCTAGGTGTCTAAGCAAGACATGTTTGGCACCTTTACTATCGATCATTTAAAAAAAATGAAAGAGGGCATTGAGTTATTCAATGCCCAAAAATATTGGGAATGTCACGAAGCTTTGGAAGATGTTTGGATGGAAGATGCCAACGATCCAGCTCGTAATGTTTACTGGGCAGTGATTCAAGTTGCCGCAAGTCTTATTCATTACCGCGACGGAAGAATTACTGGGGCCACAGGTTTAATTACCAAAGCTAAAGAAAAATTTCTTCGTTGTGAAACGATGAATATAGAAACTCCTCTTTTGTACGAACATCTTCAATGGAAAGAATTGAAAGGAATGGTTTATCGTATTCCCCCAGAGCCAAAGCTGGAAGATTTCAAAGATTTATTTCAATTTCGTTTTACGACTTATCCTTTCTTAGAAGGTAGACAATGATTGTATTGTCATCTTTCAAGACTGGTTTTGATCTTTTCTTTGCTAAGAAGATCAATTTATTGTGGGCGATTCTGCCATTTTTCTTTGGAATTATTCTTTATTTGGGATTTGGAGCTTTCCTTTTTTCCCAACTTCAATTTATCGTGACTGATGTGTTAGATGTTCGGTTCGTGAATGAATGGATCTCTGGGATTACATTTGTGAGCTTGGGCCTACTGGTTGCGATTGTGGTTTACTTTCTTTTCAATTGGTTTTTTCTTCTGTGTGTCTTTTTTCTTTCTTATCCTTTTCACCGTATGGTTAGCCTTAATACTGAAAAACAGCTGCTGACAGAAACAGTTGTCTATCCTCCTTTTAGTTTTAGTTCACTTAAAAATGAGGCAAGTAAGATCCTGCTTAATTTAGTTTTAACGGTGATGATTTTTGTGGTGGCACTCATTCCCATGCTGACCCCACTCGCAGTGATTGGCTCTGCCATTTTGATCAGTCTTCAGTTTGTAGATTATGTTTGGAGCCGACATAATTATAATTTACAAGAATGCATTCACGACCTAAAAAAATACTTCTTAAACTATGTTGGTATGGGTTTTTTGTCTCTGCTCATTTTTGCTATTCCAGTGATTAATGTTATGATGATGCCTATATTAGTGAGTAGTTTTACTGTGATGTTCTACAAGCAAAGAGGTCAAGCATGAAAATTCTTGTACGCCTCCCTAATTGGCTAGGGGATATCATGATGAGTTTTCCCTTTTTGCATGCTCTTCATGATGAATATCCACAAGCGGAATTTATTTTCATTGTAAAACCTGCCTATAAAGATTTGCTCGCACTGTTACCTTTTAAAGTTCAGGTAGTCGAATACGACAAAAATCTTCATGGCAGTCTTCCGCATGACATTCATAAATTTGCAGTAAATCAGAAAATGATCTTTAACGTGGATCTCTATTTCTGTTTACCGCCCTCTTTTTCAGCGGCATGGATGGGTTATGCTTTTCGCGCTAAGGAAAGAATAGGTTTCACGGGAGAGTGGAGAAGTATGCTTCTCACTCATAAGGAAGAAAGACCTAAGAATTTGCACCGATATCAAGAGTATCTTTCTTTAATGAGGCTTCATAATGGAAAAGATGTTCTCAATTATCCAAAAATTCGTTCTATTGAGTTTACCAAATTTTTTGAAGATGACGTTCCCTATGTCGTGGTGAATGTGAACTCAGAAGCCAGTTCTCGACGTTTGCCAACAGAAAAATGGGTAGAGTTACTCGAACTTTTTGAGAATCAAAAATTTGTTTTTATTGGTATGGAAAAAGAAAAACTAAGAGTGGAAGAAGTGATTCAGGCTTTGCCTCCTGCCAAAAATCAATACATCAATTTAGCAGGAAAAACTTCCATTCTAACTCTGGCCCAATTGCTTTCTCACTCACAAGGTTTAATTACCAATGACTCAGGTCCGTCCCATTTAGCTTCATATGTGGGGACAGCTGTCGCGGTTTTCTTTGGTGCGGGAGATCCGAACAATACCGCTCCTACTTATGGTAAAGGAGAAGTGATGGTGGTGCGCGAGCCTATTAGTTGTTCACCTTGCCTTAAAAATGAATGTCCGATTAAGACCCTAGATTGCCTTAAACTCATTCCTATGGCGCCGGTCATGGATAAAATTTATAATTTTTTCTACTTAAAATAGTCATTTTTAACATTTCACAATTTTTTTGCCTAAGTCCTGCTTGTCGCTAGTACAGTGATTTTGCATTAAATATCTGAGTCGTTCAGATAAAAATAGGAGTTAAGATGAAATTATTCTTTTTATCAGTATTTTCTTTATTATCGTTTTCTAGTTATGCCGCAGATTTAAGTTGTTTTGTGGCGGGGAAAGATGAGCCCATAACTAGTTCTTTTGTAACTTTAACAAAAATTGAAGGTGAAACGGACATGATAAAGTATTCAATCCTTGCTGATGCAAATAGCATTCTTGTGATGAAAATGACTGACCAACAAAGCATGTTGTCAGTCAATTGGATGACATCAAATTCAACAACGAAGCTGGCCGACTTGAATTTTGAAAGTGATGGGGTAGATGCTTTTGGAATTAGCTGTCGTTTAAAATAGAATCTGTAGGGGGAACGTTTGTTCCCCCTACGATTTCTTAATGAAAATTCTTGATCGCGATTTCTAATGACGTAACTTTTTCTTTGAATTCAACTTCTTTGCCTTTTAATTCATCCACCACTTCTTTTGGAGCGTTGTTGATGAAGTTTTGGTTCGCTAGACGCTTCAAAATATTTTCATAGTCTAATTTGGCTTTCCCTAACTCTTTTTCTATGCGTTTAATCTGTTCATTGAGGTCAATTAGACCTTCAAGTTGTAGATAAACTTCTGTGTGAGAACTCGCATTAGTTACACATTTTTTAGGGCGATCTTCAGACTTATTCTTGATAATAAGGTTGGTTACTTTGGCCAGACGGTCGAAGTTCTCCTTATTTTCATGATAGTAGGTTTGCATCACTTTATCATCGGTGAAAACTTGTACAGTCACTTCATCTTTTGGTTTTAGGTTTACACCTTGGCGAAGATTTCGAACGTTCACGATGGTGTCGATGAACTTGTTCATTTTCAGTTGATCATCATTGAATTCGAGTTTTGCATCGAACTCCGGATATTCCTGAACAATCAAGAGATCCTCTTGCGACGTTTTTACTTGTTCCCAAATCTCTTCAGTAATGAAAGGTGTAAAAGGGTGAAGCAGAGCGAGCATTTTCTTTAATACATATTTTAAAACAGTCGCACGCTGAACGATCTCGGCCTCATTCGTTCCTTGGAAAATATTTTTAGAGAGCTCAATGTACCAAGAGCAGTATTTATCGTAGGTGAAAGAATAAATCTCTGAACAAGCATCGTCGAAGCGATAAATATCCATGGATTCATTCATTTTTTTTGCGACAGTATTAAGTTCGGACAAAATCCAGCGGTCATGATGAGTCAGTTTGTCTTTCGCTGGAAGCTCATTTTGTGCTTTATCCAACATTGGGTGAATAAAACGGAAAGCATTCCAAAGTTTATTAATAAAGTTACGATAACCTTCAATTTTTTCCGGTGCGAGGTTGATGTCACGGTTATAACCAGAGCTTGCGGCCAGAGTGAATCTCATCGCATCGGTTCCGTACTGTTGGATGATATCTAATGGATCAATCACGTTTCCAAGAGATTTACTCATCTTTACGCCATTCTTATCGCGAACAATAGCGTGAATATAAGTATGATCAAAAGGAACATCATTAACTGCATAACGAGTCATCATCATCATACGAGCAACCCAGAAGAAAATAATGTCATGACCTGTGATTAAAGTATTGGTGTGGAAAAATTTCTTAAAGCCTTTATCTTCCATTGCTTTAGGATCAGGCCAACCTAATGTTGAAAGGGCCCACAATCCTGAACTGAACCATGTATCAAGAACATCTGGATCTTGTTTCATGACGGGATGTTTACATTTGGAGCAATTTGCTGGAGTTTCCACTTCAGATTGAACATGACCACATTTTTCACAGGTGAAAACTGGAATTTGATGTCCCCACCACAGCTGGCGTGAAATACACCAAGGACGAGAGTTTCTTTGGTAAGAAAAATAAGTATTTTCCCAACCCTTAGGGAAGAAAGTCATTTTTCCAGTTTCAACGTCAGTGACAGAATCTTGCGCCATTTTTTCTGTATTCATGAACCATTGTTTGGAAACCATCGGTTCAATCACGGCGTCAGTACGAGAACAATGACCAACTTGATTCTTATGAGGTTTTTTATCTTTTAAAAGACCTAGCTCTTCGAGCTTGGTTGCTACTTTTTCACGGGCCTTCTTTGAAAGAAGACCTTTGAACTCCATGGCAATATCATTCAGGGTTCCATCTTTATTCAAAATGTTGACTATAGGAAGGTTATGGCGTTTTCCAATTTCGAAGTCATTGAAGTCATGCCCCGGAGTCACTTTCAAGCATCCAGTACCCATTTCTAAATCGACGTGTTCGTCCCCGATAATCGGGACCTCACGGTTACAAAGAGGAATGATCGCCATTTTTCCAATTAAGTGTTTGTAGCGATCATCTTTTGGATTAACAGCGACAGCAGTGTCGCCAAAAAGTGTTTCAGGACGTGTCGTCGCCACTTCTAGTTTTTGGTCCGAACCTTTCACTTGATAAAGAATATGATAGAAAAAACCATTCACTTCTTTGTGTTCAACTTCAGCATCAGAAATAGCGGATTGTAAAAGGGGAGACCAATTAATGATATAGTCTGACTGATAAATC
>JBEIOQ010000087.1:0-10763 GCA_040377495.1 Halobacteriovoraceae bacterium
AAAGATCTAATGAGCGAAGTGGGTGGTGTAGACCGCTTCTCAATCCTCGATCTTAACGGTTTCAAAGAAAACCAAACTATCCTTGATACAAAACTTGCCGGGAAAACGTTAGTCGCCATCGACCAAGCTGGAAGTTCAATCTTCCCTAAAATGGCAGGCTTAGTAAAAACTCCCAATGTTGCAGTAGTCGTCTTAACTGAGCGTGAAGCGGTAAACGCAATGCAAGTTCTAAGAAGTGCTATGAACGAAGCAACAAGCATGAACCTAAAAGCTGATAGAGAGTCTTTCCAAGTTATCTCAACCAGCCCAATCCTAACGGATGGTCTAAACCAAAAAGTAAGTTTTGTTGGCTCAAAAATGAGAACACTTGAAGCAGCTCTAAAAATTGCTGAAACTCTAAAACTAAGTGATGATGCTCTTTTAAGTAAAATTGGTGCTGAAGTTTCAAAAGAGTCGTTCTTAGCTCGTAACGAAAACGATGTCATGCTAACGAAAGTTCTAGGGTTAAGAATTTTTGAAGATGCAACTTCAATCAACTCTGGTTACGCATCGGCCGATAGAAAAGAAAGAAAAGCGTGGAGAAAACTTCAAGCAGATAGCTCAAGTTTATTAGTCGCGAAGACATTAAACAAACTTGAGAAAGGTGCTGGCGATGAAAAATTGGGAATCTCTCTTGCAGCGATCCCAGTAGAAGCTTCAATCGCTCAAGCTCTTGATGGAAGTAAATTAATGGAAAAGAAAGTTCGTAAAGCGACTTTAAGTGCAACTGGTGACTTTACAAAACTTGCTAAGAAAAACTTCGGTAAATCTGGCAAGGACCTTGTGAAATCAGTAGAAGCTATCCAAGATTCTTTCTTTGCTGGCTTCTAATTGACTGAAATGACCTATTGTTCTGGATCTTTTGAGTGAGACAAGGCCCCCTTAGATTAGGGGGCTTTGTTTTTTAGATCAATAAATTTAAAGGTACTCACATCCACCAAACCTTTGTCTGTAATCTTCAAACTTGGAATCACCGGTAAAGCGACAAAGGCCATCTGTAGAAATGGTTCGTGCAAACTAATGCCCAACGCTTTTTGCGCAGTTTTTAATTCTTTCAATTTGGTGGTTAAAGTTGCTGCTGATTCTGAACTCATGAGTCCCGCGATTGGGAGCTCGAGCAGTGCTTGAACCTTTCCATGGTTGACCACGATGAAACCTCCTCCTGAGGTAAGAAGCGTATTAACAGCAAGGGCCATATCCTCACTGTTACTTCCGACTACAATTATATTATGCGAATCGTGTGCCACTGACGAAGCAATCGCTCCAGATTTAAAACCAAAACCTTTGACCAAACCGAAGCTTGGCGGAAGACCTTTGCCATAACGTTCTACCACTGAAATTTGCAGAATATCGGGGACTTCAAACCCCTTTCCATCATGTTTAATTTTTAAATGATTAGTAATGATTTCATCAGGAACAATCTCGATCACATTATAGGTGCCGGATGTATACTGGTGCTCAAAATCTTTTGGTGTCACAGCTGCCCTGTGCATGGTGTTTTCAATCGGTGGTTGGCTCTTTAAGAATTTCTCTTTGGAACTAGCTTGCAGATTCAAATCCGAGACATTTTTTCCACCGATATAAACGGTGTCGATTTCGACCTTACTAGCGTCTTTCAATAAAATAAAATCAGCCTTGTATCCTGGAGCAATCAGACCCAGACGTTTTAATCCAAAATGTCGAGCAGAGGAATAAGAACTCAAACGGTAGGCCACATGCAAAGGCATTTTGAAGTCACTAATCAGTTTCTTCACCATGAAGTTCACATGCCCTTCTTCATGCAGCTCAAAAGGGTTGCGATCATCGGTACAAAGTAAACATTGAATGGAATTAAACTCATGCACCACAGGAGCAAGAGTATGAAGATTTTTTGCGACTGATCCTTCTCGAATCATCACCGCCATTCCTGTTTGTAATTTTTCTTTAGCTTCAGCCAATGTTACCGTTTCATGACAATTCTGAATTCCAGCAGCACGATAGGCATTTAACTGTTTGCCCGTAAGTAGAGGCGAATGCCCATCCAAATTCATCTCAGAAAAACTTTCAATTTTATCTAGAACCTCATCCTTACCATTGATCACGCCAGGGAAGTTCATCATCTCGGCCATACCGATGACGTTAGTATGGTCTTTATATTTGACCATTTGTTCGCGAGTAAAAGTTCCATTATTGGTTTCAAAGCCTGGAAGAGCAGGAACACAAGAAGACACTTGCACAAAAAGATTCTGATACATCGATTCTGAAGCTCTTAAAAACCATTCAAACCCTTTGGCGCCTAAAACATTCGTAATTTCATGTGGGTCACACATCGCTGTGGTGGTACCAAGAGGCAGAGTCTGAGCTTCAAACTCAAAAGGTTGCATTAATGAAGATTCAATATGGAGGTGAGAATCAATAAAACCAGGAACGATGGTTAGGCCTCGTCCATCGATGATTTTTTTTCCCTCATAGTCGCCAGTCCCAGCAATCCACTCCCCTGCGATCGCAACATCACTAACACTTTCTCCTCCATTGATCAGATCAATGATGTTGACGTTTTTAATGACGATATCTGCGGGGACGGAACCTCGGGCGACAGCTAAAAGATGTTTCAGGTCCTCTCGTGAAAGAGTTTGTGTCCTTTTATTTTTCAAGAGATTGCTCCTAGAAATTAAACCAATGGCTTCCCTTCACTACCATTCTTTGATTGATAGGAAGCATTTCAGCGCGGACTCTTTTAATGTCAGTCCAATGAACATTGGGTTTGTAGTGGTGCTCTTGGTGATAACCATTATTAAACCAAATAAGGTTATAAGAACGCGAATAACAGCTAACAGAATCAGTTAAACGATTTCCTGGAATAGCTCGGTAATGTTCCATATAGTTTTGGGCAAAAAAAGCACACTGACCAAAAAACCACGCGGTAAAATAGAAAAAAAGAAAACTATAAAAATGAGGAAATATAATTAAAAGCCAAAAAATGATCAAGACAGCCAATTCTTTTTGTACTTGTTTTTTCTGGCCTTGCTCACAAGCAATAAAATAAAGTTTTTTCAAGTCTAAACGAAAAATTCCTTTAAAAGTGTAAGACCAAAAATTTTCAGTTTGCTTCGGGATATCTGAATAACGATAAAGCGAAGACCAGTCATTAGTCGTATGGTGAAAAAGATCCTGCATATCTGAATTAAAACGATGATGATTCTCATGATAAATCTTAATCAAAGTTTGGGGCAAGCCAATTCCTAAAGTGAGTAAACACGAAAAATTCTGATTCCAAGAATCTTTAACAAAAAATGGATTATGAATGAAATTATGAGAAATAACTTTGTAGGTTGTGAGATAAAGAAAAATGGTCAGAAAAAATAAAGGCACACAATAAAGTCCTAGAGTAAGCGGGCATACGGCCCCAATAACCAATAGAACGAGGTGCAGGCCTAGTAATAGGACTAAAATGACATCAGCTCTATGTCGAAAATGGGACAACATCAAACTCTCTTGGTCAATAACCGATACACGTACAATGACATTATAGGAACAAAGTTACCATTCGCATAGTCATGAGAGTGAAAAATGTGCATTTTCTTCTCCTCGAAAAGCCCTTGGTTCGGACACTCATTTAAGGTAGGATTGATAGGGTTAAGACATCATTTTGAAGGCTAAAAGTTGAACTACCTTAGTTACTTTTTCAAATTTGCTTATCGTAATATCTCACGCCATAAAGCGCGCAGCTTTTTTATCGGTCTTTCCGTCGCCATTTCAGTCACAATGGCCATTTGGATTATGGCGATCTTTGCTGGGATGAACATCCAGATCATCAATTCAATTGTAGAATGCAATGTAGGGCATTATCAGATCCAGGAAAAAAACTTTGGTTCTTCGGGAGATCCCACGACACCTCTAGCAGATTCTCCAGAATTTCTCCAAAAGCTGTCTCTAATTCCCGGAGTTAAGGCAGTTAGTCGCGAGCTCGTTTTAGAAGGTTTTGTGAATTCCACAGAAGGGGCCCAAGCTGTCAACCTTCTGGGTGTGCATCCAGAAGATGTAAATAAATTCGTTCCTCTGCATAAAAGTCTGACTGAAGGTAAACCACTAGACGATAATTCTGAGGGGGCCTTGGTTGGTCAGGCACTTAAAGAAAAATTTCATCTTACTTTAGGTGATCAACTCATTTTCAATTACCAGGATGTGAGCGGTAACCTGCGAAGTGAATTAGTGGTCATACAAGGCTTTTATAATGCAAACGCTCCCAGCTTCCAAAGAGGAACGATCTACGTTTCTCCCAAGGTGGTAGGAAGATTGGCAGGTGCATCACCCGAGCAACCACTTAAAGGTATTCATCGCTACGTAATTTTTGCTCCGACCTTGCATGATAAAAAACAACTTCAATCCATTCTTCCTGAAAATACCCTTTTGAAAGAATGGAATGACATTAATCCCGAGATGGGGGCCGTAGTCCAATTTCACGATGGTTTGGTCAATTTCTTTTTAGTCATTGTGGGTATTTGTATTTCCGTCACCATTCTCACGCCCATTTCCATGTTATGGCAAGAACGCGTGAAAGAGTTTGAGATGTTACACATTATTGGAGTGGTAAGGAAAAGAATCTGGATGGTGGGGCTTTCCGAAGCTTTCATTATGTCAATCTTCTCTTTAGCTTTTGCTTTTATCATGATTACACTTTGTATTGGATGGCAAACCAAGACTGGCTTAGACTTTTCTATTTTATTCGATCAAACTGCACCAGTAGAAAGAGCGGGAATTGTTCTGCCTAGAATAATCTATCCATTACTCGACTTAAAACAATTTTTAGTCACCATTAGTTTTGTTTTATTCACTGTTTATATTAGTTACACATTGGCGATTAGAAACGCAGTTAAACAGATTAGTTACACATAATGAAAAATTTAGGCTTTCTTCTAAAATATTCACTTCGAAACTTAAAGCGTAATCCAAAACGTACTGCCATTATTTTTATTACTCTTGCCATTTCGACGACTTTTGCCATTTGGAGCTTCAATGTCAATGAGTCTGGTATTGGTGAATCAGTTAACGAAATCACTGGCCACTATGTTGGCAAATACCAAATTGGTCATAAAGAATTTGATCTCTTTTCTTCAGAGATCAAAATGCACCGCTATTTGCGTGGTGATTTTGAGTTGGCCCAGTCTCCCCTAGTTACTCCACGTGTACTTTCTCCTGTATTCATTTCTGGAGAAAAGAAAACAGTGGGAGCTTTAATGGTTGGAGTTGATCCAGCTCGAGAAAGAAGTCTAACCACTTTTTATAAATCCATCGCTGAAGGTAATTATCTCCTAGATGACAGTGTTTCTAATCCTATTGTTTTAGGTGGAAAACTGGCCAACCGCCTCAACGTAAAATTGAATGATGAAGTGGTCGTGCTTGGTCAAGGTCTAGATGGATCAGTCGCCAACGATCTTTTTAAAGTCGTTGGAATTTATAGTTTAGGTGGTGGAGACTTGGAAGACCGACTGATGTTTACCAATATTAAAAAACTACGTGAGTTTATTACCATGCCAGAAGATGGTTACCATCTTCTAGTGGGGATGAATCCAACGGCCTATGAAAAAATTGATCAAAATAAAGTTAACATTATGCCTTGGGAAAAACTAATTCCTGATGTTTCCATTTCTCTACTCTTTATGATGAAACTAAATTTTGTTCTCACCTTGATTATGGTCTTTGTTATTAGCTTAGGTGTTTCTAATACTTTGTTTGTTTCTTTTAACGAACGACAAAAAGAGATTCAGTCTTTAAATGTAATCGGCGCGAATTCCACTTGGATTACCCTAAGCCTGATGATTGAAACTTTTTCCATGCTGATCCTTGCCGTGATTACAGGTTCAATCCTCGCTACTGTCATTAGCAATTACTTCTTTTATCATCCTATCGATCTACGACTTTTTACTGGTGGTAAAGAAGTGATGATCGGTGGAATGAAAATCAATGCGATGGTGAAAGTGAATAATCTACTTTACAGTCATATTATATCTATTTCGATGATTAGTGTTTTTGTGGCCCTTTCTATGATCTATCCCATCGCTAGGGTCCTCAAGAGGAGCAAACGTGTTAGTTGATTTAAAAAATGTTAGTAAAGTCTACGGAGAAACCCAAGAGACACAAACTCATGCCTTAAAGACAGTCAATCTCACCATCAATAAAGGTGATTTTATGGCGATCATCGGGCCGTCTGGCTCTGGTAAAACCACTCTCCTTAACTGCTTAGCTGGATTAATCACACCTACCACAGGAGAAATTCTGTTCAAAGATAAACGCATTGATCAGCTTTCTTTAGAAGAAAGAACTGAACACCGTTTAACCAATATGGGATTTGTGTTTCAAGATTATCAACTCCTGCCAGTTTTAACAGCAAAAGAAAATGTCGAACTTCCTTTGCAGCTAAAAGGCATGGATCAAAAAACGATTAATGAACTTAGTTTAAAAGCCTTAGATGAAGTCGGTATTCTTCATCTGAAAGACCGTTTCCCCAAAGAAATGAGTGGTGGACAACAGCAAAGAGTGTCTATCGCTCGCTCAGTGGTTTCCCGTCCTAGTTTAGTACTAGCGGACGAACCCACCGCCAATCTTGATTCCAAAACTGCTCAAGAAGTGATCGATCTATTTTTGAGTCTTAATGAAAAACATCAAATTACTTTTATTTTCTCTACACACGATCAACGTTTAATGGATCACGTAAAAAAAATAGTTAAAATGCAAGACGGAGTTATTTTATGAAAATTCTTTCCACCATCATTCTTTTAGGACTGACCAGTGTCACTCAGGCTGCTTCATGCCCTTCCAAATCCAAAGATGCTTCTGAATGGGTTAAATATGCGGACTCACAAATGCGCGGAAGTTCATCTGATGGAAAATTGACCATGGATATTGAAACTCCAGAATGGAAGAGAACGATGGAGATCAATGCCAAAGTTAGTGGTAAAGATAAATCGATTGTATTCATTGAAGCTCCCGCTAAAGAAAAAGGAATGGGAACTTTACGTTTAGAAATGAAGATGTGGAACTACCTCCCTAAACTGCGTAAAACGGTGACGATCTCACCTTCGATGCTTCTTTCTAGCTGGATGGGGTCAGACTTCTCCAACGATGATTTACTAAAAGCTTCTTCCATGCCGGATGATTATCACCATAAATTCTTGGCCGATGAAAAGATGAATGGGGAAACGTACAAGATCGTTGAGCATACTTCGAAAGATAATTCCAAAGTGATATGGCCTAAAATTTTAGTTTATTACAACCCGAAAGACTGTCTTCCCCGTGTACAAAAATATTTTAATAACGGAGGAAACTTAGTACGAACGCTAACACTATCTGAGATCAAAAAAATGGATGGACATGAAATTCCAACTTTTATGGTGATGCAATATGAGAACGAAAAGAATAAAAAAACCACTCTTCGTTACAACTCAATGGATTATGACATCAACTTTAGTGATAAGACGTTTACTCTGCAAAACTTATCAAAATAAAAGGGCTTAAGCGATGAAGTGGTTCACCCTCATTATATTCTTAGTAAGTTTGTCTGTATTCTCAGACGAAGGTTCTAACTTTAGCTATGAAGGATCTGTAGGTGGGCAATTAAAAACAATGAACCGTCGTGACGAGTCCCCTGATCGCTGGCCTAGTCCAGAAAATTTCTCTTTGGTTCACGGAAGTTTGAATACTAAAACGCAGCTAGACCGTGCCAGAATCGAATCTTCTTTCTTTTATCGTCGCAGTGCCAGTCCTTTATTTGAAACTAATAATTTCACCAAAGAATTGCTGGTATTTCCTCGAGAACTAGTGGTGCGTGAGTTGGTTGACTTAAACAAAAATAAAAATGAATCAAACTATCGCTCTGATTTATTAATTCATCGTCTGAGTTATGAAAAAGAATGGGACACCGTTCGTTTTGAATTAGGTCGCTTTTTTATTAACTACGGACTGGGTGAAATTTTTAATCCGGTTAACGTTTACAACCTTCCCAATGGTCTCTTCGTCATTAACGATCTCTCTCAAGCATCGGATGGCGCTCGTACCACCTATTTCTATAATGAAAATATGGATTTTGTACTTTATACCCTAGGTGACAAAGATTACACGAAAGTGAATCATCCGATCAATCCAACTGCTATGTTGCAGGCAACTTGGCGCTATAAAGACTGGCAATTTCTGGCGACTGGTGGCCATGACGAGGAAAGAGAAAAATTCGGAGGCGAAGTCAGTTTACGTTTTAGTGATTATCTGGGATTTGCTCAAGTGATGTATCAGTCAGAATCTCCCATTGAGCAATCGCTTACTGATGCAATGTTTGGTTTAGACCGACAGATTACTGAACCCTGGCACATGCGTTTAGAATTTGCTTATCAAGAACAACCAAAAAACCAATTAATCTCGACGCGATTTCTTTCGCAAGAATATACTTGGGCCTTAGCGCAAGAATATGAACTTCACCCTCTGGTAAAAATAAAACCAGTCCTCACATTTGATCCCGAGACTTATTTGCTCTATGGAATTTTTAAGGCCTCACTCAGCCTCACGCAAAATTTTGAAATTGAAGCCTTTGCTTCAGGAAATTTGAACAGTGATCCAACAGCTGAGAACACGCGCCAGAAGCTCTTAACCCGCGATTTGGGAATTAGAGGGCAGTACTATTTCTAACAAATGCTCTCTTTCTCCGTGACACTCAAAAGTAACAAATGATTCTTTTTCACTACTTAGATCATTCACCTAAGTCAATGTAAGAAAATGTAAAAAAGCTACCAATATCAAGCAGATAAAGCACTTGTCTTAGTGTTAGAAAGCGCGCTACAAGCTCTTCAGGGAAAGATGAGGACGACTCATCAAATTTAGGGAGGAACCATGAAAAAGGTATTTGCACTCTTAGCAGCAGTTACTTCATTATCGGGATTCGCAGGGGAATTAACCGCTCACAGAGAGAACGTCATCTATGGAATCGATGGACGAAAAGATCTTTATCAAATTTCTAGTAGTAGCATTCAAAAGCTCGCGAATGCGACAGCTGCACAAATTTCTAATCAAAAGCTTTTAGCACTTAGTGGAATCATTTCCATTCCAGAGTACAACACACTGGAAGAATCAGGTGGTGTTTGCCCTACTGAAAAATTCTCACAGCAACCAACCATCGCTCGTTGTTCAGGATTCCTCGTTGCCCCTGACCTCATGGTGACTGCTGGTCACTGTATGGAAACTGCCATGGACTGTTCTAACAATTCTTGGGTTTTCGATTACAAAATGACTAACGCTACTTCCATCAACCTTTCAAATATTTCAGTCAAGAACATCTATAAATGTAAACAAATCGTGACCCAACACAAAGACAACATCATTGACTACGCTGTGATCAAACTAGATAGGGCCGTTGTTGGACGCACTCCACTCAAAGTTAGAAAGACAGGATCGGTAAAAGTTGGTGATAAACTTCTAGTGATTGGGGCCCCTTCAGGTCTTCCAACAAAAGTAACGGATGGAGCAGTCTTAAAAGCTGACCATGTAAATTATTTCGCCACGAACCTTGATACTTTTCACGGCAACTCAGGCTCGGCCGTTATCAACTCAGTTACTGGTGAAGTGGAAGGAATTTTAGTGCGTGGACGCACAGACTACGTTCCAAGTATTAAAGGCAATCCTTTTAGTTGTATGGTGGTTAATAAATGTGACGATAGAGGAAAGACTTGTGTTTCTGGAGTAGAATCCATTGATAGCGAGCATGTTACTCGCATCTCTATGATCCTACCTGCTCTTGGTTTAAGAAGAAAATAAGATGAAGATCATTGTTCTCAAGGCGTCTCTTATAGAGCGCCTTGAGGGAATGAAAAGAGTGGCTCATCACCTAGACCACCACCATCAGCTGAATCACATGTCGTTGAATTGGCTGCACCATTGGCCACAGCTGTATCTGCCCTGAAATTATCCCAGTCATATTTATCATTGTAAGGCCAAAGCGGATTCGCTAATTCATAATAAGTCGCATTTACTGGCCAAGTTCCACTTGATCCAGTCGCCACATCCATTTTAGTGGTGTTGTTTGTGGTATTTAGTGGGCCTAATGTTGTCGCATCGGCTGTAGTAAAACGTTTATCCCAATCACGGACGACCACGCGAATACGAGCAAGAATCTCGTAACCACGATCTAAGCAGTAAAATGTATAAGTTGGTTCTGTTCCTTTACGAGGATCGAAATAATTATTTTCATAATAGTTTGCTCCCGCCGTCATGGAAGTCTCTTGAGCAAAAGATAAAAGATTATTTGTTGTCAATCCAGTTTCATCGGAATAACGATAAGTCGTACTGTCAGTCAAACAAGCATTGGTATAATTGGCTAAATAAAGATTTGAGCCATAACCTTTTCCTGAAGGTGAACTCATGTCCCATTGTTTTTCATATCCATCAATCGCATTCGATAAAACTCTAGCTGGATAACCTGAGGTAGTGAGAGGTTGATGATCTAAAGCTGGACCTGCTAAACAGGCACTTGGTGTTCCACCACATTCAATCTCAGCATCCGCAGCAACAGAAGGTGTTACAGCATTGGTATCACAAACACCATCGGCATCGGTATCTTCGTAAGTATTAACATATTTATAAACAAATCCATCGTCACAGTTAGGGCCATCCGAAGCGGTATAGTCGCCAGAACAAACTGGAGTCAGTGTTCCTGTAGGTACACAACCACCACCGGCACAACCATTACAGACGACCTCCGTTAC
>JBEIOQ010000029.1:0-22009 GCA_040377495.1 Halobacteriovoraceae bacterium
TTATGGGTGATCACGACATTGCCCACTAATTTATCAATTGTGCCTGTACGATAAGCTTTGTTGGAATAGACAGTAACTTCATCACCGATTTGGAACTTCATCGGTTCTTCGGCTGCAAAAGTGGATGCACTCATAAAAATGAGTGTGCTAGTAATAGTGAGTAAGAAAACTTTTAATTGCGGCAACAAAATAGTACGACCCTGTCACTAAAATGTTTTTCTCTTTGAGATCTGACTTTGTTAAGAAGTCTTCCCAACTGACTTCTTTTATTTTTTTCGTGTCCAATGACAATTCAGAAAATTTTCCATCCCATGCTTTAGGATGAGAAAATTTGGTGAAAAGCACTTCAGGGAAAAGATTTTCTTCATCCCATAACGCTTTCATCATGGCCTCAATTTCACGTTTATTTCTTTTAGAACAAGCAAATAAAACGTAATCAAAGCCAGACTGGCGTTCCACTTTTAAATAGTCGATTAATTTTCGCACACCATCTAGGTTATGTGAACCTATGAAATGCAATTTTCCTTCTCGAAAACCCAACTCATCTCCCCTATGGGGCATTGGGGGAAATGTAAGATTTTTCCAATTATCTCTTAAACCAAGGAAGCCTAAATTTGTCTGATCTTGCAATAATGAAAGTAGTGCCATCGCCAGCAGCTGGTTATGAGCAAAAAAATGGTCATTTTTTTCGATCACACCCAATTTTTTGAGATCAATCCATGGAATTTCTCTTGGAACAACCCAATTCTGGGTCAAATCCTGCAAATAGTTCAGTGCAAAAGCAGTAATCAGAGGAACCTTAGGTCTGCTTATTCCCAATTTCTCTTCCAAAATCAGATGCAGCTTGTTTCCTAAGATCTCTTCGTGATCACGAGCAATAGAGGTAATGCAGGTTAGATCAGGATCCAAAGCATTCACAGCATCCAGTCTTCCCCCTAAACCTACTTCTAAAATCACAATATGCGGGGATCGTTGCAAAGAAAAACGCATGAACTGAAGAAAAAGAAATTCAAAATAGCTTAAAATTTTCGCGTGAGTACTATCGTCTAGGCAATTTTGAAAAAGTTGGTCTTCATTGATCGGACCAGTACTGGATTCAAAGCGCTCAGTCACACTTAAAATATGAGGAGAAGTCCAAAGAGTGTAAGAGCTTCCTTGCTGTTTAAGCAAATGGGCCAGAGTATAAGCTGTTTGGCCTTTCCCATTCGTTCCTGCAATAGTTACAAAACGAGTTCCCTTTTTTTTTAAGGCCAAATAATACGGACGAATTAGCGGCGCAATACGATCAAGCCCTAGTCTCCCGACTTCTTTGCCCAGATTTTGATCTATCCATAACTCTAATTGATTCATTTAATTGGAAAGATTAGCTTCTTGATCGCCTTTCAAAAAACGCAGATAGAAACTCAATTCTTTTTTCATTTTATGACGATGAATGATGGCATCAATAAATCCATGCTCTAATAAAAATTCAGAGCGCTGAAATCCAGCTGGAAGAGTTTGACGAATGGATTGTTCGATCACGCGTGGACCTGCAAAACCAATGAGGGCCTTGGGCTCACCAATATTTATATCACCTAACATAGCAAAACTAGCTGCACATCCACCAGTGGTAGGATCAGTCAAAATGGAAATATAAGGGACACCGACTTCTTTTAATTTTTGTCTGGCAGCTGAGGTCTTCGCCATTTGCATCAGAGACAAAATCCCTTCTTGCATACGCGCTCCTCCTGAACAAGAAAGCACTAAAGCAGGAATTCTTTTAGCATAGGCTTGATCAAATACATGCGCAACTTTTTCTCCTGTGACCACTCCCATAGATCCGCCCATGAAGCGGAAATCCATGATAGCGAAAGCGACATCCATACCATCAATTTTTCCTTGCCCACAAACCGTACCGTCATAAAGATTGGTCGAAGCATAAGCATCTTCTAAGCGATCTTTATAGGCTTTCTTATCATTGAATTGAAGTGGATCAGTTGAAATCAGACCTTCACCTTGAATTTCAACTGAGTCTGCATCAAACAATAAATCAATGCGCTCTTCTGCAGATAAACGAAAATGATGATCACAATAGGGACAAACTTGAAAAGTATCTTCCAGTTTACTGGTTTGCAAAATCTCACTACAGTTCGTGCATTTTTTCCATAAACCGGTAGGAGTCGTCGTCACTGATTTTTTAACGTTTTTAAGCTTTGGACTTTTGACGGAATTAAACCAACCCATAGGGACCTCAAATGTTCTCTCAATCGGTCTGTAACCTATTGATATGCCACATGTTTTTGGCAGTCATAAAATAAGACTAATCCTATCAAATTAAGTACTTAAAGGCTAGTTTTGAATCAGTGCGAATAAATTCAAGGAAAAGCCCCAATCTGACGATAATAGTAGGGTATGAAAGTCTTTATCACTATTATTTCGCTCCTTGTCTTATCTATGTCTGCTTTTGCTGCCGATATGAAAGATTGGTACGCCTTCAAAAGACTTCCTTATGAAAAACAAGTGCTGTTTGTAGAAAAGCTGCAACAACTCAGTATCAATATTGAGGAAACTCAAAGCAAGCTCATGACTTATAAAATTTCTGCAGCAGAGAGATCAAAGCTACAAGAAAAATTAAATCAACTTCGCCTCCTACTTTCAAATATTCTCATCAGTGAAGCTCAAGCTGAAGAAAGAGATTTTGGTAAGACATGTATTTTCGCTGGATGGTTAGGAGATAAAAGTTACAACTCAAACCAGAACCCCGTCTGTAAAATCAGTGAAGTTAAGGCCAAATCCAATAACTACAGCTCAAGTTATAAAGTAAAAAATGCCAGTGGTGCTGAAATAAAAGCATTCAGTAAATGTGATGTCAGTTTAAAACAAATTCCTTGTCACCCAATGCTCTTTGGAACAAAGCCTAGTGGTGAAATGTTCTGCGTGGATACATCTAGTTCTGGATCATCCTATAAAAAAGCTTCTCTAAAATGCCGCGAACTTAGCAAGGCAGCCAATAACTACCCACAAATTATTGCGAATTTATTAAGCTCACCCACAGAGTTTTTGGAAGTGGCAGACGCTGTTAATAAAATGTGTCTTTGTGATGTCGATGGAAAACAAATAGTGAATGATTACCGCGATGTCATTTTAAAAGATACGACTTGCCGCAGTTTAGTCCTGCAATTAAAAGAACTTTTAGCTGAAGTTAAAGATGAAGACAGAGAAAAATATTGTAGTGAAGTTTACAATTCAACTCAGTTTGGTGGTCTAAAAATTGTTGCTCCATTAGTGGACAAATTCTCTGAGGATGCTGATTTCCTAAAACTACGTACCGAAGTATGTGCCGGGACGGTTATTACCACTGGTGGCGATAATACGACAACAACGACAACTAATAATGGTGACGACGGGGATAATACGACGACTACTACGGGTGGAAATACTGAGACCAATGACGATGGTAGCAAAACACAAGTCAGTTTTGTCTTAGAAATTGTCCTCCCTGAAGACAATGACAAAGTCTCCTACAAAATCAAAGAAGCCAACTGTAATGGTGAAAAAGACTTAACCAAAATCAAAGACTGTAAATTAAGTTACAAAATAAAAGTGGATGAAAAAGATGTTGTCACCGAAGTAAAAACTTTGGGCGATGTCATGGTCTTTGAGAAAAAAGATAAAGAATATCCTGTGGAATTCACTTTTATTAATAGCAAACAGGAAAAAGCGACTGATACTAAAACCATTCCCGTAAAAGGAACCACGACTCCAGAAAATACTTCTGGACTGGAACTTGAACTAAGTGAGCCTGAAATTGAAGCAACAGGTGATAGCGCAACGATCAAAGTGACTGCGATCAAATGTGGAACGATGACAAAAGTAGATGATGCAACCGATGATAAATGTATGATCACTTGGTATACGAAATCAGAACCGAAAAAAGAAGAGACTGAAGAAGAAACCAAATCTGAGGATAAAGAAGAGGATAAAGAAGAAAATAAAGAAAAGACTGAAGAAGAAAATAAAACAGATCCCGATAAGGGTGATAAACTGGATAGCGGAGGCTTTGCTTTAACCCAGAATTTATTAGACGTGGAACAAACGATAACAGCTGTTTTAACTTACGGTGAAGGTGGTCCATCCATCTCTAAAACGAAAACCGTAGCGGCGAAAAAAGTTGAAGATAAAGACGAAGACGATAAGGATGATAAAGAAGAAGAGAAAAAAGAAGAACCTGCTAATACGGGAACTATTCCACAAATCCCAGGGCCTACGCCACCCCAAGTGATACAGGACTTCCCTAGTCTTATCATGCCAGGCGTATTCTAGAATAGATAACTATGATTGGATGAACCAATACACATCAAACGGTCATTGCCGATGTCGTCTATTTCCTTAAATAACAACTCTTGAAAATTAGGTTTTAAATGACCTAAAAAGATTGGAATGTCTTTCGGCATTTTCTCAATTTCTTTTTTCATGGAACTTGGTGTGTGGTGAAGACTAGCGGTCGCGATTTTCTCCATCGAATTAGGAAAACTCACTTCAGTGAAAATAGCACAAAGATTTTTAAAATTCTGGGCCACTTCCCAAATACGTTCAGTAGGTCCTGTATCTTGGGTAAAAAGTACTGCCTTATTTTTTCGACTGACAATAAATCCAAAAGCGCCGCCCTGATGATTCACTGGCACTGGAGTAATCTCATACTCCCCTAGAGTTATCGTTTGTTCAGCCTCTAAGCGGATAAATTTAATCGTTGGATTTTCTCTGGTAGGAAGGACACTAAAATCAGGCCAGATTAAATCATTCATCAAATGATTAACAATTGCATCTTTCACGGTCTGACTAGAATAAACTTCAAAAGGTTTTGGACGAAGACCAAAACAGTTATCACACATGAAAGCTAAATCTTTAATATGATCCAGATGAGGGTGGGAAACTAAAATATGATCCACCATCGTTTGTTCAGAAATTAAAAGTCCTTCTGCCACTGATCCTGCATCAATGAGAAGCTTTCCATCAATCAAATACGATGTGGCCTTAAACCCAGGAGCAACTCCCCCGTGGCCACCAATAACTCTTACTAGCATGGAAATATTCTAACCGACTTTTTTGTAAATGTCGGAAGAAATTTTATCTTCTTCCGCTTTATACATACGAGTTTTTTTGAAAGCACGAGAAAAAGCGTCCACTACTAAACTATCAAACTGCGTGCCTGAATTCTTTAAGATTTCTTCATAGGCCACCATGGGAGGTAAACCTTTACGATATGGACGAGTTGAGATCATTGCATCAAAGGTATCAGCGACAGAGATAATCATGGCGATGGTGGGAATCTCACTTCCTTTGAGACCAAAAGGATAACCCTTCCCATCTGGGCGCTCATGGTGATAGCGCATTCCATCAGTCACGTTCTTTAAAGATTCCAAATGTTTTAAAATTTCAAAGCCCAAACGAGGATGATCTTTCATCACTTCAAATTCATCTTGAGTTAAAGGAGCTGCTTTTTTTAATATACTATCCTGAATACCGATCTTCCCAATGTCGTGCAATACAGCTGCAAGTTTTAAATCATGAAGTTCTTGAAAAGTTAAATCCATTTCAGCAGCAATCATTTCACTGAAGACGGCAACGCGTTTGGTATGTCCGCCTGTGTATTTGTCTTTTATACCAATAGCATCTGCCAGAGATTCGCAAACTTGTAAAAATTGGCGTTCTTGAGCTTCAAATAATCTGACGTTATCAATCGCAATCGTCATCTGACTAGCGACTGCCTGAAGAAAATAGACATCATCCTTATGAAAGGCATCTTCTTTTTTATTAACTGCCACAATGACACCTGCTAATTCTCCGGAAATCATCATGGGAGAAAGAAGCAAGTTTTTCATTTGCAGTTTCATATGCAAACTTGGCTCTTTTTTCATACGAGCATCTTTATAAGCTTCTTTCACTAAAATATTAGTCTTATGAAAAGCGCAAGCACCGGCAAAGTTAGAATCGTTGGCCGGTAAACGAATTTCGACCGTTCCATTTTTATAAAAAATTTCATTAGTGGCGTGATCATATTGATAAATTAAAGTCGCTTCACATTCCATCAATTCACTGATTTTGAGTGCCGCTTCTCTCTGAATTTTTTTATAATCAACTGAGTGGGAAATAACATGAGTTAACTCAATCACTCGCTCAAAACGCTTTATTTGAGATTCCAGTGATGCCAAATCAAACACAGAAGTCTGACCTTCTGTTTTCATTCGGTTCATGAGTTCGTTAATTTTGGTGACTTTGGTCTTGGTCGACATGAGCTACTTATCGACCGGCGTTTGACTTTGCTTTAAAAAAAGCTTTTAGTTCAACTATTGGCAGACTCAGAAAACCAACGAGTTACTGCCTCTTCACCCAATAGGTCGTAATTAAAGGATAAGAATTTTGTGAGATTATCTTCAAAACCATGAGCAAAATCTGGATTATTAGGCACAATATCTGGCCTGTGATGGAGAAATTCACCGAAATATTTCATACAAAAATCTAAATAGTCCTCAGTATAAAGTAAAAATATATGCCACATATGATCGATGTACTTCATTTCGTCATCCATGATGAAAATAAAATCTAAGTCTCCATTCTGTGGATCATTCAATTTTTGTAATTCATGCGTTTTGGATGCATAAAAGAATTTCATTAAGTCGCTAAAAATAATGTCTGCTTCGTTTGCTTTTACGGCAAATTCTTTTTGAAAGCGCCTTATCACTGCTGGGTTTTTGTAGTTGAGTACATCTGAACTTATAAAACTCATAAATCATCCTACGAAAATGGGGGAAATTAATCCCCCATTTTGTTAACGCTTAAAAACCATGCAGCATTTAAACGAACATTTGCTTTGTAACTTTTTGGCCAAAATTTTCGCCAATAGTTTTTCTTTCATAACAGTCTCCTTGTCAAAGACAGCATAGAAATATTCTATTCGAAAGGAAAATTAAATAAACTGATAATTGTCATAAGCACATTTTATTCATTAGAATTCTGCAGTTTTTGATAGGCGTCCTTGATCGGAATCCCCAGAATCTCCGAGAGGAGCTTGGCAACTATTTTGGGTTTGTTTCCACTATGCATTATTTCATTGGCCAATTTGTTAACTTCAATTTCATTGAAAGAACTTTCTTTTTTATTTTCAATCGAGACTAAGACAACAAACTCCCCTTTAAACACAAAAACTTCTTTCATCGATGAGAATTCACTTCCTTTAAAACGATAAATTGATTGAAATTTTTTAGTTAATTCACGAGCGACAACAATTGAATTTTCCTTAAAAGTTTCCGCCATCTCGGTTAACGTATCTTCTACGCGACTAGCTCCTTCGAAAAAAATATGGGTGCCTGGTATGATTTGTATTTCCTGGTAAAATTGTTTCCGATCTTTTTTGTCTCTTCCTAAAAAACCATGAAAAATAAAAGGACTGGTAGGCAATCCTGATAATTCTAAGGCCAACGTGACAGCGTTAACTCCAGGGCAAGAGTCGACACTTATACCAAGTTCAATCGCTTTTTTTACTAATGGAAAAGCAGGATCGCTAATCATAGGAGAGCCAGCATCAGAAACTAAAATATAATGGTGGCCTTCTTTGAGGCCAGCAATAATCTTATGGATATCAGCTTCGTTACTATGGTCGTGAAATGAAGCAAAGATTTTACCTTCCAAGGTAATACCTAAAAGATTTAAAAGATTTTTGGTATTTCGAGTGTCTTCGCAGAGAAAAAAGTGTCCGTTCTTGAGTGTTTCTCTTGCTCGTTCCGTTATATCCCCTAAGTTCCCTATGGGGGTGGTGACTAAGGTTAAACCTGACATTTTTTCTCCGTTTTAACTAAACAGTACAAACTTGCCTGACTTACCTGAACTACGCCCCATGATAAAATAACCTTGAGTTTATTCACGTGTTTCGCAAAAGGAAAGCCTATGAGTATTAAATCAAAAATCTCTACTGATGTTAATGGAAATGTTGTCGTGCAAATGCACGGAGGTTTTGACTATGAGTGGGGAATCACTCTCAACCTGGAATTACAAAAAATCGCCCAAAAGCATCAAAATCGCAACATCATTATCGATTTAGATAATATGGAATTTGTTGGTTCTTCAGGTATTGGAGATTTTGTGGCCACTCTCAATGCGATTCAAAATCATAACAACAATTCAATTACACTTATTAACGTACGCTCTGAATTCCAGAAAGTCTTCAAACTCTACAATCTGGATAACTCTTTCCAACTTTCGTCAGAGGTTCAGGTTGCCATTGAAGCTGATTTTGATAATGATGAAACCGAAGTACAGAAAGCATTGAATAAGAGAACTTTTCAAAATTAATTCTGACAAAATACGAAAAAAAAAGGCTCCAATGGAGCCTTTTTTATTTAATCATTATCACTTTTATTCCATCTTAAAATTCAAAACGAACGATATCTAAATACATGGTTGGAACTTGACGGGCCTTATAGTTTAGCTCGTACTGGTTGACCTTAAAAGCACGTTCAAACAGCTGTGGTGACTCTTCCCCTTTAGGTGCACTCGATCCTGATGAATCGTAGGCCCCTTGTCCATCCGACTCATATGGTGAATCAGAATCTTCATAGGGAGTTTCTAATTGAGGACGCAAGTGGTGTGAAGCAATGATGTACCCACCAAATAAAATACCTGCATAAAGTCCTAATGAAGCACCCTTCGCAATGGATCTCGCGGAGGTTCCAAAGGCCATGGAAGCAAAACCTAATAGAGCTCCACCAGTTGCTCCATACAAAGAAGTCGAAGCCATAACCTTAACTTTGGGATCAAGGGCATAAGCCTTATTCACAGGAAGCACCAGTGCCATGATTAAACAGAGTGAAAGAGTCAGACTTGTCAGTATTTTACTCATACTTATATAGGTTAAAACTGTCTTGGATTTTTGGCTAGTAATTTTTGTCGAAATGAAATTTCAAAATCACGGGTAACTTCAAAATTTCTCCCAAAAGCGTAGCTGAATCCCTTAAACGCTTTTGTTGCTGAAAACTTAAATTGCCCCTACTCTTAATCTCCACCAGCTCTAAGCAGCTTTGATTTCTTTTTTTAACTAGACGTATGACATCCACTTGACCACAACCTCGAGAACGAAGTACATGAGGATCTATTAAAAAGGGAATTCCTTGCTGATGAAAAGTGGACGAGAACTCTCGCTCAAGCTTCAGTCCTTTCAAATTTCTTTGATCCTGCATACTCTTTGACCCCTTTAAAAGTTAGGCGATGAATAGCAGTAGGTCCAAACACCTTGATTGATTCACGGTGTTTGATGGAGGGATATCCTGCATTGGATGAAAATCCATAATGAGGATAAAGTTCGTGATACTTTTGCATTAATGAATCACGGTATTCCTTGGCAATGATAGATGCCAGACCGATCAAAAGAGATTTGGTATCTCCCTTAATAATCGGATGGATACTTTTCAGTTTTTCACTTTTAAAGGTTTTATTTCCATCGATCAGCACCAGAGCTTCCTCACCCTCTCCCACTAATTGCTCGAAAGCATTTTTCATACACATCAGACTAGCTTGCAAGATATTGATACGATCGATTTCGTAATTATCGATTTCTTCAAGAGCAAAAGTGAACTTGAAATCTTTTTGTTCAATGGCATAAGTCATTTTAGGCTTAAGCGTTTGATAATCAATGCCCAGTTTACGTAAAATTTCTCGGCGAGATTCAGCCTTGAGCGCTTTTGAGTCCGTCACAGACAATTTCTTTAAAACTTTTAGCAGCTCTTTCAAACTTTCATCAGACTCAGCTGTTACTTTCACACAAGCAGCTACCACAGGTCCAGCCAACGGACCACGCCCTACTTCATCACAACCAAAGAGAACTGCTGGATAATTTACTTTTAATTTTTTTAGAAATTGGATTTCGAACATGACAAAATATTATCATCTGGAAATAGACTATGTCTTCAATCCTGGACATAAAAAAAGCCCTCTTTCGAGGGCCTTTTTGTATTTTACATTTCTCTTGAGTAGTCGATATCGATACGAGCTGCTTTACCATCACGGTTACGTAGATAGTAGTGCTTCGCTCTGCGAGATTTACCGCGAGCAACGATTTCAATTTTTGCAATGTTTGGTGAGTGGAAAGGGAATACTCTTTCAACACCTGTACCAGAAGACATTTTTCTCACAACAAAGTGACCATTAATAGAAGTTTGGTTTTTAATGTCGATAACAACACCTTGGTAGGCTTGTACACGGTGCTTAACCTTTGCTTCTTCTTTTGCGCCCTTCGCGTTTTTAGAACCCTTTTTCTCTTGAACTTCGATCTCGATGATTTTTACGTGAACGTTAATTGTGTCCCCAGTTCTGAATTCTGGAAACGTTTTAACGTTCGGGTTCATGTGATCAAGGTTCACTTTGTCGATCAAATTCATAGTTACTCCAAATTGTTTATCTTAAAACCATTGGCTCTTTTCGATCAAAAAAGGGCATTCATTTTAAGTCCACCAGATATAAACTTAAGAGATCAGAGGCTTCCCCATAAACGATCACAATAAATCGCTACAGCAGATCTCACAGACAGGTGGTTGTAACCGTCCTGACTTTTGCCAAAAATTGGCGTCAGGCGGAAGTCCGCGAGGTTTAATACAGAAGCAGATAATCCCCAACCTGTACCAAATAACAATAAAAGCGGTGCGCTGTCAATGGAAAGCTTTGAAATTAAGTCTTTGGGCGCTCCGTCATAAGCTTTGAAATTGGCCCCTGTCACGGCCACGATGGGCTTTCTTCCCTCTAGTTCCGTTATTTTTGCGATGGTATCTTCCACCGTGTTATTGATTCGAATAAACGAGAGCGCGTCAGAGCGGTCCGGATTATACTCCGTCCCCTTGTCTGTTTCCCAGTGCCCGAGAATACCACCCACCAGTTCATGCTGAGCTTGGATTGGGGTAATTATAAAATAGTTTTTAAAACCAAAAGTTCGGCAAGATCTTGCAATGTCATGAATATCCATGTTCGTCACTGAAGTGGTGACTTCGTCACCTTTCTTATTTAACACAGGACCATGTACAAGCCCCAAATACAAATTACTTTTCACTTTTTTCCTTTCTTCACTGGTTTTGTTTTTAAATATTTTTCCCAGAGGTCGGGGCGGTAAGCTTGTGTGAGTCTTTCTCTTTCCGCTAACTGAAATTGATTAATTTTCTCATGATGGCCCGACACTAATTCTTCTGGAACGCTCAATCCTTCAAACTCACGAGGTTTCGTATATTGGGGTTGCTCCAAGAGATCCTCTTCAAAAGATTCTTCTTGAGGACCGCATTTATTCCCTAAAACACCTGGAACATAACGAAGCGAACTATCTAATATCGTCAGGGTCGCAAGTTCACCACCGGTCAGAATATAGTCCCCCACACTAATTTGCTCGTCGACATAATTAGTGATGAAACGTTCATCAATTCCCTCATAACGACCACAAATAAAAACTAAATCTTTTTCATCATCATTGAACTGATAAAAACGATTCGCGAAGTCTTTACAATAATTATTGGTCCAAGTTTTCCCTCGTGGAGAAGGAAAAACCACATGGATTTTTTCTTTAAAGTTTTCACCATAGTTACCCGGAATCACAACTCCATTGATTAGAGCGTTTTTTAAAACTTCCGGTAGCATCACCATACCAGCACCGCCACCATAAGAAGTGTCATCCACACTTTTATATTTATTCAGAGAAAAATCCCGCAGGTTTAAAATATTCAGTTCAAAACGAGTATCATCCGTCACTGCTCGTTCATTAGACAAAGCTTTCCCCGCCACCCCACAATTCTTAAAGGTGGTGAAATATTCCGGGAATACAGTGATAACCCATATGCGCTTGAGCTTAGTCATAGGCAGGCACTATAACGTAAATTTAGGTGAAATTCCAGTCTGGAAGAGTGAGAATTATCTGGCCATCATCGAGCTTTATTTCGTGAATAAATTGATCCACATAGGGAACATCGACCAGCTCTCCTGAAGTCTTTTTGACGACTAAAACCATTTGAGGGCCATTTTCATAAGCTTCATGGATCTCGCCTAATTCATGGCCTTCACGGCTGAGCGCTTTAAGCCCTATAAGGTCTTTAAGATAGATTTCATTGTCGCTTATTTCAGGTAATAAACTCTCATCTATTTTCAAATCAAAAGGTAGTAATTCTTCCACTAGATTCATGGAATCAACGCCCTCTAGATAAAGGATCACTTTATGGCCAAGCGTGATACTTTCTATTTTAAATTTTTTACCTTCGACTGGTAGACAACTGATTTTTGTTCGGTGAGAACGTGGAAATAACCAAACTTCGGGTAAGGTTTTTAAAAATGTGCCTTCATGATTATAAAGTTCAAAGGTAATACCGCCCTTCACTCCGTGAGTTCGCTCGGCATGGCCAAATGTTAAGAAATTTATCATGAATTTTTAATCGCAGTTCAAGGTGATTAAGTCAAGCCCCTTGGACTTGACCAAAGCCTTTAAACGCTCAAAAACCATGGCCGACTGGGGAAAAGTGTTGGCCTTTAGTTTTTTAACGAAGGCTGTTTTCTCTTCAGGCCTTACCGTTTGGTCATCTATTGGTAAAGCGATCCAGCGTAAATAACAATCATGGTTTCCACGGTAAAGCTTTTGTGTACTTTTAGCGACAAAGGCTGTCTTTTCACTAACAACATTAAAGACTGCTTTTCGATATTCTTGTAATGCCAAACCTGGCTTAAGCGGATAGTGGGCCAAAAGTTTATTTAATAGTTCCGTGTCTTGATTCTTTTTAATCAACTGAACTGCGTCCATCCATTCACGATTAAACTCAAAGCGAGACTTAAGCGGCAACTTCATTACTATTTGTTTGGATGTTTCTGCCGCCTGCAAATTTAAAATAAAGAGAAAACTAAGTAAGAAAGTTATCATTAAAATCCACCAGGCGGAGGTGAAAGTGTATTTGTTCCTGCTCCACTACCTTCTGGTTTAGCTGGACTTCCTCCACCACCAAAGCCTCCTCCCATCCCGGTTCCGGGCTGAATTGGCTGGCCATTAAGGTTATTCGATTGACCTTGTCCATTTTTAATTACATTTAGATATTGAATAACAATCTTTCTCTCATCATCGGTTAGGGGTTTCATCGGAGGAGTTGGCGGCATACTACCGACACTGCCAAGAGGTCTCGCAATACGATCTTTCATCGATTCCACTAAAGCTAACGTTTGTTCACGATTATCTGCCATGTCTTTTTCAAAATCATCCAAGTTGAATAAATCCAATACTGGCAAACCTAGTTCTTTAGAAAATCCGCCTTTATCTTCGGGACCATGGCACTGAGTACATTTATTAAAGATGGCCTGGGCTTGCTGTTTTAAATCAGCAAAAGGTATTTGCGACAGTTGATCTAATTGCCCATCCAGAGTTAAATCAACAGAAGGATTTTGTAAACATTGAGAAGCGATACGATCAGAAGTCTCTTTAATCTGTTTATCTGTTTTTAATTTTTTATTCGCTTTTTTCTCCAACACAGCACAATTAGGTGTTTCACCAAATTCTTTAATCACGTCATCGAAAGCACCCATATTAACTAATTCAGCAAATGTATCACCAAAGGTCATTGGATTTGGATCTAAACTCATGGACCACCCTTTCATATTAACCCCAAGAGGTTCCAATAACGTTCTTAAGCTGGTGACTTGATCAACGTTATTGTCATCAAAATTACTGAGAATATTTCCACCAATATTTGCCCACTGGAAAAACTGAGAACGTGAATTGAAACTATCTTTTGTGACTTTTTGGTTTTCAGCATTAAACCACATTTGGCGAGACTCACGTTGGTCCCTCACTCTTTGGCGTAAATTTCTTCTCTGATTCGTTAACTCATTGGTCAAGTCATTATACGTTGGGCTTTTAAAACCTTGGGACTGATAAAAATTTTTTACATTTTGCTGCATCTGGGTTGGTAGAATTTCTTGCATTTTACAACCTTTCATAGCGCCGTAAGCAGCATATTTGAGATTATCCCAATCAGGCATATTCTTTAATTCATTATTAATCTGACAAAAAGTTTTCATTTGCATTTGATCGTAAAGCTTAAAGCCTGGACCATTATGCTTAGAATCGTCTGCTCGTCCTTTATTACAGTTGAAACTTTCAGTCCCATCAACATGGGGAATCTCTAAATTGTCAGTAGCATCTTTAACTTGTGTACTACTCAGCCGTGGTTCTAAAGCACGCATTCTTTTTTCAAAAACAGATAATTTGCTAAGGTCTGTTTCTTTTTTAGCTGCTTCAATTTGTTCTAAAGTTTTAATGTAATTCTTCTTATCATATGAATTTGGCATAATAGTGTCAGCGGCAAAAGGAATTTGTCCAGTCCACATCGGTGGGTGATCCCATTGCGGACGAACTGGATCACCATGACATTCTTTACAACCTTGAGGATTTACCTTCACTCTCGCTTCTTTTTTAGGAGAATCTTCTTCGAAGGCAATGGAAATCATGTCATATTTTTTCTCAGTTTTATTCCAAACCATCATTTCCACTTCTTCAAAACCATGCTGGTCACCATGTGAGTTGAAGGAAGCTACAACTTCAGCGTTAGGGCTTTTCATAATCACTTTTGGATTAGGTACAGATCCATCTTGGTTGGAGCGACTCGGTCCCATCAAAAGAAAATTTTGGCGCATACTTTCGGGTAGCCCGGCCACAAATTTATCAACAGAAGTAAATTTTGTTGTTTTTTTATTTTTCAGTTTTTCATCTTGTTCAGCCCTTTGACGATCAAATTCCTTTTGTTCATCTAGCGTTGAGACTTCATAAATTAAATCTCCAGGTGATGGAATTTCTTGCTGAATATCTGGCTCAGCCTGCTTGACCTCATTCACCATGGCCATGACATCACTAATAATTTGTGGCTCCGTCTCCTCACAAATATTTTTAGGATAAGTACACATCGGTCCATCGGCAAAAGTATTAACTGAAAGGACAGCAAGCGATAACACTAATTTTTTTTTCATTTTAAATTCCAGTAAAGGTCAGGAGTACAAAACACATGAGCACGATTTAAATGATAGGTAGATTTAGAATTAATTTTTTCGTAGTGTTCTTGTGCCAGATCATGGTCTAGTTCTGCCCTTATCCCTTCTCCGAACTTTCCACTCTTGGCCAGTTTTCCTTCAATATTAAGCGCCATTTCTCCGTCACTATCAAGCTCTGCTTCCATCTCAAAACCGAGGGTGCTGGAAACACCTTCCACCACTTGTCCTTCTTCACTTGGTGTTGAAAATCCAAGATTCTCAATTCGTTTTTGTTCCAAGTGAGGTGAATTTTCTGGCACTAAATAGGAAACTAAAAAGCACCCAAATTGCGGAACTTTTTCAGCAGCGACTTTTCTTTCCAAAGTTCGATGAGAGCAAGAGAGCAGAAGTAAAAATAATAAAATCTTAGAAATACTCATAGGATTTCCTTGTTAAAATCTGATTTTATTATAAGAGACTTCTGAGAAACGAAGTCTTTTTGGCAAGAATTACCTATGAGAAATTAGTTGGCCATGAATCAGTTACATTAAGTTAACATCTAACCAACGTTCGAAGACAAACTTATTATCATTTTTGGTCTTTTTCAGAGTAGTTTTCTCCTCAGAGTTAAGGATTTTTAACTTCCCTGACTTAATCACTCCATTGACTTGAACAAAAACTGGAAGACTCAGATCAACTAATCTGTGAGTAAGATACACTCTCAGTGTTTTGATTTTATGCTCAGTCGACAATTTAATATCAATTAAGTTACCTACAATCTTTGCATGCACATCAACTCTTATTGCTTCAGTGGGAAGAATAGCTGGATCCCACTCTTTCACTTCTAGCCAGAAATATTCAGAAGTCGGTTTGCGGTTATAAGTAAACTCTCTTTCTGAAGTTATCGTGTCGACATACAAAAATGACCCAAAGAGTTCTTTTTGATAAAGATTGCGAGGCATAGTGAAGAGCGCTTTCATTCGCGCGGTCACCAGTGGCATATCCATTTGATGGCCACCTTCATGAAATTCTAAACGATATCCAGATTTTTTCTGGTACTTAGCTTCTAAGGCTTGCATTGCTTTTTGTTCATTCAAGGCCCTGGTTTGAAATTCTGTAAAATCATCTTTAAGTCCATTGATGTGGAAATAAATAGTATTGAAATTGGTCCAAAGATTATTTTCAGATTGGTGTCTTTCATCCATTCCAGCTGCTAGTGGCATAATAAAATTGTATTCTGAAGCTAACCAGTGAGCTGAACGAGTAATTCCCATTCCTCCCATCGAGTGACCTGCCAGAGCAATATAGTTTGAATTCACATTCACTTTACTTTTAATCTCAGCGTTTAATTCTTTCAGCATAAAACGCATATGATCGCCCCAGTTCAATCCAGATGCTGATGGCCATACCACAATAACATTCAGTTCATTGGCCAGTTTTACAAAAGGTTTAATGTAACGAGTAGTAACTTCTAAAGAGCCTAAACGAGTAAGTGTACTCGTCCCTCCTCCATGGAGCATGACCAAAACTTTATTGGGGACTTTTAAATCGATGGTACTAGGAATGTAATAAACCACATCATAGGTAAAACCAGTCGTATAGGCCTTAGGGGCCCAGATAGAATAAGAGGGAACACCCTTCAAACTTAAAAACGCTGATGTTGGTGGCAGGGGAACAGGTGTAGGCACAGGAGTGGGCGTTACGGTCGGAGTCACTACTTGCGCATAAAGATTAAAGACAATTAAAAACGAAAAAATCAGTGTCCGCAGCATCTTATTCTCCAGCAAAAATAACTTTAAGCCCTAGCTCAGATTGATACATACCATGTTGAGTATGTCCCACCTTGGGAACCACATAAAGTTCATGTTCATGAATTTGAAATTCTTGATCCAGATATTTCTTAAATAGTGTTGCCCGCTCCAAGCGAGTTTTTCCTTGATAACGAGCAGGACAATCTTGATCTATGCCTTCGGCAATATTATCCAACTCCCCTACCATATAAGTCACATTTCTTTTTAAATAACGGGTGATCATCATATTTTTAGGATTCGCATTCATATAGGGATTAAGATTTTCTAATCCGTATTTGTAGTTGTTGTAGGCACAAACTTCAGGATCTTGAACTAAGCGTTTTTTAGAAAGATAAACATAGGACCCAGGATTTAAAACCACATAATGAAATTTTAAGTGAGTAAAAATTTGCTCAAGATTTGTCCCAACAGCATAACGCTGAGTGAGCTGTCCCCCCGCTGAATGTCCAGTGATGGTGATTTTTTTGACGTGAGGAAAGTTCGCTGGGTTCGTGGCCAAAACAATAAAGTAGTCCATCACCAAAAAGGAAGAAATATTGGCGGCATTAGTGGCGGTATCTCCACGCAACCATCCTTCATCAGTATAAGTAAGCTCCATCGGTTTCAGAACATCTGACTTTAATTTAAAATGAGGAGCAATCACCAAAGTACTTTTTTCTTTCCCCGCTTTCTTGCTAAGAGCTTCCATCGATTTATAATAAGTGTCTGCGTTTCTTTCTGACCCATGAATGACAATCACGACTTCTTCAATGTCGGTATTAGGAGCAAAAAGATTGTGGCTTGAATAATATGAAAATGTATTCCCCTCATATTGCAAAAGGGACTCAGACGGAAGGGCCCATACAAGAGAAGTAAATAGTAGTGAAAGACAAAGAATCGTGGTTCTCATGGGTTCCAATGTAGCCCACAGGAAACAAGATTAGAAAAAAAAATTGTGAGTTTTGAAAAAAAGACAGAGATCTAACCCCGAGTAAAAACTCGGGGCCATATCATTAAGAAACACTATTCAATAATTTCTAAAACGGAACGTTTTCTAAGTTTGGTCGAAGCAGCGTTCAAGATCGTTCGGAGCGCTTTAGCGGTACGACCTTGCTTACCAATCACCTTCCCTAGATCTGTCTTGTCCACTTTCAGTTCAAGTACAGTCGTCTGTTCACCCTCAATCTCTTTCACTTCAACGTGATCGGGAAGATCAACGAGAGCTTTACTAACGTACTCGATGAGATTTTTTAACTCGCTCATAAACACCTACCTTGAGTATTTGAGAATTCGCTAGAACGGCAAAGGGCGCGGTTTCCCACGCCCTGTAAGCAAGTTATATTATAACAGAAAATTACGCTAATTTAACTGAATGTTTTTTCAGTAAAGAATTTACCGTATCGCTCATTTGAGCACCTTTTTTCACCCAGTTAGAAATCTCTGCAGTGTTTAGGTACTTAAGAGGTTCTTTGTCACTTGGGTTATATTGACCAAGTTTTGCAATGAACTTCCCATCACGAGCTGAGTGAGAATCAGTCGCTACGATCGTGTAAACAGGTTTTTTCTTTCTACCAGCTTTAGCCAGTCTGATCATAATCATTTGAAATTACTCCTAAAAGTATCCATATTCTAATTTAGAGATACGTTTTTAATAGATTTGGAGAGGTTCGTCAACGAACATCCTTAAAATTAAAAGAAACCGCCACCAAAGGGGCCTTTTCTTTTGCCTTTCTTCTTGGTCTTCATTCCCATACCAGGAGCCTGTCTGAAGCCCTTTCCGCCACTCATAGGGTCGCCGCCACCCATCATGCCGCCAAGACCACCCATACCAGGAAGATTAGGCATACCCCCGCCTTTCAACATCCCCATCATACCGGTCATCATCTTTTGCATCTGATTGAATTTCTCAATGAACTGGTTAACGTCTTGAACCGTTTTTCCAGAGCCCTTTGCAATTCTCTCGCGACGAGATCCATTCAATATTTTGTGATTATCACGCTCTTCTTTAGTCATCGATTGGATAATCACTTTCATTTTTTTCATTTCATTTTCTGCTGGTGATAAGTCACCTAGCTGTCTCATCATGCCTCCCATACCTGGGATCATTTTCATGATGTCGCCCATGGATCCAAACTTACTCATGGTTTCCATTTGACGTAAAAAATCATCTACGGTGAAACGATTTTTCTCCAAATTTTTCATCATGCGTTCAGCATCTTTTTCATCGATGATGTCTTGAGCTTTTTCCACCAGAGAGAGTACGTCCCCCATATCTAATAGGCGTTTAGCCAATCGATCGGGATAAAATAATTCCAAATCTTTCATCTTCTCGCCCATGGAGACAAAACGAATCGGAACTCCAGTCACATAACGAATTGAGAGAGCGGCACCACCTCGGGTATCTGAATCCATTTTAGAAAGAACAACACCAGTAAGCGTTACTTTTTCATGAAAAGTTTTCGCAACATTCACTGCCTCCTGCCCAGTCATGGCATCGGCAACAAGGAGAACTTCTGGTTTATCAAATAAAGCACGAACATCAACTAGTTCCTGCATTAAGACTTCATCCACTTGCAGTCGCCCTGCTGTATCGATAATCACAACTTCTTTGCGTAGAAGTTTGGCTTGCTCCATCCCCTTCTTCACAATGTCCACTGGCTTCATGGAGAGATCAGAATCAAAGTAATCAATTCCAATATTTTTTGCGAGGGTAATCAACTGATCCTTCGCCGCTGGACGGAAGTTATCCGCCGGAATTAAGTAAGCATCTTTTTTCTTTTTAGTACGAAGCCAAAGGGCAAATTTCCCCGTAAAGGTGGTCTTTCCTGCCCCGTTCAGACCGACGATCATGAATGGAATGGGAGCTGGACGATTAAAATTAATTTCGTTTTCAGGTTTTTCTGGATCATCACCCATCAGCTTCGTCAGCTCATCATGCATGATTTTTATAAATTGTTGACCTGGCTCCACTCCAGAAATCACTTTCTGGCCTAAAGCTTCTTCTTTGACTTTCGTCACAAATTCTTTGGCGACTTTAAAGTTCACGTCAGCTTCTAGTAGAGCTGTTCGTACTTCTTTTAGTGTTTCATCAATATTGGCTTCAGTGATGGCGCCTTTGCCGCGTAAATTTTTAAACGCATTGGAAAACTTTTCACTTAATGAATCAAACATATTTAGTCCTTAATTAAACTCTCAATCATTTCAAAACAGGCCTTAGGCGTTTTAGGGATATCATCCACTTGATACTCTCGTAAAACATCTTCATTCAACTCTGGATTCCATCCTGCTCCAAGAGCAAAAACTCCAAAATTTTTGGCGCCAATCATGTCGGCGTAGGAGTCACCAACCACCACAATTTTATTTTTTTCGATACCGGATAACATTTGCACCAGCCCTTCTGTACTCGGCTTAGGAGCACAGTCAGAAGGCGTTCTTATATCATCAAAAAACCGTTTTACTGAAAGTTCTTCCATAATCTTTACCATGGAGTAACGATCTCTCGCGGTCCAAAGGTAAAGGGTGTATTGCTTATCCACCAAATTCTGCAGAAGCTCTAAAATTCCTACAAACAAGTGATAACGGCGATCCCCTTGAATGGTGGCCAAAGTGCCATCCCAATCAAAGACTACATAACCTTTCGATTTCATCGTGTTTGTCACTGTTAACCCATGGTTTATAGGAGGCTTGAGTCTAAACTACGAGCTGCAAGTTGCCCATTAAAAAGTCCGCAAAATTGCCCATTGACGAGAAGCGGTATTCATTGATAAATCTGGGCCATGAATTCAGAGATAAATATTCCCCCTCGCTTTTCTCCACGCTTAGAAGAAAAAGTACAGAAGTTGAAGAGCAAAAGACAGGCCACTAAGCTTGGTCAAGTGGATTTTGATTCTAAACTTATCCTCGCACCCATGGCGGGAATTTGTAACGCTCCTTTTCGTTTACTCATGGAAGACTTAGGTGCGGGCTTTACAGTATCTGAACTCATCTCTTGTCATGGGATTAATTATAAAAATCAAAAAACCTTAGAGATGCTAAAACTTCACCCGCGTGAGAAAAATGTTGGCATCCAACTTTTTGGTGAATCACCGGAAGAGATGGCAACAGCGGCGCAAATCGCAGAATCTTTTGGGCCCAAAATTATTGATATCAATATGGGTTGTCCGGTCAAAAAAGTAGTGGGTAAAGGTGCTGGCTCAGCTCTACTTCGTGACGTAAAGGCATTAGGGCCATACTTAACTCCGATCAAAAATGCCATCAAAGTTCCCCTTACTATAAAAATTCGTATGGGATGGGACGCCAATGAAATTAATGCTGATGAAATTATCAAAGTGGCCAAAGATAACGGTGTCGATTTTGTCGCCATCCATGGTCGCACACGAGCGCAACAATACACGGGAAAAGCTGATTGGAACTACCTGGAAAATATTGCCAAGAACTCACCACTGCCAGTGATTGGAAATGGTGATTTACACACTCCCTATCTGGTCAAAGAACGTTACCAGAATACCAATTGTCACAGTTTAATGATTGCACGTGGAGCTCTGAGAAATCCCTTTATTTTTCTAGAATCCTTTGCCAATCCAGAAGATCAAATTAAATTTGATGGTGCTGATTACTTTGAAATTATTAAACGCCTATACGATTACACGCTCGAAATGTATCCCGACGAACGTGGAGCTTTAGTGCAAATCAGAAAACTTATTGTTTGGTTTGCCGCCGGTTTTCCATATACCGCAAAATTTCGCGGTCAGATGTTCTCTACCACTACGCTCAAAGAAGCGATGACTTTAGCCGAAGATTATTTTTTGAGTTTAGGAGCTTCCGGAAAACAAATCGATCTGACTGAAACGTTCATGACCTCAGGACATGGCTAAGGAACACCTTGGCTAAACTGATAAGCTTGTCCAGCACCAACACTACTCTCGTTTATCTTTAGCATATCGAATGTTTGAAAGTAATAAGAACTATCCAGCGAGGACGGGTATTGAAAGTTGGTACTTTGTGAATCAAAAAATCCTGTCGGATAATTCATCATTCCTGATGACCAAAAACTTGCACCATTAATATTATTCACTAAATACATGGGCGAATTCTGCGTGTAGGCCAAATGAGTGGCAGCAGCAACATAAGCACTAGAGATCGCTTTTCCTTGAGCAATATTATTCATGGTCTGCGGAAGTTGTCCTGAAATTCCACTATTAAATCCGGATAACCAA
>JBEIOQ010000104.1:0-8719 GCA_040377495.1 Halobacteriovoraceae bacterium
AATCCAAGAATGTCCATGCCGATGAAAGATATCGATAATGATTTTAATATCAACCGTAAAGAAACGATTGTCGCGAAAGTAACGGCTCAGAATCGTTTTTCTCTTAACTTCAATGTTAATGCTCAATTTGAACAAGAGATTGAAAATACCACCCATTGGAACGGAGAAATCTTAAAGAAAATCCGTGAATACAAACAAGTGGATATTGAGCGCATGGTGGAAATGACTAAAATCTCAAAAACATATCTTATGAGTATCGAATCAGATGCTGTAGAAAAACTTCCAGCCGCTGTTTACACTCGTGGCTTTGTTTATCAAATAGCCAAAGTATTAAAGCTAAATCCTGATGTCGTCGCTTCATCATACATTTCAAATTTAAAACAAAGTAAAAATGGAAAATGAGAAGAGTGATCAATCTGAACTAGAACTTGAGATTGAGATTTCTGAAGCTGACCGCCAAGAATTCAAACGCCTGGATCTTTTGCTGACCAATAAGTTTCCCCAATTCTCACGCAATTTTTTAAAAAATCTTTTTGAAGCGGGCCAGATCTCTCGCGAAGACGATGGTTCACTGGAACTTAAGAAAGTTCCTGTCGTAGGTACAAAAATCTACATTGATGTCCCTCCACCTATCCCAGATGAAGCGATCGCCGAAAATTTACCTCTGGAAATTCTTTATCAGGATGAGGACCTGCTCATTGTGAATAAAGCTGCGGGTATGGTAACTCACCCTGCTCCGGGAAATTATACTGGAACACTGGTGAACGCTGTTCTTTATCACTGCCCTGATTTAAAAGGTATCGGTAACGTCAAACGTCCCGGTATCGTTCATCGTTTAGATAAAGGTACAAGCGGTATTATGGTGGTGGCCAAAACACAAAGCTGTCACGAAAAATTAGTCACGATGTTTTCTAAACATGATCTCACCCGCATCTATGAAACGATTACTTATATGAAGCCACACCAGCTTTCAGGAAAAATTGAGTCAACCATTGGTCGCAGTCCCAATAATCGTTTGAAGATGGCGGCCAATGTAAAAAACGGAAAACGTGCTTTAACTCACTATAAAGTGCTCAAAAGTTTTCACCATCATGCTCATGTCGAGTGTAAGTTGGAAACAGGAAGAACCCATCAAATCCGTGTGCATTTAAGCCAAATCCTTCATTCTCCTATCTTGGGAGATGAAACTTACGGAAATCTAAGTGCCCAAAAGAAAAACTCACCTGAAGCTTTAAAAACAATTTTAGAAAATTACCCTTATCCTTTTCTGCACGCCAAGGTCTTAAAGTTTATTCACCCTATTTCAGGTAAGCAACTCGACTTTGAAATCGCGCCTCCTGAAACATTTCAGCAAGCACTTAACATTTTACAAGAGTCCGTATAATGAAGCCAGTTCATAGTCACCAGACACCGCTCGGATTAGTCGAAGTTTATACTGAGAAACCTGAATTCCAATTTAGCCATGTGAAACAAACACACAGTTGTTTGTTGGTACCAAATGAAGTGAGTCGTTTTGGACTGATTGAAGGCGATGGAATTATACAACATACAAAGCTTGATTTGCCTTTGGGAATCAAGACGGCAGACTGTATGCCCATTCTGGTGGTAGGTAAGAAAGGATTTACTTTTCTTCATGCAGGCTGGAAAGGTCTGGCGAATGGCATACTAACTCAAGGGGTAGTGCAAGAATTAGAGCCTTATTACGCTTATATCGGGCCTTCTATACGTCAAGAACACTTTGAAGTAACTGAAGAATTCTATCAACATTTCCCTTCTTATTCCCATCGCTTCAAGCGAGAAAATGGTAAACATTATTTTGATCTGCAAAATACAGCGAAAGATATGTTAAAGCGGTTGAATGTAGCGATGACCCTTGAAGATTCAGGTCTATGTACTTATCATAATAAGACTTTTCATAGTTACAGAAGAGATAAAAATACAGAGAGAAACTGGAATATTTTAAGGAGCGAACATGGAAAATAACAGACAAAATTTAACCCTTGATGGTCTGAGCGTAGCTCATACATTTTTCATCATGACTGCTCTCGGTATCATTGCGACGACAATTTACTTAACCGCTCATTATTTTAATATGCACTTTCCAAGCGGTGGACTGAATGAAACGTCAGCTTTATGTAATATCAATTCATACTTCACTTGTGACTCGGCAACCATGGATCACTTGTCTAACCTTGGTGGCGTTCCCATCTCATTCTTTGGACTTATGATTGGAGTTTCTTTTTTGATGGGGAGTATTTTTCCATCTGAAAGCTTTGAGAAAACTAATAAAACCCTGGCCACAGTCAACGCCATTGGTTGTTTCATTCTTTTTCTTTACTCAATAACCGTTTTAAAAACGCTTTGTCCATTTTGTTCACTTTACTACATTTTATCTTGGGCAGCGTTTTATCTGCTTTGGAAAAAAGGAATAAAAGAATGGTTTTCTCCTGACATTAAAATTCTTGCGATTTTGGGGATGATTTTATTTGGTGGTTCTTTTCTTTTTTACAATCATCACAAAGATCTTAAAGCTCGTCAGGCTTCAATTAATAACTCACTTGTGGATCAATTCTATAAACTGAACAATATGGGTGTGGCAAAATTCGAATCACCTTACATTTTGGCCAGCTCTGGTGCAAAATTTGGTGAAGCTCCTTTAAACATTCTCATTTTTTCAGACTTCCAGTGCCCTTACTGTAAGGTGGCGCAAATACAATGGGAAGAAATCGCTAATCATTTTAAAGGTAAGATTAACATCAACTATTACTTCTATCCTTTAGATAGTAACTGTCATCCAAAGATGACCTCTGCCATGCACCCAGTGGCCTGTAAAGCTGCTTATGTGGCCCTTTGTAGCCCAAATTTTAAACAAACACATGATGAGCTTTTTACCAATCAAGAAAAGCTGAATAATGAATGGCTAGATGCTAAAATTAAAGAATTGGGCATCGACGCTTGTGTGAAGGACGCCAGTTCAAAAGAAAAAGTGGTACAGACGATTACCGCTGGCGAACAATTCAATGTAGCCTCAACTCCCACTTTCATTGTGAACGGAGTTAAAATTGAAGGTGGACTACCGACTGCTCAATTCATTACTTTGTTAGAAGAAATTGTTCGTCGTCAAACTAAATAATTTATGAAAATTGTCGAAACTCACTGTCACTTGGACTATTTAAAATCTCTTCCTCTGGAAGAGATTTTAAATCAGGCCAAAGCGCAAGGAGTGGAGAAAATTGTCACCATTTCAGTTGAACCTGATAATCTTGATAGTGTTATTCAATTAGCAGAAACTCATCCTCAGATTTACTGTACCCAAGGTATTCACCCACACGATGCTTCTAAAATCACTGAAGAAGCTTTGTTAAAGATTGAATCCAGAGTCAAACATCCGAAAGTCGTGGCGATTGGTGAAATTGGTTTAGATTTTCACTATAACCTTTCAGTTAAAGATGTGCAGTTAAAGAATTTTGAACGCCAATTGCAAATTGCCCACAATAATAATTTACCTGTGGTCATTCACACTCGTGATGCCGATGAGGATACTATCGCCATTCTTAAAAACTTCGAAGGATTACTTCCTCGCAAAGGTGTGCTCCATAGCTTTACCTCGACACTTAAACTGGCTGAATACGCTCTCTCTGAAGGATTTGTGCTAGGATTTAATGGTATTATTACTTTCCCTAAAGCGGAAGATGTAAGAGACGTATTAAGGGCCACTCCAGTCACTCAAATTTTATTTGAAACTGACGCTCCATTCCTCACCCCAGTTCCTCATCGAGGAAAAGAAAATGGGCCTCAGTATTTGCCTTTTGTGGTGAAAAAAATTGCGGAATTAAAACAGATTGATGAAGCAGAGTTGTGCCGCCAAGTGTGGGACACAACTCATCGTTTATTTAAGTTTAATTAGTTTTTGTACACTTCGCTTTCACTGAAAAGACCGTTCTAATATCCCCACCAAAAGCTTTGTTGGATGCTCGTGCAATGTACTCGACTTCTTGTGTCTTAAGATTGAGCTTAATCGTATCCCAAACACGACAATCAAATTCACAGAAAAGAACTTGTCTTTCAAAAAATGTTGCACTCAAAACGTTTTGTTTCAATGACAATTTTTTCGCTGAGACTTCATACATATTGACTGGGAAAATCTCTCCTTCTGGAATATAAGGAGATTCATTTTCAAGTGAAGCTTTTGCTACCAAATCACCTTTCATCTCCGCGGATAATATTTTTCCATTTTCTTCTTCTAAATCAATTTGCATGTCGACAGCTTTCGCTTTAATCAACGCTTTACCTGTCGAATTACTATTAATTAATTGCTTACAATCATAACGACTTTCTGCAAATGTCACTGGTGAGATCATCAATGCTGTTGAAATTAATAAGACTTTCATATGTGCCTCCTGATTTTAAACATCAATATCACTGGTGCGAGATCAGATGAAAAAAAAATGGTGACATCGGAAAAAGTTCCGTTTCATACAGTATACAGCTCTGCGGCAACCAAATGAAGCGCTGCCTCTATCAGAACTCTCCCAAAAGCCCTGGAAAAGAGCTGATTTTCAGAGGGAAAACCCTACACAAAATGCATGATTTATTCTATCTTTAGGCTTCAAAAATTTAATCAAAAAGTATCACTTTTAAGTCTATAGACACAGGAGTTCTTATGAAAAAAATTAGAGTTGGGATTAACGGAATGGGACGCATTGGTCGTACTATTTTACGTGAATGGTATTCCCACAAGAAAGACGCTTTCGATATCGTAGCAGTTAACAATCCAGGTGATGTTAATACCTATGCTCACCTACTTAAATTTGATTCACTTCATGGTATCTTCAACGCCAACGTGAAAATGGAAGGAACTGTTCTTAACATCGATTCACATAAAGTTAATTTTTATACTTGTTCTGATCCAACGGAAATTCCTTGGAGTCAGGACAATGTTGATATCGTGATCGACTGTACTGGTAAGTTCAAAGACAAACCAGGTTTAGGTAAACACCTTAAAGGCACAGTGAAGAAAGTGATCATGTGTGCTCCAGGAAAAGATCTGGATGGAACTTTCGTTATGGGTGTCAACCACACTAACTACGATAACTCTAAACACCACATTTTCTCTAACGCTAGCTGTACCACAAACTGTTTAGCTCCAGTGGTAAAAGTTCTGGAAGACAAGTTTGGAATTGAAAATGGTTTCATGACTACCGTTCACGCATATACTTCTGATCAAAACCTTTTGGATGGATCTCACTCTGATCTTCGTCGTGCTCGTGCAGCAGCGATGAGCATGATTCCAACTTCAACTGGTGCGGCGAAAGCGATGGGCGAAGTTATTCCAGCGATGAAAGGAAAACTGGATGGCTCTTCCATCCGCGTTCCGACTTCAGATGTGTCTGTTGTCGATTTCACCGCAAACTTGAAAACGAAAACAACCAAAGAAGAAATTAATAAAGTGATGAAAGAAGCTGCTGAAACTTATCTTAAAGGTGTGCTTGAGTTCACTGATTTAGAATTAGTTTCTAACGATTTTAAAGGCAACCAACACTCTTCTATCTTCGATTCAAAACTAACTAACGTTATCAATGGTAACATGGTTAAAGTTGTTTCTTGGTACGATAACGAAGTTGGTTTTTCTTGCCGCGTGATTGATCTTGCGAAATACGTAGGAGATAAATTCTAATGGGCGTTCAATATATCGACGAAATTGAATTGAAAGGAAAACGAGTGATTGCTCGTTTCGATTTCAATGTTCCTCTTTCTAAAGATGGCAAAGGCACCATCACTGATACCACCCGTATCGATGAAGCACTGGCCACCATCAAGTACATCTTGGAAAAAGGTGCCACTAAACTTATTATGATGAGCCATTTGGGTCGTCCTGATGGTTCTCCTAATCCAAAATACACCCTTGAACCAGTAGCGACTTACCTTGCTTCAAAACTGGGTCAAGATGTGGTGTTAACGGAAAAAGCGGTGGATGTGAGTTTAGAAACTCTCCTCGCTTTAAAAGAAACGAAAGTCGTACTCCTGGAAAACCTTCGCTTCCATAAAGAAGAAGAAGGCAACGATCATGATTTCGCTAAAAAACTTTCAAACTACGCTGATATTTATGTGAACGATGCATTTGGTGTTTCTCACCGTAAGCATGCTTCTGTTTATGAGATTAATAGCTTCTTTAAGGATCGCGCTGTAGGTGGATTCTTAATGAAAAAGGAAGTGCAAGCATTACAGAAAGTTTCTGATCATCCAGCCAAACCTTTTATGGGTGTGATTGGTGGAGCCAAAATTTCAGATAAAATTAAAACCATAGAAAAATTACTAGTGGGAGTGGAATACCTCTTTATTGGTGGAGCGATGGCCTACCCATTCTTAAAAGCAAAAGGCTTTGCTGTTGGAAAATCTCTTTGTCATGATGAAGATGTAGAACTAGCAAAATCAATTCTTTCACAAGATAAAGCAGGAAAAATTCAACTACCTATCGACCATCTCATCGCTGATGGATTAGAAGGCGAAGCAAAAGTTTGCACTGACATCAATATCCCTGAGACCAAAATGGGATTAGATATCGGACCTAAAACGCTCGAAGCTTATCAAGCCAAACTTTCTAAAGCGAAAACCATTTTCTGGAATGGCCCAATGGGACTTTTCGAAAATAAGAATTTTGCTCAAGGAACATTCGGCTTAGCTAAAATTATTTCAGAAACAAATGCCTTCACTTTAGTGGGTGGCGGTGATTCTGTTGCAGCAGTAAATAAGTCTGGTCTCGCTTCTAAATTTTCTCACGTTTCAACAGGTGGTGGGGCAAGTTTGGAGTATATTGAGAAAGGTGATCTTCCTGGAATTTTCGCGCTTAAGTACGGAGTTAATTAATGAAATTCGTGGTGGGCAATTGGAAGATGAATCAAAACCTGGAAGATATTAAAAAATTCTTCATGGGTGTAGATAAATTAAAATTCGATCTTAAGTGTGAGGCTTGGATCGCACCTCAATCTGTTCACATCCCTATCCTCAAAGATTTAGCTTTTAGTTTAGGTAAGATAAAAATTGGCGCACAAAACTGTTCTGAGCATGACAATGGTGCTTTTACGGGAGAAGTTTCAGCCAGCACACTCTCTGATATGGGTGTGGACTTCGTGATCATTGGTCACTCAGAAAGAAGAACGATCTATAAAGAAACCGACAGCACGATTAATCTCAAAATCAAAAAGGCACTAGAAAAAGGTTTAACCGTTATTTTCTGTATTGGAGAAACTCTCGCGGAAAGAGAAGCGAACCAAACCTTTTCAGTACTCAAAAAACAAATTACAGAAGGACTAAAAGGCATTGCGATTAGTGATTCACTACTCGTTGCCTATGAACCAGTTTGGGCGATTGGGACTGGTAAAACTGCCACCCCAGAACAAGCTGAAGAAGCCCATGCTTTTGTACGCGCGGAACTGAAGAAACTTTGGGGCCCAGATGGAGCGCAAATTCCTCTTCTTTATGGGGGGAGCGTCAAACCTTCTAACTTTGCTGAATTATTAATGAAACCCAATATCGATGGAGGCCTCGTAGGTGGGGCCAGTTTAAAGGCCGAGGACTTCTCAGGTCTGTGTATTGCCGCTAGCCAGAACTTATAGGTTTTGCTAGATTGAGCCCATCAAACTTTTAGGAGTGAATAGTTTATGGTTACTGCGTTGATCGTATTTCAAGTTTTTATCTGTGTTTCTTTAGTTGTTTTAGTTCTTCTTCAATTTGGAAAAGGAGCTGAAATGGGTGCAGTGATGGGGCAAGGAAGTTCTCAAGCGATCTTCTCTAGCTCACAAGGCGGAAACATCATGACAAAAGCCACCACCATTTGTGCGGTACTTTTCATGGTGAACTCTGTGGCCCTTACCATCATTAAATCTCGTGAAGCTAAAAAATCAATCTTCGATAACGTTGCTCCAGTGGCTGCTCCTCTTAATAACGATGCAGCTCAAGCACCAGCAAATACTGAAGCTGCTGCTCCAGCGACTGCGGCTGAAACAACAGGAACTACCGCTACTGCAACAAACACAACTGAAACAGCAAAAGCAGCAGCTCCTACAACTACTGGAAATGCTCCAGCGGCCAATGCAGCTCCTGCAACAGCAGCTCCAGCGAAAAAATAATTTTTCAAAAAATTAGATAAACAAAAGGCTCCGTTAGGAGCCTTTTTTATTTTACTCACAAGTGATCGAATTTAAGAAAGTAGTTCCTTTCGTAATTTGTACATCCCAGGTATGAAAAATGGGTCTAGAATAAGTTACCGGTCCATCGTGAAATTCCCAGATATAATCAATTCTTATATACTTATCATCATCACGATGGATAAATAATCCATCTCTCATAATCGTTGTACGAAATGATTTTTTACACGAAAATTCAGCAACGTTTCTTTCATTTGTTTTATATCTTAAGGCCAAATAATGACAAACTGCTTTCATATCAGAATCACAAGTAATTCTATTTTTGTTAAAAACTCTTGGAAAGCGATATTCACTCGCAAAGACACTAGGTACACTTAACATTACAAGAACTGGTAATATTTTTTTCATATATCCTCCTTATGGATAGCTAGTAATAAATTAACTCACAGTTATTAAAAAGAATTGGTTCAAAGCTAAACCAACCTTCATACTTTACCCGACCTATTCTTGAATTAGTTTCTGCATTTAATTCATTTTTAAATTCCCCAGAAATTAAGCCACCGTTTTTAATT
>JBEIOQ010000022.1:0-23248 GCA_040377495.1 Halobacteriovoraceae bacterium
GGGTCTTTATGCAGATATTGTTCACCTATCTCCTCCTTCTTCTCTCACCTTGGGCCATGTCCAACACCGATCGAGCTGACAAGAAAGATATTAGTCCCACCTTCCTAAACTTAGAGAGGCATAAAAAAAACTATTTTATCTCGGGTTCCCCTAACACCAAAGTCCAGGTTAGTTTAAAAATTCCCGTGGTCAAAAAATTTGATATTTACTTTGGCTATTCTCAACTTATGTTTTGGGAGTTGCTAGAACAATACTCTAATCCGTTCTCTGACATTAGCTTTAACCCTGAAATTTTTTATCGACATCGCTTCGATCATGACCTTATACAATACTTTGATTTAGGTACTGAACATCAGTCCAATGGCCAAGATTTGAACGGCTCTCGCTCGTGGAACAAATTTTATATTTATGCCCCTTATACTTTTCATTGGCAGGAAAGAGCAGTCGAATTGGGGACCAAAGTTTATAAGCTGTATGATGTGGAAAATGCTCCTGTAAAACCAGCGAAAGAATATCAAGGTTACTTTGAACTCTATTTTGCCACTAAAAATTTATTGAAAAACATTTTCACCTATGATGAATTCTACATTAGTTTTCGTCCTGGCAGTAAGTATGCTGGTGGCTTTTCTTATTCAGGGATTGAAAGTGGATTACGTTTAAAAATTCTGGAAAAAAAGTCTGCCCCACACTTTTTTATCCAGTGGTTCAATGGTTACGGTGAAACTCAGTTAAATTATTTTGAACGAACGAACAGTATTCGTGCTGGGTTTTCTATATAAAAAACCCCTCTTACGAGGGGTTTTCATAGGATGTTACGTATTCTAAAGAAGGAAATTACTTAAGGATTCCTTCATTTTTCATTGCTTTCTGAACTGCAGGGCGTTTGTAAACTCTGTCCATGAACGCTGAAATGTTTGACCACTTAGAGATGTCCATATTCAAATATTTTGTCCAACCTACGACTGTGAACATATAAGCATCAACGATAGTAAAGTTTTTGCCCATGAAGTAATCGTTGTTCGCTAGTTTGGCGTTGATGTAATCAAATTTTTTGCCCATGTTATCCATGTGGAATTTCTTGAAGTTATCAATGTTTTCGGTTGTTGGGTTAGTGAAAGTAGCATTCATTACTTTCTCTGCTCCCCAAAGTGGAGAGAAACCACGGTGAACTTCAGTGGCGATGTAGTTCATCCACTCAAGAGCACGGTATCTTTCAAGAGTACCGAATTTTGGTAGAAGACCTAGTTCTGGTTTTTGATCAGCAAGATATTGCATGATCACAGCACCTTCTGTTAGATATTCGCCATTTTCCATTTTTAGCGTTGGAACAGCACCTTTGCTGTTTATTTTTGTAAAATCACCAGACGCGCAGGTCTTATTTTTTAGGTCTACTGCTTCAAATTCAAAAGCTTGGTTCATCTCGTTTAGCACGATGTGTGGAGCTAGTGAACAAGCACCTGGACTGAAATAAAGTTTCATAGGAATCTCCTCATTTGGGGGTTGTGTAGAATGCCCTATCCTAACTAAACCTTCGCCAAAAGCGAGCCACAGCGCATTTACGCGATTGTGACCGACCTGTTTAGGCGGTGTTTGCAATAAATTTCCATTAGGAATCGCCTTTTTCCTGATTCCCATAGTAATCTTTACAGGCTGGGCTCCCTGAACTAACGTTTAGATGTTATTATCCCCCCGTATTTAACCTCACCGAAGGCCCAAAAAAGCGTATGAACAACATCACCATTTTCGCTCTGATAATAGTGTCTATGTTCTCTCTTGCTGCTCACGCACGCAAGAAAGCCTGTACCAATGTCTCTGGCCTCTATTCAATTAACAATATGGTCTGCCAAGGCAGTGCCGATAAGCCTTATCTGGCACTTAATAATAGAATGTTCAAAGGTGATTTTTCTCAATATGACTTAATTGAGATCGTTCAAAAAGATTGTGAAGGCATGACCGTACGTTTGATTTCTAATCGTGATCCAAAAACGAACCAAGAAGTGAATCTTCCTGAATTTAAAGAGCGTAAAAAGCTTAAGATGAATTTCCTAGAAGATATTGTTCGCGTTCATCAGGGAAATTTCTTTAACCATTTCGTCGCTTCTTTTGAGAAAGCTGGAAACGATCTAGTCATCATGAATGAGCACGCGACTGGTCTTAAGACGATTGAGATCATCCAAGAGTGTCAGCTTCCTAATTTACGCTAATTTTAAAGTGTTTTAAGTGGAACGAGTTTCACTTTCATGACAGCTTCATAGGGTGCTTTAACCGCACGCTTACCTTTCATATCAAATATCACCGCCCCAAGCTTATCCTTACTATGGTTGGAAACTGCGTAGTAATTACTCCCACCTTTCATCACTTGATAATGAATTTGATCATTAAAGGTATGCACTTTGGCCGAGTCTTTAAGATGGAAGATGATCTTTTGATTTTTGAGATCATAAACAGCGTATTCTGCGTAAGGTTCTGTTTCATAATTACGGAGAAAGATTAGTCGTCCTTCCTTTTCATCATGGAAAATCTCCCCTCCTGGAAGGTCTAAAAGCTGTCCTTTCGCGTTGATGAGAAGAATGCGTGAGTCGTAATCCCCAAACTTGTATAACATAAAAATATCATCGAGTTTTTGACGACGGTTCAAGTGAACAGCAGCATGCCCCCCATTGCTTTGAATAGTGGCATAATTTTTTTTAGCAGTTATAGTGCGCCCTTTTCTTACTTCAATTAATGCAGACACAGCTCCATCTTTCAAATTTTCCTGGCGCAAAGAAATCTTATAGTCCTTAAAAGGAATTTCTTTGTAACTAACCTTTTCATGGCGAGCATAAATTTGGATGGAAAAAAATATACATAAGAAAAAGAGCAATTTCATGGATTACCAGTTTATCGTCTTTTTAATATTTGGGTCAAGGGAAAGGGCCACAGGACAGGCCAAAGCAGCACGTTTCAGTGACTCCAGATGCTCCGGTTGAATTTTTTTATCCAATCCATTCCAGTGGAAGGTTAAGACAATTTCCTCTACCCGACGAGGGGCTTGCGCCATCTTCTTCTCTATATCAATGCTGACTCCGGTCAGCTCAAGCCCTAAACTCTTGGCCTTAATACCCATAATCGTCAACTTACAGGAGGCCAGCGAAGTACAAAGTAAATCTGTAGGCGAAAAAGCTTCACCTAGGCCCTGATTATCCTTCGGGGCATCAGTAATCAGAGTCGAATTCGAATCCAAATGCAGTGCCTTGGTTCTAAAATTTCCTAAATATTCGGCCTTCATTTGTCCCATAATATAACACTCACTTTCTTGATCTTTTTACTCTTCTAGAGTTACACTTTGATTATGAATTTCCTGCGTAAATTGGCGTCGTTCATTATTCTATCAACAGTTAAGATTTTGTCTCATCTTTTTTATAGCTCACGTTTTAACTGGCTCACTCCCAAAACCTCGCATCCCTTTAAAAATGTAAGGCTGATGGTTTTTTTAAACCATACGAGCCTCTATGAACCTCTTTTTACTACAGCTCTGCCGTTTTCTTTTTTGTGGCGAATGGCGGCTTCGATGAATATTCCAGGGGCCAATATTACCCTCGATCGCCCCTTGGTGGGACGTTTTTGGAAGCTCATGGTTCCCAATATTACTTCCATCACCAGAAAGCGTGACGAGTCTTGGGATAATTTCCTGGTTCAAATTTTACCGACAGACATTGTGATGATCGCTCCGGAGGGACGCATGAAACGCCCTAATGGTCTGGACAAAGATGGTAAACCAATGACGATAAGAGGAGGCATAGTCGACATTCTAGAAAAGATGGATGAGGGAGATATGCTTTTATGCTTAAGTGGAGGACTTCACCACGTGCAAGCTCCTGGTGAGCACTATCCCACTCCCTTTAAAAAAATATCTATGAATTTTTCATTGCTGAATATCGCCGAATATAAAAAACAATTTAGTGATGATCCAAAACAGAGACGAATCGATATTGTAAAAGATTTGCAGTCCCGCTTAGAACGGGACTGCCCAAAAGATGAGACCTATAACTGAGCTAATTGAACTTTATTTTTAATGGTAATAGTCATCTTGGCTGACTCTGTGGAGTAAACTTTCCCTTTCACCGTAATGTTTCCACGAATATACATTTTATAAGTACCATTGGGTACGTTGGTTGTTCTGAAACCAATTTTCATTTGAGATAGAACATCACCTTGTTTTCTTTTGTACACTTCTTTCTTGCTCATATCTTCCACGATCAATTCGATATTTTCCAGTGGAACAGAAGTTGTCGCCGTGATCACATCCATTTCAATGCGGTCTTTTAAGTTGGCCAAATCTACACCTGTGGTTAAGACTTTAATTGAAGCTCCTGGGGCTTTGTTGACGACAAATAAACGTTGGTACACAGAACGCTTAGTTCCTTTTTGAGCATAAACTTCATACTCACCATCAGGAATACCTTTTTCCATCGCTGCCACACAATTCGTTTTCGTGGCTTGAGTACAGTCCAAATTATATGTAACATTAGTCTTCTTGTTTTTTAAGACAGTGTTAATTTGTTCTGTTGTCGTCGTAGCGTGAGCAATCTTTAAACTCGAAAGATCTGAAATATAAGTTCCGTCCATAGGAGAGATAATATTCACATAGTTAGCATCTTTGGCCAGGATAAAACTTTGAGCAGCACTACCGATTCCAGATTTATCGCTCCAACTGATACGAGCGTAACCTTTTTCACCCCAATCTTCACCCCAAGAGTTTTTGATAATCCAATATTTTTCTGTAGCATTATAACCAACTAAACTAATCGCATGACCACCCTCTTGCTCATTGGAAGTAGATTTATAAATTCCGCCAGAGTAGGCCATAAAATCTTTATAAACATTCATACGTGTAATGAGAGGACCCTTCTTTAAAGCAGCAATAATTTGTGAAGTCGTTGCTCCTCCGAATATTCCACCGTAAGAATTCGTGCTCAAGGCTTTTAATGTTCTTTGGCCAGCATTTGCACAAGCTGATTTACAAGCGACATCTTTTCCGGTTGAGCCCGAAGTATAAGGAAGACAGGCATTGTCTACGACACCATTTTTTACGACAAAGTTAGCCGCTTGACCGATGAGCCATCCACCATCACAAGTACCGCCTCCACAACCAAAAAGGGCCTGGGGAGAATAACTTGGATGATACCAGGGCTGTCCTGAGGTTACTGTCATCTGACCTTGAAGCGTCGTCACAGTAGCAAAGGCCACGCAAGAACCACAGTTTCCTTGGTTCATCACGGGTCCCATATAATCCACTCCATTTACGTTGTGCCAATCGTGAGCATCAACAGGAGCATTCATACTTTCTAAGTAATCATCTTCTACATTTCCTACTGCTGCTTCAGCGCCGAGTAGACGTTTTCTTTCTTGAACAGAAAGTTTTGTCACCCAGTTTTCTTTAGCAGTCCACTTAAGACCTTTGGCTTCAATACTTTTTTGCAGTAAAGAAATGTTAATGGGAGCTGCAAAAGCACTACTTATCAAGAGGGTTAAAATCATCATCGCTGCCTTCCTAGGGTTATGAAAATGGTGATCGACTATAGCCGAAAAAACATGATTTTAATCATAGGTGTGAAATGTCTACAGGGGTGAATTTAGCGTTTAAGGCAGCGATATTTAATCTCTACGCCAGTAGGATTAATCACTAGGTCTTTGGCCACAGGTCCTTTAGTCTTTAAGATCGAAGGCTTACCTATAATTTTCGCTTGAGTCTGATGAGAACAGGAATTATTCACTTCTACGAGAGCCGCCCTAACCAAAAAACTCACGCGTTCCGGCTCAGTATCAATACTCCGGTATCCAGTCCAAGTAGGATTTACAGGACGAGTACGAATATAGGTTTCAGCGATCTCAGCAAAATATTGATCTTGGTAAAGTTCTTTAAGCACACCTTTATTTTCCACTTCGGCCTTATGACTGGAACAAGAAACAAGTAGGATTAAAGTGGTAAAGATAAGCAATAATTGCATGACACCATTATCCTAAGACAAAGACTTGTTGTCTACGCAATTTCAGCTTAGAATAGTGATCTCAACAATATTTTGGAGACACCAATGAAATCGATTATTTTCTTTCTCTTTTTATCATTAACCCTTACCGCTTTTGCTGGCCGAGGCAAGAATCAACAACAACGCATAAAGCAGGGAGTAGAATCGGGCGAACTTAATAAAAAGGAAGCCCACAAGTTGCGTCAAGAGCAACAACAAATCCGTCAAGATCGCAAAGATGCTTTAGCCGATGGCGAACTATCTAAAGAAGAAAAATTGAAACTGCATAAAGAAAGAAACCAAGCTTCTAAACATATTTATAAACAAAAGCATGATGGTCAGAAAAAAGGTGAAAAACCAGCGCAAGGAATTGATGTTGGGGATCACGAAGACGCTATGGATAACACTGCTGATGAATAAAAAAAGGCTCCTTAAGGAGCCTTTTTTTTAGGGTACAATTTTACAATTGAAGTCCACTATCAACCCCGCAGGATTTTCAATATTGAAGAATAGAGATGGCTCTGTTTCCAGCACTGTCATCTTAACATCAATTCTGAGATTTTTTTCACCACAAGTTTCACCCATTTCATAATAACTAACCTGCTTTAAAAATTCCAAGCGTTCATCATAACTTTTGAAGGGATATTTCACCCACTGCTTATGCAAAGGGCGGATTTTGAGATGACCGAATGATTTTTCGAGACGATACTTTTGACCGTTCAACTCTTTCTTATCACCTTCGTGATTCTTAAAAGGAGAAGAACAGCTCACAAAGAAAATGATCATCAAAATAGAACGTAACATATGATCTCCAAGCTAGTGAGCTAGTTTCTCTAAGATGGGGCACTCTGAACGATGATCCCCATGACAACTATGGATTAACGTTTTTAAATTTTTCTCTATCATTTGCATTTTTTCAATCTTTATTTTTAACTCTTCTAAATGTTTTTGCGCCAATTTTTTCACTTGTTCGCTCGTTCTGCGGGGATTTCTCCAAAGGCTGATTAACTCTTTAATCTCTGCCATCGAAAATCCAAGATCGCGCGAACGTTTCAAAAATTGAAATATGGCCACATCATTTTCAGTGTAAACGCGATAACCGGCAGAACTACGCTTGGCTTTAGGTATGACTGCGATTTCTTCATAATGGCGGATCATCTTCTCTGTGACACCTGATCGTTTTGCCAGTTCACCAATATTCATATTTTGCTCCTCTTAATACTTAAGGCATTGAGCATAACACTGACAGAACTTAGTCCCATACAAGCTCCCGCCAACATAGGATTCAACCAACCAAAAGCAGCGAGTGGAATACCTAAAATATTATAAATACCCGCCCAAAAGAGATTCTGTTTTACTTTACGATGAATAAGCATCGAAATATCCAGGGCCTCAATAACTAAGCCTAAATTGGATCTCATGAGGATAAAAGAAGAAAGATATACTGTTACATCAGTGCCCGAACTCATGGCAAAACTTAAGTCCGCTGCTTGTAGAGAGAGTGCATCATTAATACCATCTCCCACCATGCCGACAATTTTTCCTTCGCTTTGTAGCTTTTGGATGAAGGCCAGTTTCGACTCTGGACTTTGTTCTCCAAAAACTTGAGCGATTCCCAGTTGATTCCCCACATATTGAGCTGCTTTTTGGTTATCACCAGAAAGTAAAACGCTCTCAATCCCTCTCGCTTTTAAATTCTGAATCAAGTCTTTGGCTTCAGGCTTAAGTGTGTCAGCAAAACTGACTAAACCTAAAACTTTACTCACTTCTTGATCAACTAAAAAGCTTAAGGATTCTCCTTTATTTAAAGCCTGGTCAATGGTGGTTTGAAAAAAATTATAATCTAAGCCTTTAAGTTTTAAATATTTCAATGAAGTTAATAAATATTTTCGTCCGGAAATTTTTCCTTGAACGCCTGCGCCTGTCAAAACTTCAAAATCACTGACGAATTCTGTTTTTAATTCTTTCGTTTGAGTATAGCGAACTAAAGCTGCGGCCAAGGGATGTTCACTTTTCTTTTCTAAACTTAAGAGTAAAGTCAAAAATTGATCTTCTGATAACTCTTGGTGTTGAATGGTGACGACGGAAGGCTTCCCCGTGGTTAAGGTTCCCGTTTTATCAAAAACGATAACATCTAGCTTTTTAGCTTTTTCCATCACTTCAGGATGACGAATTAAAATTCCTTTTTCTGCAGCTTTCCCTGTTCCCACAATGAAGGCCGTAGGTGTAGCCAATCCTAAAGCACAAGGGCAAGCGATGACTAAAACTGCCACGGCCCTAAGTAATGCCAGTCCTGTATCGTGTGTAGAAAAAACTAATCCCAAAAAAGTTAAGAGGGAAAGAAAGATAACGACGGGAACAAAAACTCCAGCAATTTTATCCACGAACCTTTGAATGGGAGCTTTATATAAGGCCGCATCCTCTATCATAAGCATCATTTGATTAAGATAACTTTGTTCTAATTTTTTTGTGACTTGGATAGTGAGGTATCCATTACTATTAAAACTTCCCCCAATCACTGCATCACCGGGATTTTTCATTTGCGCGATACTTTCGCCGGTTAAAAGGGCCTCATCTACAAAAGCGGCACCGGAAACGATCATTCCGTCCATCGGAATACGCTCACCGGCTTTGACTAAAATATGATCGTCAACGTTTATATCCTTCAGCTCCACTTCTCGCTCTTGCTCATTTTGAATTAGTCTTGCTTTCGCTGGACGTAGATGATGAAGAGAGCGAATTGCTTTAGTGGTGCGATGTTTGGCTTTTTCTTCTAACCATTTACCAAACATCACTAAGGTAATAATCGTAGCACTACTTTCAAAGTAAAATTCATGTTGCTTTGAAATAAAATGATAAAGACTAAGAAAATATGCCGCTGACGTACCTAACACCACCAATACATCCATGGTGGCCAATTTATTTTTTAAAGCATGAAAGGCACCACGATAAAAATGAGCTCCGATCCAAAATTGGACAGGAGTTGCCAGCGCTAATTGCCAGGAAGCAGACAATTCCCAGTGGATGCCGAACACCATCAAAATCATGGGAAGCACGAGAGGAACAGTGAGAAGTATACTTAAGAGTAAGTGGAGATTCCGACCCAGAGGCTCTTCATCTTCATCAGACGACGGTTGATCTTTTTCTAAACTTGCATCGTAGCCAATGGTTTCGACCGCATTGACTAAGTCTTGGGGCGCACCTAATTTTTCATCATAGTGAACGATGGCCGAATTGGTGGCCAAGCTCACCTTTGCTTCTTTCACACTTGGAATTTTAGAAAGAGTTTTCTCCACTCTTCCTACACAAGAAGAACAACTCATACCCTGAATTTTTATATTAACGGTTTTCATAAAATAACCCCCCTTAACCTTAGCATAAAGCCTCCCATCATGGGAAGGTCAAGGGGATCTTTTAAGCTTGATTGAAACGCTTTAAGTAATCAGAACGCGATAAGTTAATAATAAATACTTTATCGTCAGGAAAAAAGTTTGACCTTAGTGGGTTGCGGTTTGTAAAAGGTCGCATTTTACCCTAACATAATGACACTATGGACCTCGTCTACGCCAAAAATCCTCAATCTAAAACTGCTAACATTTTAGTATTAATGACCCTTGCCTCAGCTCTATTCACAATCATCTCGTGGCTCTTCTTCCCCGATAGGTTTGTCAAGCTGCACGGCCAACGTATTTCAATGCAATTCAATACTGCTCTTTGTTTTGCGTTTTCATCTCTGGGAATGTTTTTTGCTTTTCAAGGAAAAAGACTCACTAGTTTTATTTTTCTTATTTTAAGCGCTCTGATTAGTTGGATTACGATCCTCGAATATTTATTTCACTGGAAAAATGGAATTAATCAAATTTTTGTCTCATCGAGTGCTATCGGTTTTCTTTCTAGTCCTGGTCGTATGGCCCCTGACACTGCCTTTTGTTTTGTCTTTCTTGCTTTAGCTACCCTCATATTAATTAAACGCCCGCAAAAAACCTGGTTAACTTTTATAGCCGCGCTACTCTATGGAGCAACCATCGTACCTGGCTTTTATGCTCTGTTAGGTTATTATGTAAAAATTTATGCCTATTACGGATGGGGTGCTTATGCCAGGATGGCCCCTCAAACCGCATGGAGTTTCTTAATTCTGGGTGTCGCCGGTGTTATCTATATCCACCAGCTTATTTTGAAACATGCCAAAAAGCGTATTCTTAAATCTGCTCTTTATGCACAACTTTTTTTCATTGGGCTAGCCGGAGTTGTCACTCATGTTATGCTCCAATATCAAGTCAGTCAGTTTAGAAACTATAATGAAGAATCCGCGATTAATATATCTGAGCAGATTAGACGAGGTTTTACTGAAAGATCTCGAACTCTGCAACGAATGGCCTTGCGTCTAGGATCTCTAAGTACAAAACAAATGAAAGAACTATGGCCAGAGGATGCGAAAAATCATCTCAGCGACTATAAAGATATGGAATCCCTGCTGGTGGTCGATCTGCAGATGAACATCACCCATGCTTCATATCAAAATGCTACGTCACGAGGAAGCTCCTCTCTGGAAATCCTGCAAAAAGTCAGCAAAGACATTGAACAAGCTCACCTGTCGAAAAATCAAATCATGAGTACCGTTTATTTTTCTCAATTCTCGGGTCATACTTTCAGCTCCATCCATCCAATTTATAATGAGAAAAAAAGCATTCAGGGTTATCTGCTGGGCAATTTTAAATTAAACCTCTTTATTGAAAACTTGGTGAACTTTGAACAGCATGCATTCAAACTAATGGACCAAAACACAACTGTTTTTAGTAATTATGATCCAAAAATCAGCGTTTTCCTAAAAACATGGGAAGTTCCTGGAAAAATTAAGATTAATAATCTTGTTTGGATGTTTAAAGTACAGCCGCTCTTAGATACATTTCGGGAGCATAGTAATTTATTGCCCATGGTAGTCTATCTGATTGGATTGATTTTTGCGTTCATGCTTTCGATCATAAGTCACCAGGCCATAATGGCCACAGATCAGAATCAAGAAACACTAAAACTTAATGAAAAATTAAATGATAATCATATTTTTCTTAATACCGTGATAGATGCTCTACCGGTAACTCTTTTTTGCAAAGATGTTGAGAAAAACTATAGTTTCACCATGTGGAATAAATATTGCGAAGAACTTTTGGGATTAAACGCTGATCAGGTTCTGGGAAAATCGGATTATGATTTTTTCCCACAGGAGCAGGCTGACTTTTTCCGTAAAAAAGATTTAGAAACCATGGCGCAAAAAAGAATCATCGATATTCCTGAAGAAAAAATTCAAACGACGAGCAAAGGTGAACGTTTACTCCACACGATGAAAGTTCCTATCTACGATTCTAATGGAAATCCGAAATTCTTACTTGGGATCTCAGAAGACATCACTCAAAAAGTCAGTGATAAGCAACTTCTAGAAGAGCAAAGAATAAAACTACTGCACGCAGAAAAAATGACTTCACTGGGGGAAGTAGCAGGTGGTATCGCTCATGAAATTAATAATCCTCTGGCCATTATCCAGGGCCGGGTAGAACAGCTAAAACGCTATGCTGAGAATGATTTGCTAGATAAAGAAAGAGTTATTACCACCACAGACTCCGTCATTAATACGATTAAACGTGTAACAAAAATTATTCGAGGTCTGCGAAATTTTGCTCGCGATGCTGAACATGATGATTTTGAACCTGCCAAGGTCGCTGAAGTGGTGTCAGAAACAGTCGATTTCTGTCGAACTCGATTTAATAATCATGGAGTGGAACTGGAAGTGGAAGAAATTGATCCTACTATTTTCATCAATTGTCGAAGTGTGCAAATCTCACAAGTCATTTTAAATCTTCTCAACAATGCCTTTGACGCCATTGAGGGAAAAGCAGACCCCTACGTTAAGATTAAGGTTGTATCACATGATAATACAGTGGACATCCGTATTATTGACTCAGGCCTTGGCATTTCTCGTGATGTCGCAGAAAAAATTATGCTTCCATTCTTTACGACAAAAGAAGTGGGTAAAGGGACAGGGCTTGGTTTAAGTATATCCTCAGCTATTATTCAAACTCATAAAGGAAGACTTTATGTAGATCATTCCCAATCCAACACAACTTTTGTCATTGAATTACCAAAATCGATGCCTAAAGTTTAAAGAACTTCTGCAAATATTTTCTCATCAAAGCCAAAGGCCAATACTTTATGCTTATTTTCCAGAATAGGTCGCTTAATCATGGAAGTATGCTGTTGAATAAATTTCAATTGCGCCTTAATTGATAATTTTTCATACTCGTCTTTATGCTTTTTATAGGTAAGTCCTTTGTTATTTACTGGATGTCCACCAAAGGCCTTGCCCCATCTTTCTAAATCCTCAATGGTCGGAGTGTATTTTTTAAAATCCACAAATTCATAGCTGACTTTTACCTTATCTAAATAAGTGCGCGCCTTTTTGACCGTATCACAGTTTGGAATTCCGTATAGTTTCATCCTTCCCCTCTCTTTTTCCCCATGATAATATGCCAACATGTTACAAATAACAAATCTCACTAAAACTTATGGAACCAGGGTGGTCTTTGACCAGATTACCCTACAAATGCAGGCAGGGGAAAGACTAGGCCTGGTGGGACGCAACGGTTACGGAAAATCCACCCTTTTCAAAATGATTCTAGGTGAAGAAGCCTATGATTCAGGAACACTTTCACTGCCAAAAAATTATCGTCTAGGGCATCTGGCCCAGCACTTAAAGTTCACAGAACAATCAGTTTTGGATGAAGCCTGTTTAGGACTTCTTCCGGAAGAAAAAGATCATACTTACAAAGTCGAGGCGATTCTTTTCGGGCTTGGTTTCACTAAAGCGGATATGGGACGAGCTCCTGGAGAATTTTCTGGTGGTTTTCAGATCCGATTAAATCTGGCGAAAGTTCTGGTGAGTAGTCCAAATCTTTTACTCCTAGATGAGCCCACGAACTATCTGGATATTATTTCCATTCGCTGGCTGGTTGGTTTTTTAAAACAGTGGAAGAATGAACTGATCATTATTTCTCACGATCGCGACTTTATGGACCAAGTCTCCACTCATACAGCGATGATTCATAGACTAAAAATAAAAAAAATCCAAGGCGATACCCAAAAGGTGGTAGAGCAAATCATTATGGAAGAAGAGATCTATGAAAAAACACGCGCCAATGATGAAAAAAAGCGCAAAGAAATCGAAGAATTCGTCACCCGGTTTCGCGCTCAGGCACACAAAGCTACGTTGGTACAATCAAGGATTAAACAATTAGAAAAAATGCCAGAACAGGAGAAACTCGCTCGTATTGCCAGTCTTGGTTTCACGTTTAACTATGCCAGCACCCAGGCAAAAAACATTTTAGAAACTCAAAATCTCAATTTCTCATACCAACAAGATAAACCGATTATCAAAAACTTCTCTATCAATATCAAACATGGAGAAAAGATTGCCATTATTGGTAAAAATGGAAAGGGAAAAAGTACGCTCATGAATCTCATGGCGAAACTTCTTACTCCCATTTCAGGAGAAGTGAAGGAACATAATTCACTGAAAAGTGGTGTTTTTGGTCAAACTAATATTGCTCGATTGAACCCTGGTCTCACCGTCGAAGAAGAAATCGGAAGTGCTGATTTTAATCTTTCTAAAACAGCGGTTCGTAACATTTGTGGCACTATGATGTTTACTAGTGATGATGCCACGAAAAAGATTTCTGTGCTTTCGGGTGGAGAAAAATCCCGTGTTTTATTAGGAAAAATCCTCGCCAAAGAGGCCAATGTTCTTTTCCTGGATGAACCAACCAACCACTTGGATATGGATTCTATTTCGGCCTTAACTGAAAGTTTAGTTTTGTTTCCAGGCACCGTGATTATCGTTACTCACAGTGAAATGATTTTAAAAGAACTCCCTACGCGATTTATTGTTTTCCAAAATGATGAGCAAGTGGTTTTTGATGGATCATACGATGAATTTATCGAAAAAGTGGGTTGGGAAGAAGAGAAAAACCAAGGGATAGAAGTCAAAAAATCAGGTCTCTCACGTAAAGAAATGCAGCATGAAAGGGCCAATATTATTAAAGAGAGGGCCAAGATTTTAAATCCTTTAAAATCTCAAGTAGAAAAGATTGAGCTTGAGATTACTAATCTTGAAACCTCTATCACGATCAATAATGAAGCTATTTTAAAGGCAAGCGCTGAAGGTCATACCCATAAAATCGCCGAGTTCTCCATCAATATTAAAAATGCAGAGAAGAAAATTGAAGACCTTTTTTTTGAATTAGAAGAAAAGAGTTTGCGCCTAAGCGAGGAAACCACTCGTTTTGAAGAAATGCTTAATCAACTGGCTTAGTTTCCAGTTTTATTTCGTTGGGCAATTGGCCCGCAATCCAATCAAAATTTAACGACACAAACGTTTTCCCATTGATGACAAGGGCCAGACCATCGTGACCACGATTATTTAAGAGTTCTGCCATAGAAACGGTAAAGCGATAATTCTTTATTTCACCCGCTTGAAAAGTTTCGCGAGACGGACAGGGAGCAGAAGCACAACGAATTCCTGTATCTTTCGTCATTTCAAATTTGGCTGACTGAAAATGAGGTAAATAGAAGGTCACTTGCTCAAACTTACTACGCAAGTGCTGACCTAAGAGACACTTCTTCTGCACACAGTAAACGCTATCGATTGGAGCTGCACACGGTTTGGGAACATAACCACAAAGCTTGTGTACTTCACTTCGGTGTTTTTGAAAATCCTGAATTTCAAAATCTTTTCTCACTGCCACTGGCACACAAGGATCGTAATGATAGTTTTTGACAGCACAATCAGCGCTACGTTCACAATTAACCGGATTATTGGCCATCCCCAAATTAAAGTTTATCTCAACTTTTGAACAGTCAGGTTTTTGCGCTAACGCCAGAGGTAAAAAAAGTAAAAATATCCACATAAGGAGATGGTAACAATATTTCACTTTTTTCGCTATACTATAACTTCAAATTTAACCTTCAAAGGCAAAACCCATGAATCCTACTTACCATCAGGCCAATTTCTTTTTTTCCACTGTAGCAGAATTCCAGCAAGCTGTATTTCATGAGGATGAAGTTCCCGTTTATTCCCGAGGAGCGAACCCTACTATTGAAGAATTTAATACCGAAATGGCAAAACTAGAAGGAAAAGAAACAGCGCTGAGTTTTTCTTCGGGCATGGCGGCGATATCAGCACTCACCTTCAGCATGCTTCAAGCAGGTGACCATGTGATTTGCCATTATAACATTTACTCTTGGGCGAGAAAATTAATCAAGGGACGACTGCCCAAGTTTGGAATTGAAGTAACCGTTTTAGACGAAAAAGATTTAAAAAACATTGAAAAGCATATTAAGCCCAACACCAAACTTATCTATTTGGAAAATCCTTGTTTTATGACGTTTGAAGAGATTCCTTTAAAAGAGATTCTCACGTTGGCAAAAAAGAAAAATATTTTAACTGCCATGGATAATACTTATCTAGGGCCGGGGAATTTGAAATCTCATTTGAGAGATCAAATTGATTTTCTCATTCACTCCACCACCAAAATTGTTTCTGGGCACTCTGATGTCATGGGTGGCTCGATTTGTATGAGCAAGGCCCATCGTAAAATCATTTTTGAATATGGATTGATGACCTTAGGTGGAATCATGTCTCCACAAAATGCAATGATGAGTCTACGTGGACTCAAATCTCTCAATGCAAGAAATGCTTGGATCAAAACGCAAACCACTCAACTAGTAGACTATCTTCGTAAACATCCTGCGATCGAAAAAGTGAATTATCCTTGGAGTATAGAGAATGATTGGTCCCATCCGGATTATCATTATCCTGTGGGACTTTTCTCCCTTGTTATGAAAAATAAGACTCCCGAATTTATTCGTCAATTTGCTGATAACTTAAAAGAATTTCATATGGCCGTATCGTATGGTGGTGTTGAAGCTTACTTGGTTCCCACCATGGCCTTCGCTCGAGCGGGACATGACTCTCCCTTTGAAAAAGGCTTGTTACGAATGTCTGTGGGATTGAGAAAAGCAGAGTGCCTGATCAAGGATATTGATCAAGCACTCAAAGTATAGAGATTAAGGTAAAGCATTTTCTCTTGGCATAAGTTCTTCTGGTGTCGCCATTTCATTCCAGAATTTCGCGTACTGAGCTTTGAACTTCGCTGTCACTTCTGGAATATGAATCAGGTAGAAGTTTTCAAAGTTTGAGGTTACGGCAGAAGAAGTGAAATTTCCTGCCCCAGCAAACACAGTCGTCTTATCATTCCCCATATCCATCACCATAAATTTATTATGCTGTAATAGGACTTGAGCATGATTGGTTTGCATGAATTTCATCGCGACACCTTCTTGGTTAAGTTTCATCACGGCAACTGATTCACCAACCGTATTACGACCAGTATCGACATTCAGTTTTGCTGACCAGTAAATATCGTCATCCGTGACCAGTTTAACACTCTTCCCAGCCTTTTTGAGATCACGCGCCAGTGTTAAAAATTTCCCACTAAAACGGTGGGCCACCATATCAACGTCCTTCGCTTTTAGTGCGTAAGACTTCAAAGCGTTGAAAGCTTTTGTTCCATCAGCTGGAACGAAGTAAGAACGAATATCTGTTTCTTCCTGTGCTTTAATCTGGCCACGGCATTCGGTTAAGAAGGCTGCAAATTCCACTTTGCTTTTTCCATGATCAATCACTGCTTTCATTAAGCATTGATGTGCTTGAGCAAAATAGGATTCTTGTGATGTGGTGATGAAGTTCCAGTTTTCATGGTGAATCGCTGTTCCCGTTGACATATTTCCTGAAGAGAAAACCATTTTAAAAACTTTTGCATCCTTAGGATTCACGACAAATAACTTGTTATGGGCAAATCCCAGAGAACCTTCGTTTCCACGGTAGTGAACTTTCACTAAACCTTCTTTCATCGAACATTTCTTCAGGCCTTCCGCCATATCATTTTCCTGACCTTCACCTGTATCAGCAGCGCCATTATCTAAAACGATATTAAGTGTTGCTCCTCGTTTGACGGCATTACAAAGTTCCTTCGCTACCTCGGTATTAGAAAAACTTAAATAGGCCATGAAAATTTCCGTGGTCTGTACGTCTTTAATCCACTCAATCAAACGAAATTGAGGAGACTCTGGGCGCAAAGCTGAAGCTTTTAGATCACTCGTCTTGCAATAAACATTTTTGGGTTTCGCTGTTAACATTTGTCCGTTATTCGCCACTTCGGGAGCAGCGTACTTATATTCACGGCAAGTTGGATTGGTAAAAAGCACTTCGTACCCGAAAGGTTGATAATCAGTTAATTTCACTGCATGAGTTAAGCTAGAAAACAGAAACATTGAAATGAGGGCGATTGACTTCATTTTTACCTCGAAATTAAGACTAAGGAGTCTAAACTAGCATTAACAAACTAGAGTCGAAAACTTAAAAAAAATGACATTGGCCATGAGGTTTACCCCGTCCTACAATGATTTATGATAAAAATTCAAATTCCAGAGAATGAACTCGAATTTACCTTCGCCCGTAGCTCCGGTTCTGGGGGACAGAACGTTAATAAAGTGAATACAAAGGCCAATCTCCACTGGAAATTTGACGCAACCATACTTCTCGACCCAGAGGCAAAACAACGTTTTCTCAATTTGTACGGAAATTTTGTTAATGAGGAAGGCAAAGTTTTTTTAAGTTCCCAAAAATTTCGCTCTCAGAAGGCCAATATGGATGACTGCCTAGAGAAACTTACGCATATGATTCAAATTGCCCTTATACGCCCTAAAATCCGTAGAAAGACCAAACCTAAAAGAAGTGCCATCGAAAAACGACTCAAATCAAAAAAATTACATTCAGAAAAAAAGAAAATGAGAAGTGACTACTAAAATAGATCCTCTAGAAAATAAGCCGCTAATTGTTGTCTTCCCTCTAATTTAGATTTTTTATAGATGCTCATGGCCTGTTGTCTAACCGTCGACTCCACGGACTTCCTAATGTCCGCAATTTCTTTCATGGTTAAACCTTTAATCAAAAGAATTGAAATATCCTTTTCACTGTCAGTCAGACCCCATTTAGTAAATTCTTCTTCTACTGCCTTAGCGAAAGCTTGTGATGACTCTTTAACTTTGGCCCTAAATTCATCTCTTTCTTGAGATACTTGATCTAAATGGGCATCCATGTGAGATAAAGATTCCTCCCGATTATAAGTAAATTTTATTTGTAAAAGGAGTACACCAATACTGGCGGCAAAGATAAAAGCTTCATGAATAATATGATCTAAAGGAACTTTTTCATATAAGTCATGAATGATGTCAAAGCCTGATATTAAACAGATAACTCCTAATAAGGCATATGTAATATAACGGTCATTCAGCTGTTTTTTAAGGCGTTCTTCTCTCATAAGCTCTTGATGTTACATGCATAATGCATCTGTTGGATAGAGAAAAGTCAGACTTCATTCGAAAATGAAGCTAGAAAACATGACCTAAAACAGGTTTTCTCGAAAAGGAGTTCAAATTTATGAGTACGATTTTAGCCGTGCAAACCAGCTTTCCAGAACATGAAGTTTCCCAAACAGATGTCATGGGTTTAATGAGCGAATTATGGCCACAATATGGGGACGTTTTAAAGCGCTTGGCCACCACTTCTGGGGTAGAAAAAAGAAGATTTGTTCTCCCCCTTCTTGAGTATCCTAAATTGAAAGGATTTGGCCCACGTAATCAAGTTTATCAAGAGAGCTCTTTTAAAATGCTCAAGGCCTGTCTCGATCAATTAAATCAATCTTATGATTTTAAACTAAAAGATATCGGGGCCATCTTCTCTACCACGATCACAGGAATTAGTGTGCCATCGGTGGAAGCTCGATTAATGAACCATTTTGCTTTTGATGAAGAGGTTACACGAACTCCTATTTTTGGTTTAGGTTGCTTAGGCGGTGTGGCCTTACTTAACCGTGCTCACGACTGGTTAAAAGTTTATCCCGATAAGCTCGCTTTAGTGCTTGCCTCAGAAGTCTGCTCTTTAACGCTACAACTGGATGATGTCTCGATGTCTAATATGATTGGAGCTTCCCTTTTTGGAGATGGGGCTGCGGTAGTTCTAATGGCTGGTGAAAAACATCCCTTAGCGCAAAAAGGTAATCTTAAAATCCTAGATCACCACCGTCATTTTTATCCTAACACAGAGAAAGTGATGGGATGGGATATTGTGGATAATGGTTTTAAACTTATTCTCAGCGGTAACGTGCCTGAAATTGTGGAAAAATATGTAAAAGATGATGTTCAGAAATTCCTCAAAAAAAATCATTATGCTGAATCTGATATCAATTTTTTTGTGTCTCACCCAGGAGGACCAAAGGTTCTTAAATCCATCGCCAATATCATGCAAAGACCTGATGCTGAATTTGCTGGAAGCTGGGAGAGCTTAAAAAACCATGGCAATCTTTCTTCCGTTTCAGTCTTAACCGTGCTGGCCCAAGAGTTAAAAAGAAAGACCAGCAGAGAAGAATTTGGATTGGCAATGGCGATGGGGCCAGCATTCAATGCAGAAATGACTCTTTTAAAGAAAGTTTCGCTCTAGGCAATACTTTACAGACAAAAGAAATCGTGAGAAAAACTTTTCACCATTACCTTTGGATAGAGCATGAAAATTTTCTCACTTTTTACTTTTTTATTTTTTTCTCAATTAACTTTCGCCGACAAACCGGTAGAGCTGAAAGATCTAGGGCTGTTTAATCCTTATGTCCCGGTCGAACAGTTTAATGATGAGATGGCAAATGCTAGAGTAAAAAAGTTGCGCACTCACAAAGTGATGACTCACGTCACTTTTGCTTTCATGCTTTTGGCAGGGGCGACTGCGGTCATTGGGCGTAATCAAATTGATGATGATCGTGCGATGAGAGGTGGTGCCAAGTCTAGCTCAGATGCTTCTAACCTGAATTTACATATGGCCTTAGGTGGAGCAACCTTGGCCAGTTATTACACCGCTGCTTATATGAGTTTAAGTGCACCAAAACCCCGTGGAGTTGAAGATACCAAGAAAGTTTCCTGGCATAAACGTTTGGCCTGGATTCACGGACCAGCGATGATCGCTGCTCCCATTTTAGGTTTTTTGGCCTATCAAAATTATAAAGATGGAAAAGATCCTGAAGGACTGGGAAAACTTCATCGTCCTGTGATGTGGGCAGGTGTCGCAGCCTATACTGTTTCGTTTACCTTAATGAGCATGGACTTTTAGGAGCATTAACGAACAGACTGAATTTGATATTCAGTTAGATTTCCGCCAATCTCTACTTCAAAATCTTCTCTCGCCTTGAGTCCAATGAGTTCTTTACCTAAAGGGGTAAGAATCGAAATCACGTGAATTTTTTTCCCTAAAATAGTCAACACCGATCCCCCGCAAACTTGGGAAAGAAAATAGGTTTTCACATGATGTTTTTCCTTAAGCTCCACGATAGAGCCTAACGAAATTTCAGTTTGAGAATTAAGTGGCATTAAATCTAAAAGACTCAACTGGTGTTTCAGTTCTTCGATCCGCTTATTTTGAGCACTCGATAGATATCCTGCCTCAATACTGCGCGTGTCGTACTTACTTTCGGCTTTCATATCATCTTGAGTTTTAAAACTGTCCAAAGACTTCCCTACATCTTTCGCAATGGCCAAATCTTGTTCCAAAATTCGCTTTAACTCTTGCTTAATTAAGTCCTTTTCACTCATACTATAAGTATAACCTTTGATAGGAACATTTGGTATGGCCCAGTATAAAATTTATGCCGTTAAAAATGACGACGGAATCCAAAAACTATTAGATATTCTCACCGAATATGAGACCGATTTTGAATTTTTTGATTTTAAAGAATTCCCACCAACAGATGAACAGTTGAAAAAATGGGGTGCTTTTGAAGGAACAGATTACCCTATCAACGAGCGTAGTACGGCGGTTAAAAAGAGTCGTAAAGATTTCCTTAAGCTTTCTGATCTAGCTAAATGTGAATGGCTCAGAAAACACCATCTAGTTATTCTGCGTCCTATTATTGAAGACTAAAATGTAGACGTGATTTCGTTTGCGGGGAGACCTTAGCGTATTTTAAAAAAAGTTTTTGGAATTTCGCAAGATTAGAATTTCATCCCTGTAAGAGGGCAAACAAAAGCTTCTAATTTTTCTTTATACATTTTCTCAAAGTCGGCTTTCGTTTGGTGAGATTTTTCTATAAAGCCACTTTTCTTCATTTCTTCTAACATATCAAAAGGAATTTCTCGTTCGAGCGTTTTGAGTCCTTGAGGTAAATTCGCCATCATTCCAGCAAAAGCTCGGACATATCCATATGCACGGTCCTGGCGTTTATAACCTTCAAAAAAGGCCCCAACCACTTCTCCTTTTTCATCCAAGCTTAGCTTTTTTGTTAGGCCTAAAAATTTTCCCCAGTCATCCATAAATGGACCAACGGGAATCAAAAAATCTTTGGAGCGACGAAGACACTTTGGTTGTCGCATGGACATGTGGCGATGGTTTTCTTGAGCTAGAAATTCTTTGTTCACTTGACCTGCATAAACCAGGATCGGAGAATAATTTTTATTCAATTTATGGCCCAGCTTATAAATATCCTGATAAAAATCTGATTCAGTATCCATGCCCCATTGATCCATCACGCGGTCGAGGTCCCCAAAATTATGGGCCATGAGAGCACAAGTGCGAAGAAAATTAATATGATCTTTATTTTTACGTAATTGAATGAGGAGCTCTTCTTCTTTTTTGATTTCTCCAAGGATGGCCTCTTTTACCATCGTCGCTTCGTCCATGAGACTATTGGTATCGAGAGCGCAGTAAGCCCCAATCGCCACCGATAACCACGTTCCCTCATGAGTGGAAAGGACATGTCCCGTTTCATTGTTGTAAGATTTACGATTGGTCACCAAAGTATAATCCCAGCCCCATGAATCAATGGTTTTTTGCGCCATTTTTTTCATAAAACGTTTCGCTTGCGGGTGCAACCAAAGACCTTCGCGGATCTGATTGTCCACATCCGTTGGGACAAAAGTTCCTGCTGTCGCCCAATGAGCGGCCAAACATAAATAAAAATATTCAGCTAAGTCGATATGATGAAGTTGTTTGAGATTTTTTTTGTAATGGATGAGTTTGGCCAAATATTCTTGGTCTTTTCCGTTCGGTTTGATTTCACCTCCAAACAAAAAGGGAACCGTGTTCTCTACATGAGAGAGCAAAATGTTGGGGGCAATGCCAGAGAGTTTGAGCCCTGATTGTAATACTTTCGTGGCCATAACCCTTTGTAACACATTTTTATCAAGTGAAAAGAGGCTTTTACTTGACTAAATCCACCCCTGTAATTTTTGACTCTTTTATTCGCTGCATTTTCCCCTACAATAGTTATTGATGAAGAAGCTGTTACCGATATTCGCCCTTCTAAGTACACCCGCCCACAGTTTCATTTTTGCTGAACCTGGTGTGGGTTTAGCTTTCAGTAAATCCAGTTTTAATGTCGATGAACCAAATCGTGCTTTTGAGCACCGAGGCTTAGGTGCCAATGCTGAGCTCTTGGGACGTGCAGGGATAGGCTTCGGCACTCTCCGCTTGGGTGTGGTCGGCTCCGTTGCTAAAGAAAGCCTACGCCATAAAGTCAAAAGAACTTCTCCCCGCTATGGACATCTGGAACATGACGGAACTTACTCCAACTCATTCAATCGAACTTTATTTGGTCCGATGCTTGGATTAGTCGCAGATGAACAACGAGTAAGACTACTATTTGAATACTACACCTTTGCTCGTAAAGAAGTGAGTTATACCGATTCAGACACCGACTCCCCTTTCCGAGATGGTGACCGTCTACAGGGACGAGGGTTTGGAATCGGCGGCGGATTTTATCACCAGTTGTTTGCCGGAACATTGATGTTTCGTTCACTTCGTTTCCGCGATTATCATTTTGAAAATTATGAAACACGCACCAGTCTGCATGACGACACTCGTTCAAGTGTTTCAGCCTATGAAATAAGTTTTCAGATTAGTTTTCCCTTAGATGTATTGATGAAAGGTAAAGCCAAAAAGAAATAATCCCCGTCTCTATCTCCGACGAGGACCCGCTTCTCTTGATCCTGGCCACAGTCTCGTATCGAATTCATGATTAAAAGCTTTCGCTGATGGAACACTTTCTTTCACATTCATAATTGCCACAAGGTTTTCATCATTTGTTTCATTACCA